>NZ_AP025472.1:2400000-2758046 GCF_024347395.1 Vibrio cortegadensis
CCTCAATAACCTGAGCCGTTTCAATACTACGGTTATGATATTTTTGAAGCGTCGACATAATACGTTCAGAGTATTTCTTCTCCTGTACGACGTCGTTCTTCATGCGAGATTTAACCTCATCACGAAGCAGCTTTTCTAACAGCTCTACCGCGAGGTTCTTCTCTTTCATGTTCTTTACATCTTCTAAGAACTCTTCAGACAGAAGCCCAATGTTTGGCTTATCAAGCCCTACCATAGTGAAAATATCATCAACACCATCGGCTACAACTGCATTATTTAGAATTTGTTTTAACACTGTATTGCGCTCTTCATCGGTACGTTTCTTGTCTACCGTTGAGTGCTTGATAAAAGCTGTCTTGATCGCAGAGTAAAAGGCAATTTCGTTCTTATAACCGTGAGTTTCATCCATGGTGCTACACAGTGAATATGCTTTAGCCAAAGCCGCCATCACATCGAGGAATCGCCTCTTTCCGTCCCTGACTTGTTTTCCGTTAGCGTCAGTATGAGATAAACCTGACAAATGGTTAACTGCTCCCGGTAACAAGCGCAATGCATCCGTTTCAAAGTCTGGACGGTAGTTGAATACCTTTGTATCAACGGGTGTTGCAAACATCCCTCTGATGATATCAACTTTCTCCATCAATACTGAAAACGCTTCTGCTGTATCGACAGTTGGTTGGCCCTTACCTTGGCTGTTAGTATAGGTTTTTAGTGCATTTTTAAGTTCATTAGCGATACCGATGTAATCGACAACCAAACCACCGGGTTTATCTTTAAATACTCGGTTAACACGAGCAATAGCCTGCATTAGGTTATGCCCTTTCATTGGTTTATCGATATACATGGTATGGCAACAAGGTGCATCGAATCCTGTCAGCCACATATCTCGAACGATGACGAGCTGAAGTTCATCCTCAGTATCTTTGTAACGCTTCTCGAATAGCTTTTTGGTTTTCTTATCGTGGATGTGAGGCTGCATCTTTTCTTTGTCTGATGCAGAGCCAGTCATCACAATCTTGATTGCACCTTTATCTGTATCTGGGTGATGCCACTCTGGTTTAATTGCCACAATAGCATTGTAAAGATCGACACAGATTTCTCGACTCATCGAAACAATCATCGCCTTACCGGGAAAGGTCGACGTTCGAGTGGTGAAATGTTCAACGAGATCTTTTGCGACTTGTTCAATACGAGGCTCTGCGCCTACAAGTTTTTCTAACGTTGCCCATTCTGATTTTACTTTTTCACGATCTGCCGTTTCTTCATCTTCACCGATTTCATCTTCAACTTTATCGTTAAGTTGCTCTATTTCCTCTTGGTTAATATCAAGCTTAGCGAGGCGAGATTCGTAGTAGATAGGCACCGTGGCACCATCGTCAACGGCATCTTGAATATCATAGATAGAGACGTACTCACCAAAAACACCACGCGTGTCTTTGTCATCCATTGCGATAGGTGTTCCTGTAAAGCCGATGAATGAAGCATTAGGCAATGCGTCACGCATATACTTGGAATAACCATAAACGTACTTGTGACCCGTTACAGTGCCGTTTTTGTCCTTCACTTCTACCATCTTTGACTTATTGCCATACTGGCTTCGGTGCGCTTCATCAGAAACAACAACGATATTACTTCGCTCAGACAGTCTAGGGTGCTCAGTCTCTTCATCTAATAAAGCGAACTTTTGAATCGTCGTGAAGATGATGCCTCCAGATTGGCGATTTAAAAGCAGTTCACGTAACGCATCTCGGTCGTCCGCTTGTTGAGGTATTTGCTTTAACGTCTCTTGTGCCATCCCGAAGGTATTGTAAAGCTGACCATCGAGATCATTTCGATCAGTCACCACCACGATCGTCGGGTTATTCATTGCGGCTTGTTGCAATAACTTACTCGCGTAGCAAACCATAGAGATGCTTTTGCCACTGCCTTGCGTATGCCAAACCACACCAGCTTTACCACTCCCTTGTTTAATTTTTTCTAAAGCAGGTATAGTGCTCTCAAGGAAGTTACCAGATGTATTGGCGGCACGAACCGTCGCCTCAACAGCCGCTCTCACCGCGTGAAACTGGTGATAGCCTGCAATCTTCTTGATAATTTTGTCATTGTCAGTTTCAAACAACACAAAGTAACGGATGTAATCGAGCAATAAATCTTGCTTAAAGAAGCCACGAACCATGGTTTCTAATTGAAACTCCAATAATGGTCTATCGTCCTCCGTAGCGACGGTTTTCCAAGGTAAGAATCGTTCTTTATTAGCCGTCAGTGAACCAACACGAGCCGTCCACCCATCGCTAACAACCAGCGCTTCATTGAAAATAAACAGATCTGAAATTTCATCTTTGTAGGTTTGAAGTTGATTAAAGGCATTCCAAATGTCGGCATGCTCATCGGCTGGATTTTTCAACTCAATAACAGAGATGGGCAAGCCGTTAATAAACACCAAAACATCGGGACGGCGATTCCCTTTTGTACCTGTAATCGTAAACTGATTCACGATAAGGAATTCATTGTTATCAGGCGTCGTAAAATCCATTAACTGAGCGTGAGTATGCTTTGTCTTTGATTCGCCGTCTTCAACAATCGTGTATTCGACAGGCACCCCTTCAATCACAAACTTGTGGAAGGCGCGGTTGTTTTTAATAAGAATTGGCGTATCGGGGGAAGATACCGTGTTAACCACATCATTCAGTGCCTCTATCGGAAGCTCTGGATTGATGATTGCTAATTGATTTAATAGCCGTTGCTTTAAAACAACTTGATGATAATCATCACGCTCTGGAGAATCTCCATCAGGTGCGATGTCATAGCCATTTTTATACAGATAACCTTGGTCGGTGAACCATCTAATACATTCTTTTTCTAACTGGTCTTCAGTGATCATGTCTCGGCTCCACCCTCAAAAGTAGTATTTTTTAATTTATCACTTGCCACTTGAAGTGGAAATTTAAACGCTTTTTCGAGTAAGATCATGTGCTCAACTAACCAGTCAATCATCTCTTGCCATTGTTCTCGATCGTACCCATCAAACTCTTTTCGTAACTGAACTCTAGATGCTTTTTTATCATCTAACCGCAACCACTCCAAAGGTTGACCAAAAGAGGATTCGATTGGACTGATCTGTTCTAGTAACTGGTCAAACAAGAACTTGTTTTCCAAACCTCCAGCACGAGTCATTTCAAGTTGAACTCGAACCTCTCTAACACCAAAGATCAAAGTAAACGGACAAGAACGAACACCAGAGCCAGCACTTAGCCAGTGATCTTTGCTTGGATTGATATTGTTAAACAAATCGCATTGACTACTCTTCATGGATTCTAATGCTCTCTCCCAAAAAGCCATTCGGATTCGGTGTCGATTCTTAAGTTCTGCTTCTGTGTTCTTTTCTTCAGCTTCTTTGGCATTCATTCCAATCATCAATTCCTTAGCTTCAGGAGTCGGAATGATTTGCTCAACGTTAAGAAAAAGATCTTCAGCCATTGAATAAGGCGTCACTTTAAAACATTGAACCTGAATGCCGTGATTCAATAACCACAATGCCGTACTTGTTACTTCTTTTCTAAAGTTGGCTGCAACTAGCATCAAGCGTTGATTCATACCAGAGTTAAGAACGACTTCACTCAAATCAGGAGCATCTAGAAATTCACATAATTGAGATTTTGCATCACCACCACCGCAATACTTAATTAGATAGCCCTGATAAATATCGACAATTTGTGACTTGGTTAGATTAGAACAATAAGACGCATATTTAAGAGCCTGCCACATGACATCACGACCAGTATCATCAAGCTTGTTTTCTATAATGATAAGGTTCCCGTCTTTATCCATCGCTAATAGATCAAGACGCTCTCTCGTATCATCAAACCCATCGAATTCTTTTTGAATGATAAGTAGCTCTTCGCCTAAGGCGTCTGGTTGGTTCGCTAACCATTCTTGCAGGTGATCACGTTCTCGAAAACCAAGATCACTAAAACGTTTAGTTTCTATTCTTGAAATTCGGTTGGATTCCTTATCAATTTTAAACACGTCTTATTGTCCTTATCTTAAACGTCTAACACTTTGTCTAAGTCGATTTCGCCGGAAAGCAATTTAGGAAGTAGCGTGTCACGCAGTGCGGCCAACTGGTTACTCTGAAGTCGCAAATTAAGTCCTTGATTGATTAATGGCATCAAAACTTCATCCATTTTGTCTCTTAGTTCCTTTGGAGGAATGACACATAATGATTCACTCAGGTGACCACGTTTTATATGTCCCATCGTTACTGCTTTGTCTTTAGCAATTTGCTGGAATTTCACCAAATGGTGTTTTGTCCAGAACAGGTATAACGGTAGGTTATATTCTTCACTCGTAACCTTGAAAAGATGTTGATTTAAAGCAGCATTACCACCAGTCCATAAATCAATCATCAAGGAGCCTGACCATGAGAAAATCATATCCCCATCGTATACTCTGCAAGATTCTTTTATATCTGTACGTGCCTTCTCTTTGCCATCACAGTAGCCTTGGCGTAGCTGAGCAATTTTAAGAACTGGTAAGAATTCATCATCTTCAGACTCAGGCCTAAACTTTTGCAATGCCAGCCCATTTTGGAAGTGAGCAACTTTGTCTAAGGGCTTTACTTCCCACCCCTCAGGTATCAAACCCAATTCAGACTCAACTAGCTTTTCTGGGAATAGCGAGGCAGTAGCCGCATCCATCCCCTCAGGTTGCTCACCATTCATCTTGGCTTTTACTGAGTCAAAATCGACAAACCATGACTTGAAAATGGCCTGAGCTATAGCTTCAAGGGTTTGGTTTGTTTGCGCTCCTAGTTGAAGCTTTGCGTCTATGACCGACAACTGGGCAACGATCTTTTTTTGTGTTGATATGTCCGGTATTAATAAAGATAAGCTTCTTTGTGCTGTTAAGCTAAGATAGTCAGCCATGTCAGTTTCACCTTTTCTTGATGAAATCTGGTTTACAAAGTGCTTAGATTGAAGCGCATAGTAAAGATATTGTGGATGAAGAAAAGTATGATCCAATGAGCGCCAAAATGTTGTCTGAGGTGAACATACAAATTTAGGGGAGTTTTCTGGAACAAACGCTATCTTACCAACCGTACCCTTTGTCGAAAGAATAGTATCTAAATCTTTGCCAATCCCTTTTCTTATACGCTGAAAAGCAACATCATTTATGTTTTCTGCTCCAGTAAAATCTAGAGTTCCATTGCAAAAATCGGCAGCTCGAATAAATGCGATACCATCGGCATCAAACTCATTCTTCCTCGGACGGTACTCACCATGATTCCCATCTTGAACAAGAATTAGCTTTTTCTTTTCCAAATCAGCTACGGTAAATTCAGGCCAATTACAACTCATAACCTAACCCCGCTAGGTTCTTCTTGATCTCAGCTTCTAGCGTTGCCGACTTTGCAAACTGCTCACCTAACTTCGAAGTCAGTGTTGCCATTTTCTCAGCAAAAAGAACACCGTCATCCTCTTCTTCAGCAGCACCAACGTAGCGACCCGGAGTCAGAACAAAATCGTGCTTAGTGATTTCTTCTAGCATTGCTGACTTACAGAAACCTGCTTGATCTTCATAACCAACGCCATTAACTTCTTCACCTGTTTTCCAAGCATGGAAGAGGTCTGCGACTTTCTTAATGTCATCGAAGTTAAAGTCACGAAGTACACGGTCTTTCATGTAGCCAAGGTTACGCGCATCAATAAATAACACTTCACCTTTACGACCGCGTAGTTTACGCCCTGCCTTATCAACGCGAGGATTCTTGTTCTTAGTTAAGAACCAGATACAAGCAGGGATTTGTGTGTTGGTAAACAGTTGGCCGGGAAGCGCCACCATACATTCAATCAAGTCATTCTCGATTAACGCCTGACGAATAGTACCTTCGTTGTTGGTCGTTGAACTCATCGAACCATTTGCCAACAGAAGCGCCTGAGAGCCTTCAGGAGCAAGGTGATGAAGCATGTGCTGCATCCATGCGAAGTTAGCGTTACCTGATGGCGGTTGGCCGTATTTGAAGCGAGGATCGTTATCATCTACGCCAGTGTTCCACTCTTTCATGTTGAATGGAGGGTTAGCCATGATGAAGTCAGCACGTAAATCTGGATGCTGTACATTGGTGTAGGTACTTGCAGGCTCTTTACCGAAGTCGTAATCAAGACCACGAATCGCCATGTTCATCGCTGCTAATTGCCACGTTGTATGGTTGTATTCTTGACCGTAGATAGAGATCTTCTGCTTCTGAGTAAGGGCATCAACCTTCTTCTCGTTTGCATGACGCTCGATGAATTTCTCTGATTGAACGAAGAAACCACCAGAACCCATTGCAGGGTCATACACACGACCTTCAAACGGTTCAATCATTTCAACGATCAGCGTTACGATAGAGGCTGGCGTGTAGAACTGACCGCCTTTTTTACCTTCGGCAAGCGCAAACTGACCCAGCATATATTCGTATACATGACCTAGGATATCTTTACTGTTTAGATCGGCATGAACAAACGGAATAGTGGCAATCAGGTTGATAAGTTCGTTAAGCTTGGCTTGGTCAATCTGCATGCCCGAATAGGACTTATTAAGTACGCCTTTCAGTTTCGGGTTATCACGCTCGATGCCTTCAAGTGCGTTATCAATTAGGTGCCCAACAGAAGTGATTTTTTTCGTTTTACCGTCAACATCTAACTCAGCACCACCAATAACCAGCGGGCCATTGTTTTGCAGAAACTGCCAACGGGATTCAATTGGCAGCCAGAACACATTTTTCTCTGTGTAGAAGTCACGTTGCTCAAGCTCAATCTTGATTTCTTCTGCTAGTTCTTCTTCAGAGTAATCGGCAGGATCTAAATAGTATTCGTGCTCAGGGTTAGCAATATCAGCTTTAATCTCATCCTGACGCAACTTAAATGCATCAGAGACGTATTTAACGAAGATTAGACCTAACACTGCGTGTTTGTACTGCGCTGCGTCTAGCGTTGAACGTAGCTTGTCTGCGGCGTTCCAAAGCTTACCTTCAAGCTCTTTCAAATACTGTTGTTCTGTTTGATTCATTAGAAGTTTTCTTGTTATAGAAATATTCCGTCAATCATACCACTGGATACAGCATTGTCTTTGATTTCTGCCTTACTTAAAGAGCATTTTTATGAAGTAAGGAGCACATTATGGAAGCTTGGAATAAAGGAAAGCGTGTAGGTCAGAAGAAAGCCTTCAAGCTAGAGGACATTTGGCGCATCCGTATTCGACTTGAATTGGAAGAACGCTTGTTTGAGTTGGCACTGTTCAATCTAGCCATCGACTGTAAGTTGAGATCCTGTGATTTACGCAACTTGAAAGTTCAAGATGTCAGCCGCAGCGGCTGCGTTATGTCGAGAACCATAGTGAAACAGCAGAAGACTCAGCAAACTTTGTCACAATGGATCATTCAAAACTCATTACAGCCAACAGACTATTTATTCCCAAGCCCACGCCGTGAAGGGCAGCCCATCTCATACCATTACTACACAACCATGGTTAATCGATGGGTTACTGATATAGGACTCGATAAAACGCAATACGGCACACATTCACTGCGCCGCACCAAAGCTTCTTTGATCTACGCTAAAACCAAGAATCTTAGGGCTATTCAATTACTTCTTGGTCATGCTAAGTTAGAAAGCACGGTTGAATACCTTGGCGTCGAGATTGAAGATGCACTAAGGATTTCAGAGAGTTGTGAGACGTGAGGAGCCGTTATGCAATGCCCCGAATGTGAGAATCACTTTGGCTGGGACTGGATTGAAGACGAATGCATTGAACCAAACGAAGAGTTTGATTGCCCAAGCTGTGGTGTGATGCTGCGTTACATCATTGATGAGGGGACGTACTACGGTGCGCAACATAAGACCGTTGAGGTTGTAGATGAATAATTCACTATCTGATAAAGAGCTATTCGTTGAGTGTCCTCAATGTAAAAAGGCTATCAAACAGAAAAACCTTAAACGCCACCTTAGAAAAATACATGGCGAAAAAATAGCGCCTATTCAACTAACATCCTCGTCAGAAACTCCGAGTACCAGCAGAACAACATCTAGATCAGAGCGTTTAAACGCTCTGTTTTCAAAGATAAATCAGGGGCAATATGATAACCAAGACAGTCTAGTTAGGCTCATGAAAAATGCTGAAACTAAAGGCGAAAAAACAATACTAAAAGCAGTGCAACAGCGTTTACGGAAAGTGTTTCCCAAGCTTTATCGTCGATATGTAGGCCCATTAACACTGCGAGACCCATTAGGTAGTAAAAATTGTTACTGCGCCAAACCTACATCACTTCATAATATTGCACACGACATTTTAAGTATGACCATTCCCACGGAAGCACTACAGTGCGACCTTTGTTGGGACGAAGACATTTCAGTTGCATGGGGTGTATATGGGCCTTTTGGAGCAAAAGTGATTGATAAACACACATGGGCGGCTACTTGCTATGAGCGTGGTGATGTGAAGTACGCTACTCATTAAGAATATAATTTATAAGGCTTAATTGAAACCAATGAACAATATAACCTTTACTGACCGTGATGAGTTCAAACGAGAAACTGTCGCTGAAAAAGTAGCTCTATTGCTTGAGTCTTCGATAGATATTTCTCCAATGGTCGTTGATGGTGGATGGGGAACCGGAAAAACAGAGTTTTGCCATAAACTAATCAACTTAATGAAAGGCAAAGATTCGCATCATTTGATTTACGTTGATGCATTTCAGGCTGATCATGCCAACGAACCTTTGCTAACAATACTAGCTGAAATTTTGAAGGTTCTACCTGAAGGTGAGCAACGAGAAAGCTTCGTTCAAAAAGTCTTACCAACAGTTAGGTATGGTCTAAAAACTTTAGCAAAAGCAGGTGTTGCTCATGTTTTAAAACAAGATACAGAAACTGTCCTTGATGGATTTGATAAAGAGATCCAGAAAGTAGCAGACAAAGCGATAGATTCGTCAGTAGAGTCGCTGTTAAAAGATCATATAAAGGCTAATGAAAGCCTAGAAGCTCTGCAAAAAATGATGGCTGATATTACGGAAGAAAAGCCTATTGTAGTATTCATCGATGAACTAGACCGATGTCGACCTGACTTTGCGGTGAATATACTCGAAGTAATTAAGCACACATTCCCTGTTTCTGGTGTTCAGTTTGTCCTAGTGACCAACACAAACCAACTAAAAGCCTCTATTAATCATCGATATGGTGACAGTGTTAACGCTCAACAATATCTTGATAAATTCCTCAAGTTTACTTTCGTACTACCGAACTCCTTTTCAAATCATAGCGGTCTAGAAAAGTCTCTAGCTTCTGTTTTCCACTATCAAAACCTAGTTAACCAAAGCCCCCTTTTGGAATCTCTTAATTTGGCAGAAAATGCCGAGTTTGCTTTAGTAAGGCATGTCATAAGTGAGCATCACCTTTCATTGCGTGAAGTGGAAACACTGGTCAGGTGCATAGAGGTATACCAACAACTCTCAAATGGGCAAGCTCTAGCTAATGGCGTTGTATTCGGATACCGACTACTTAGGCTGTTTGGAGTCATGCTATTTTGCTTTAATAAACAGATAGCTAGCTCGCTTGCTCGTTCAAGAGCTGATGCAAAACAGCTTGCTGAATTCTTTGGTGAACATCAAATAGTTCCCATCCAAGAAGGGTCACTTGATGCCGAACACCATCAAGTAGTCCTTACAATGATCGCGCAAGAATGCTTGTACAGCTCAGACCTGTTTGAGCCTAGTGATGATCATCATGACTCAGAATGGCAACACTTAATCGAAGCCTACTTCCGTCGAGCAGGCTTTCCTCCTAGAAAAGGAGAGCGTACAAAAATCGTAGTGGAAGCAATTCAAATCCTCAATCTAATGTAAATCATATAAAGCTTGGCGATTTAGGCTAATTCCTAAGTCGCTTTTGTCCCGGAGCAAGAAGAAGGTATTATTTTGATGATTCTTTTATGTTCAAACAGATGAAAAAGATTTTTAGCCAGAGGAATTGAACAACTTGAAAACTCTAGATGACATCGAACTCATCAAGGACTTCGATGAAGTGATGGGACAGGAATATGAACGAGCGAAATGTCTTTATAAATCTGCACCAATCCAAACACTGATTATCCTCCGCTCACTGGCAACAAGTATAACTACCTTGATGTTATCCGAGGTTGGTGAAGAGAAACGCGATTCTGATCTATATGATCTAGTAGAGAAACTCCATTCAACAAAACTTATAAACAAAGATATAATTAAATACCTACATCAAATCCGCTTAGAAGGAAACAAAGCTGCCCACCCAGAGCAATTCTCATTAAAAGAAACGGATTTCAGAGAGTTAGCTAGAAATACGCTATTAGTGTTATGTGATACTGTCGATCTTATACGAACCTCATTTCAAGGGCTTCAGCCTACTCAATACGAATTTATCGAGTCTAATGAAACCGAATTAGAGAATTTAACCTACAAAGCTTTGTTCAAAAATGATTCGCAAGCGAAGTATGATGTTGCGATAGCTTTAATACAACAGCGTAATCAGAGGTGGGAACAGACATTCAACAATACAACTAACCAAAGCTATGTCTATTTTTCTGAAGAAGATGGTGATGAACTAAGAAATGCCCTGCATTTCTTGGAGTCTACCTCGAACTGGGCACATTCTGATAGTCGGTTCACTCTTGGGCTCACATATATTAAAGGGTTAGGATGTGAAGTTAATATGCACAAAGGTATTAGCCACCTAAGCTTCGCGGCATACTCGGATCACGATGAAGCCAAAGCATATTATGGTTATTTTCTACTTGAACTAGATGACAAAGATGAGGAAGATATCCGAGAAGCGCTGAGGTTTTTAGATGAATCAGCTCAAAAACGCCACCCTTTAGCTTTGAATACCCTAAGTAAAGTCTATGCCGATGGAAAGCTCGTCAAGAAAGATCTTTTACGATCAATGGAGCTACTAACAGAAGCGGCAAATTCAGGTTACCCAGAATCACAATATAAATTAGCTGAATTTTATCTTAGAGAAGGTGAGTTCGATAACTATTGGGTATATATTGAACAGTCACTGTCAAATGGTTATGTACCAGCATTGCTTAGCGCGGGAAGAACTTTAGTCCGTCAACCACATAACAAAGAACAACTAGTTGAAGCTCTTTCATGTTACAGCAGATATGTTGAAATAAGTAATGATCCAGTTGCTAGATATGAGTTCGGATTACTAATTCTCAAACATGCCGGAGAAAATCCGATTGAAATCAAGAAAGGTCTTGGGGAGTTTATAGCTAGCTATCGGAGCTCAGATTGTCCCATCAAAATCAGAAAAGAAATAGAAAACCTTACTCCAAAGCACTTAAGGGCTCTAGATCGGTTATTTGCAAAAATGTCTCTTACCAAGAAGGAAGAAGATGATTGGACGGCTTTCTATTGCAATTTTGATTCTAAAGGATGCCCTTTTGATTCTCAGAAAAGCATGCTTGACTCTATTTCAGCTTTATCCAATAGCCTACAAACCTCTTCAGCTCAAGATATAAAAAACAATGTAAAGTCAAGATTTTACATGCCAAGTAGAGTTAATACGTCTTCAACTAGAAACCTTACACATCAGAAAATAGGACGAAACGACGTGTGTCCCCTATGCAACTCGGGAAAGAAATATAAGCATTGTTGTGACAGGTAGTTCTCCAATTACATTCTCCCCGCTCCTATTTGGTAATAAATTGGGACAGAAGTCATTTAGAATTATCACTCAATCTCGCTTTTGTCCCAAAAAGTGACAAATGGTACGCTTAGCGTTGATGCTACTTCTAGTGATGTAATACATAAAGTTAAATGGAAATGATAGAACAACACAATAAATATAGCTGGCACAATATCCAGCATTTAGCAGAAGAATACTTCCAATTTTGGAGCACTAAAGAAGATCTTCGTTGGTGTCGCCAAGCGTGGGCTCATTTACATGAAGTAAACTTTTTCGATGAGCTTCCTTATCCAGAAAATCACACATACAAAGCTATAGTTCCTTTCCTAGCATTAATTTATCAACATTTTTCTTTCGATGGAGCTTGGGATGAACATCCTCTTTTTACTAAATTAAGCAAAGAAAAACTGACGAAAATGCTTTGTACTCTCCCCTTAAATAGTGAAGAGTTATTCAATGATCTTGCCGAAGAGTTAAAAAGTCATCTAGACAGTTTGGCTCCCGAATTATGGCTGAGTTATGAAGAAGGCAGCGGGGAAAAAGTATATACTCAACGTTCACGAGCAAACAGGTACGAATTCCTATTAAAATGTACCAACGATCTCTACCTTTGCCCCAACTTTCATGATGTCTACCTTTCAATGTGTGGTTACAAAGGACGCTCTGGAAAGCTAAGTTTCGCTGCTATCTCTGAAATATTTAATCTAGAAGGGCTTATCGTTCCACTTCAACCAGACTAGCCTAAATCAGGTCACTTAAATCTACCTCGCTTTTTCCCTATAGGCCGCTAGTTGGTGTAACAACTTAGTGTCTAGCCATTTGGGGATTACAGACATTCAATCAACACTCACTACAATAAACTTCAATGAGGTACTTTTACAAAAGATATGAAAAAATTAATGAACAAAAATTCGGCAAGTTTAATTACCATTACAGTATGTCTAAGTGCGTCAGTAGACGCAAATGATTGGTTGGACTATTCAAGTAAATTACGAGAAAAAAGTCCCACTGAAATTTTGAGTATTGCTTCCAAGTGTTCGGCTTCCTTGCTTTACCTTACAAACACCGAAAACAGAGAACGTTATGGGAAATACATGATTGAGTATGATAATGTTAGTGAAAATTTGGTAGAGCATGAACTTGCAATGGCACTTCATTATGTAGCAAATATTAATAGAATAGGAGGTATTCCATTCGTAATTGATGTAGAAACAGCGTACCGTTCTTTAGAATCGATGAATCAAGGTTATAGTATCGCAGTTCAAATGGTTAAGTACCACCACTGCAAAAAGTATCCGATATTTATAAAAAACCTTTAATTAAAATTAGTTGTCTTCGGCATTTGAAATTTAAGTACTAGTTATAATCTGGCGGAATTTTGTTTGTTGAGTTAGTTCCCTCTTGTACTGTATTAGATCGTGTTGAAGCCAATATTTGATGAAGAAAAACGTTTTAGATTAATAAACTTAAGGCGTTTATCTGAAGAACATTAGAAAGGGGCATGAATAACTTTAGTTCGGTAATTTAGAACGCAACTCAACTTCTGACAATTCACCATATTTATCTAAAGTCGCCATCAACTCATCAGAGAGAGGCAAATCATATCCCACACGAGGACTCTCAACATATCTATCGTATCGATCTCGAAACCCTCTTAATGAGTTTGCTGAGCATCCTATTAGATCCGCCAAGCTTTGAATTGCTCCAGTTTGGTTCCCAAAACCTAAAAGATTAAAGTGACCAAATTTTGCCAAATAAAGCGCCGAGACTAATAGGTCTTTCCTATTAATTTCAGGTGTAGGCACGGTCAGACGCAAAGCATCTTTCTTAGGCACGCATACTTCTGGGTGATTTCTTTGTTGTTGAAGATTGAGGAAAGGTTCTATTAGTTGCCAACTACGCAAAAACAATTCAGATGTATCTGCTACACCGTTACCCAATGACAGTAGTGGTTCCACCAATTCCGATTTAAAGTCGGATTTTGTGAGAATTATTTCAAAGTTAATCTTTTTATCGTTAGCTGAAATTTCTTGAAGTTTATCCTTCACTCCCTCAAGTTCAGAACAAGTGCTCGGATTAGTAAATGGTGAAACAAAATAGATAGAAGATGCATGCTCAGGGAAGTAGCGCTTCGCAATTAATGCTGATCTAACTAGCTTTTTATAGACCCTCATTGCCGTTGTTACTTTATCGCCGTAATTCAGCCCACCAAGGTGAAAAGCTACATCTATGAAATATAGTCGGTTATCGTAAAATGAAAGTCCCAGTACATCGACCTCTGCTTGACGCAACAATTGCTCGTAACTGTTTTTACCAAACGCCTCCGGCCAAAGTTCTTGAGCTGTATCGAATAGTTCAGTTATTCCATCAGACTTTGGCAACCATTCGGGAGATGGTTTCCAGTTTAACTCAGCAAATTCACAGCCACGAACATGCCTTAACCAAGAGCGCAAAAGAGATTCTGCTATTTCAATCTTCACAATACTTACTTCCCTCTAACTCACCTGCTTACTGATAATCTTCATACAGGAGTATAGCAAGCCTCAATGGGCTTCTTTGAACTCCCAAAGCCGCCAACCAAGAAAACTGAGGTATCACGTAGCCTGCTCATTTTGTTGTCAAAGCCAGCTCTTCTAGGAGTTTGGTGTACTCATCAGCGTGACCGCCTTTGAAGTTTGCCATTGTCGGTTTAGTAAGAACTCCCCGAGACCCTGTAATGTGACTTTTTATTACTTTCTTTGGCCTTTCACTCCAAGTTAGATTGAAGGCAGCTAACTTAGGAAAGAAATACATTTCTGAGTATTCTGGTATATTGTCATGAATCCACCAAGCTAATGCTTGCCAGTGGTTGGTCCGTTCGTAGTATGGGATAAACGAGTTCACTACGATACAAGCGGTAGCCCCTAAACAACCATCTTTATCCCGGTAATCCCAGATATGCTTTCCATAGTTCCTATCATTACTGGCACAATTGTATTGGTTGCCATTTTCCGCCCCCTTAGCATTAACTAAAGGGGAGCGATAACCAGAGCGTATCGAAACACGCCCAAATACTCTTTCAATAGGCTCAAGTAATTGAGAACATAAGTGCGTTCCTGCTTTAATTGCAACACCTGGATGGTCGGGTATGTTTGGGATGCTCTCTATCTGAGAAATTTCAGAATATAAAAAGTCTCGCATAAAGTAGTTTTTTGAAAGTTGAACCCGCCCCAGATCTTCTAGCTTTTTGACTGACGTTGGTGATTTCATTACTGCCCCCCTAAAAATCTGAGTTTAGACTCATACAAAGGCAAAGACCAATATAAGATTAGGCTTTATCCAAGCCGTGGGGGTAGGCTTTCTAAGTCGCTTCTGTCCCAAAGCTAGGTAATCACATTCCTAAATTTGGCGTCAGAACACGCCTCAGGGCAAACCTTGTTAGCAATTTATCAAGATTAGCCACCGACGGATTACTTTTAGGATTGAAAAGTCACTTCGTAAGGTGTCCAAAATCAACAACACAGATCGGGTATTTAAGCCCCTATAACTTTGAACAACAAAATATCATTTAACTCATTGTCCAGTCCTGCTGGAGGAAATCAGTTATATAATTTACTTTTTCTGCTGCTTTGTCTCTTGACGTACTAAATCAAAGCCATGCTCAATCCCACTCTTAAATTCCCTTTCAAAAGATTCAGCTGTACCAACTAGCTTTGCAACTACAATCCCGATTTCATTAGATAGATCACATAACTCCAAATCCCGTATCGGTAGTGATTCCACCTCCGACGATAGAATTCTTAGAAATTCATCAAAATTCACTACTGGTTCTGTATTCATGGTAATTCTCACGTCTGTAATCTTGTTAGTAGCTTACATGCTGGAGGATAGCTTGAGCAAATGATGACTTAATGAAGAAGCATTCAATGAAGTGTGAAATTGAAATGTGGCACTAACGTTTCTTCTAAGTCGCTTTTTGTCCCAAAAGCAACTTACCCAACATAAAAATAACTCTATCGAAATAACTCAAAACTATCACATCAATATAATGGGCTATGATTTGACAGTTCAATTTCACACATAAAATATCGACATTAGTTATTCTCTGCACTGCTGGTGGCTGACCACCAGCAGCTTTGATAATTACTTTTATTTAGGTGAAGGCTTCCAATTACAAATTTTTGAAAAAACCTTTCAAGCTTCCTCATTTCTTTATGTAACCACTCTAGTAGTTTCTCTTCCTTTGATAACGCCAACGAGAGAACTATGGGTATGTCATTAACGTTACCTACTGGATGATATATGAGGAAATTTTGTAGGAAGATGTACGCTATCGTATCGGTACGAGCAAATATTAAAATGACTTTTCCGGGGGACGTGGCTGGTGGGGTAATGACAAAAAGCTACAGATGCAGATGAAATAGCCTTTCTGTTTAATTTGACAAACCGTGGTATGAACATTAAGTTCATACAAGGCTCTGGGAGAGTCTGTCGACCATCGCTAAAGACAAGCTATATGCATCCCTTCAAATAACATCTAATTTTTGTATCTAGCCTTTGTGCTTTTTCATTACCTCTTGCGATGGTGTGGTTTTCTAATATGAGAGAAAACAAATGCAAGTAAATGGATACTTACAACCAATATCCCCCTTTATCCAAGAGCCAGCAACTAAACAAGAGTTCAACCGACTTCTCGACAGTTGCTCTAAAACGCTATTTCAAAATTCAAACCACAATTACATAGATGCAGAGCTATATAAGCTACAAAATAGAAAATACTCATCTTTAACTGTGTATCAAAAAGTACTAATAGAGTCATTATTACGTTCAAATGACCAAGTTGATTTCCGACCAGAGGTTTTACAAACAGATCTTGTCAGTCAGCTTCAACAAGCAAAGAGAGCCCGACTAGATTACTTTCAAATTCACGCCTTTCGACTAAACCTATCAATTTTCTTTCAAATTTTTAAAGGCAACCTCTTCATATATGATATTGCAGATACTTCAGAGAAAGGGCTGAAATCCATATCAGAGGTATATAATATTAAAGCGTTAGATTCTCTAGTCATGCGTAGACAACTGAATTGCGCTCAACTAATTAGAGCAGACAAATTTGATAGCAAACTTAATCAACTCGTAAAGCATATTTGGAAGGCTGGGTTTACCTTTTTTCACTTCTCATTCAGCGATGAATCAATGAATAACTTAAGCCAAAAACTGATGGAGCACCCAGACTATGTTGATCGAGATCCCATGTTTGGAATCTGCTTTGAAAAGCAGTAATAAGCGATTTTAGTACCAAGATAAGTACCAAGAATAAAACTCAAACCAAACAAAAGGACTATTAAACAAATAGTTAAATAACAAATTCAGATGCCGCCAGCCCACCAAACGTTTGGAAAAGGTCACCTTCGGGTGGCCTTTTTTGTATCCAAAAAGCCAAAACACTCCATATTAAACAACTACTTAGTTACTAGTCTTTTCTCAAGGCGTCTCATATTGTCTCAGAACTTCTCACATTTTTTGTACCCAATTTATTACCCTATACTGAACTCCATAAACTCATTGGGTAAGAATATGGAGTCGAGAATGTCTAGGTCTACAACGCAGCTAACAGATAAAGAAGTCCGGAATGCCAAGCTAAAAGATGGTGAGTATATACTGTCTGATGGAGATGGCTTGCAGCTTCGAGTTCTTAAAAATGGAACCAAGTCATGGAGACTCGTATACAAAAATCCAGAAACAAGAAAATCAGCAAGTTTAAGCCTTGGCACATACCCTTCATTATCAATAGCCAATGCTAGAAAGCTAACTAGAGAGCAACGAGAATTAATTGCACAAGGCATTGATCCAAAAGCTCATAAACTGAAGATACAGAGCGAATACATAGCGATAAACCAGAATTCTTTACTTAATGTCAGCAGAGAATGGTTTGATATTAAAAAAACAGAAATTACACATGACTATGCCAACGATATCTGGCGTTCATTGGAGCTCCATGTTTTTCCTTACTTAAAAAACCATCCCGTCTCAACGTTAACGGCTCCAACTGTAATAGATGTACTCAAACCACTTGAAGCAAAAGGTTCATTGGAGACTTTAAAAAGAGTTTCCCAGCGTTTGAATGAGATCATGACGTTTTCAGTCAATTGTGGTAAAGCTCAATCCAACCCACTCCAAGGAATAAAATCAGCATTTAAGAAGCCTAAGAAAGAAAACATGAAGTCTCTGAAACCAGAAGAACTTCCAGATTTGATGAACGCTATTGCAAACGCAAGTATAAAACGAACAACTAGATGTTTAATTGAGTTTCAGCTACACAATCAAAGACTTCACGAACTTTGCTATCAAGCTGCTTTCGGTTTTCGTTGCGTTGGGTGACTTTATGCCGATTATCAACCCAATAATAAAACCCACTTCGAGAAACCCCAAACACCTTAGCCATACGGACAATCCTATACTGCATCAGGTGTTCGAGCATAAACTCATAGCAATCTACTTTAGATTTTTCGCGAAGTAGGTGGCGGCCTTTTTTACGATATCTAGCTCTTCAGCTTGCTCAGCCAATAACCGTTTGAGTTTGGCATTTTCAGTGGCGAGCTCCCTTTCTCTATCGCTGATTTTCGCATCTATTTTGACGGCTTTACGCCACCCATAAATTTGAGATTCATACAACGATAGCTGTCGTGCGGCAGCAGCGACACCGACTTTTTCTGCTAACTTAAGTGCTTCGGCTTTAAATTCAGGAGCATGTTTGATTCGTGTTTTCTTAGTTGTCATTGTTCACCTCGTTAGTGATTGTACTCACTTAACTCAGTGTCCAAAACTTCTGGTGCGGATCATTTGCTCTGGATTCACAGGACTAGACAGTAACTCATTTCGTCTTTTCTCAAGCTGAGATAGCTCGGATTTCAACTGTTCAATTCTTTGATTTACTGACTCAATCTCATCCATGCTAAATATCACCCTGTAATATAGATAAGTCAAAGCTAAGGCTTTGACCCCTCTACTTTATCCCCTAAAAGGTATATACCTTGCATTATCCCCTTAAAGGTATAATACTGCGTATATCCCTTTGTCGGGATAGTATAGCCCATACCCTCTAGTGCGGATAAAACTTCATTGTAAGGAGTGACAACTTGTGATTTATAGCCCACAACAATTAGCCAATACCTTACTGCTCATACGCCAAAAAAATAAGTGGACTCAATCTGAACTGGCAAAAAAAGTAGGGATAAAACAAGCAACCATTTCGAACTTTGAAAATAGACCAGAAAAGGCAACTATTTCAACAATGTTCAAGCTCATTCAAGCATTAGAACTCACTCTTAAAATCGAAACAAAAGATGCAAAAAACAGTCAAAATACTGTTGATGAGGAAGATTGGTAATGCAGCAACTTAATGCCTATATGAATGGTGAGTTAGTCGGTACCCTAATAAAACAAAACAATGGCTCTCATGAATTTCAATATAATGAGTCTTGGCTAAGTAACGACAAATCTCGCCCATTATCTTTATCTCTTAAACTACAAGTACCTACGATAACTTCTGATGCCGTTATCAACTACTTCGACAACCTACTACCAGACAATATTGCTATACGTAATAGGATTGTTGCTCGCTATCAAACAGCTTCAAACCAGCCTTTTGATCTTCTAAAGGAAATTGGTAAAGACAGCGTAGGTGCCATTGCTCTGCTCCAACCAAATCAACCATATATCGAGAACAAACTATCATACGAACTTCTTGATGAATCTCGGCTTGAAAAAATCTTAGCTGCCCATCATTCCGATATTCCATTAGGTATGATTAAGGAAGAAGATGACTTCCGAATATCTGTTGCTGGCGCTCAAGAAAAAACCGCATTACTAAGGTTGAATGAAACTTGGTGTTTGCCCAAAGGGAACACACCTACAAGCCATATCATTAAACTGCCTATTGGTGAAATTAAACAGCCCACCTCTATTTTAGATCTGACTGAAAGTGTCGAGAATGAGTTCATCTGTATTGAGTTAGCTAGAGAGCTGGGGTTTGATGTTCCGAAAGTTGAGATCATCACAACCCATAATTATAAAGCCATTGCTGTTGAGCGCTTTGATAGACGTTGGATTAAGGATCGTACGCAACTATTGCGCCTTCCTCAGGAAGATATCTGTCAAGCTAAAGGGATCCCTTCATCTATAAAGTACGAAATTGATGGGGGACCAGGAATAGCCGATATTATGAAGCTACTTGAAGGCTCATCAAATGCACTGGAAGACAGATATAACTTCATGAAGTTTCAAGTTTTCCAATGGGCTATAGGCGCTATTGATGGGCATGCAAAGAACTATTCAATATTTATTGAAAAGCAAGGTAGTTATCGTTTAACGCCTTTTTATGACATTTTGTCGGCTTACCCTATCACAGGAAAAAAAGGGCTGAACATCAGAAAGTTAAAGTTAGCAATGGGGTTAAAAGCAAGCCGTGGTAAGAAATACCAGATAAGCAAGATCTACTCTCGCCACTTTCTTGATACCGCCAATTCAGTTGGCTTTAATTCTGATAGCATGCAAAGCATATTGGATGACATGCAAACTGAATTACCTAAAGCAATTGAGCGCCTCGCTGCCCGCTTACCTGAAGGTTTCCCAAAACACATAACCGAAGCTATCTTTGATAACTCTATTGCTATGCTTAACAAATTAAATTTGAGCAAGAACTAGATCGAGAAGATAGAGCTTGATGTGCTTTATTGAGCACTCAGATCAAAGATCATATAGAGCACACAAAAACAAGAATTGGTATTAATCTAAAACTGAGCTAACCAATAATAGAAGGCAGAAGAACTCGTGCTAGGTCACTACAATCCTATATAACGAAGTGTAAGCCACACTTTAGATACCTCAAAGCCTCATGGGTGCAACCTAACACCCATCAGTAAGCGTCGAGACCTCTCTAAATACAATACTGCTTCCGTCTTGCTGGAAAACATAAAACGCGAGGCATTTATCTGCAACGGTTTTTCCTCTTGGGATAAAAAACATCCCCCAACCAGGGTAGCCAGGTAAGACACGACTCGCAGGCGTTTGATCGACAACACAGATAGAGGCTTCAGTGCAAGGCGTTGTAAGCGATGCTGGGGTGTAATAACCATTACCTAAATAAGCAATATCACTATTCATCAGTGACGCGATATTATTATCCCAAAGCTCTTGCGGTGTGCCGAAGTACGTATTGATGTTTACGCCACCAACATCAACAGCAACATTACCTTCATGCTCTTTCCCTTGCACGATTGCACTGTAATTAACTTGTTCTACCACCACTCTGAAGCTGGACGCAATACCATCCATGACCGCTTCTGTCGCATCACTTTTTATATTCAGAAAACGAGGGGCAGCAACCACAGCTAAAACCGCGACAATAACAATCACGACAACCATTTCTATTAGTGTAAATCCTTTTTGATTACTCATTGTTATTAC
The DNA here is from genome assembly GCF_024347395.1 of Vibrio cortegadensis. Lineage (NCBI taxonomy): Bacteria > Pseudomonadati > Pseudomonadota > Gammaproteobacteria > Vibrionales > Vibrionaceae > Vibrio > Vibrio cortegadensis. The sequence continues at coordinate 2,421,150 of NZ_AP025472.1, forward strand.
TCAACTTGCAGCTAGGCGGGATATTATTGTATAAAAACCAAACTCTATGTGAAGTTATTATAAAGTTCTATAGTGACACACGCATATTTGGGCTTCGCTTATCAATTTCTGTCCAAATCCACAATTTTCTGTGATTTAGAGGGAATCATAAGTACGTCTAGCAATAAATGAGTGCCACTTTAAAGCAATCTTTTGCCCCTATTCATGCTAGGTTAAGCAAATAAGCCCATAATTAAGCTTCTACTAACGTTAGTCTCCATAAACTGGCATTTAAACAAGGTAATAAAATGAGAACTCTTGGTAACATTATTTGGTTTCTTTTTGGTGGCATTATCATGGGCCTAATGTGGTGGTTCTTCGGTCTGCTCGCTTTCATTAGTATCATCGGTATTCCATGGGGTCGAGCTTGCTTTGTGATGGGGAATTTTTCTTTCTTCCCATTTGGCAAAGAGGCAATTTCCCGGGATGAACTGTTCAATGAAATGGATATTGGGACAAGCCCACTCGGCGTGATCGGCAATGTCATTTGGTTTTTATTCGCGGGCATATGGCTAGCGATAGGCCATATTTGTTCTGCCGTGGCGTGTTTTATTACGATTATAGGTATTCCATTTGCTATACAGCACTTGAAATTAGCCGTGATTTCACTGGCTCCTATCGGTAAGACTGTCGTCACGAAAGAAGAAGCGGCGGTCGCTCGCTATTCAATCAAGCGTTAAGTTTATCTTCGAAAAATATCCCCTTTTCTTCTCTTGATACGGGGATATATAAAATTTATTTTTCACTCATATTCCATAATCCCCTCTTAAAATGTGATCGCTATTTTGTATAAAAAGCCATCAACACCTACCAAGCGTGAGCTTGATCTCTCAGCCTTTCTTCTACTCCTAACATGCTTATTTTAAGGGTGATTTCACAATCTATTGATTAATTGATAATCAAGATAAATATATATAATAAGGAACATAACGTGAAACACTCTGCTACCACACTCACTTTAGCGGTTGCTGCTGCGTTACTTGCAGGATGCAGCTCTTCTTCGAAAACTGAACCTCAACCAACAGTGCCAAAATACAGCTGTGAAATGTCTCAAACTAGCCAAACTGATGATCTGCGTATCTATCAAGTGATGGTGGAAAGCTTTGTTAATGGCGATGAAAGCATCGGCCATGGTACAGGGTATGGAACAAGCCACCATATGGGTGATATTCAAGGCGTCATCGACTCGTTAGATTATATTCAGTCACTTGGCATGAATGGCTTATGGCTCACACCTATGTTTAATTCTGTTCCCGTTGGCGGACAGGAACATTGGGCTGACCGCTTAGACGCCACTGGGTATTTTGCGACCAACTACTTTGAAATAGACCCGCGTTTCGGGACACTTGAAGATGCGAAGCTGTTAGTTGATGAAGCACATGCTCGTGGTATGTATGTCTTCTTCGATGGTGTCTTTGGTCATCACAAAGGCAATGTTGTTCCATCACCAACCGGTAAGATGCCTGCGGGCGCAGATAACCCAGTTGACTACCCTGAGAGCCTCCCTTTTTATCAAGAAGTTGCTGAGTACTGGGTAAAAGAGCTAAAAATTGATGGCTGGCGATTAGATCAAGCTTACCAAGTACCAAAAGATGCATGGGTAGAGATCCGCAAAACCGTAGATCAAGCATCAAAGCAAGTAACCTATCTTAACGACAAAGGTGAGTCAGTTAATCCACTTGGCTATATGGTTGCTGAGATTTGGGCTGGCGAGAACCGCATCATAGAAACAGGTTATGGCACGAAACAAAACCCTGCGCTATGCTCCGCTTTTGATTTCCCTGTTCGCTACCGTTTAGTGGAAACTTTTGCGGTCAATGAAGCAGGTGTTGGTAATAAAGGTGGGGAATGGCTAGCGGAAGGGATGAATTTACACTCTCTATACCCACCACATGCTAAGCCTAACCTAATGATTGGTAACCATGATCTCGTTCGTTTTGGTGACTTATTGCAGCGTGGTGGCATTGCACAACCACAAGATGCTGAATATTGGTTGAGACATAAAGCCGCCTTCTCTTTCCAAGCCGCTTATACAGGCCCAATTACGCTTTACTACGGTGATGAAATTGGCGATCAAGTCGATAACTTTGCCGCTAAAGTCGAAAAAGATTGTGCCATCAAAGGGATTTGTGATGATCACGTCGCTCGTTCAAGCGCAAAAATTGAAGGCATCACTGCCACTCTAAATACAAATGAAACCGATTTGAAACAGTACGTGGCTGACTTAATGAAACTTCGTAGTGAGCACCCTGCACTGTCGAAAGGCGAGCGTATCAATGTCATGGCCGATAAAATCGCTTATGTCGATCACAAGCAGACAGAGCAAGAAGCACTGCTTTATGCTGTCAACCTAACGCCAGATGATCAAGCCATCACTCTCAGCAAAGAAAAGATAGGTTCTGAAGGTTATCTATCAGATTTACAAACACAGGAAACGTTCAGCGCACAAGGGAATGATTACACCATTTCACTATCACCATTTGAGGCTCGATTTATTAAGATTGAGCAGCCATCAAAAGCAGGCCCAGCCGTTGCGGCTGCCGCAGTGAGCGACGGTATTGGCCAAGGATTCATGGCTCAATGTGATAACCCGACGCTCGATGAGAAAGGCCCAATCCCGAAAAAAATCTATGTGGTCGGTGACTTCTCTGACTCGGCATGGCAACACAAAGATCACCGCAAATTTGAATACAAAGGTGATGGGGTTTACCAAGTCGTAACCAATGAGAAACCAGGTAGCTACCGCATGCAATACGCAGCGAAAACATGGCACCCACAATTTACTGCGACAGGACTGAGCTTAAAACTAGGTAAAGAAAATCCATTGAAATTTGGTGGTTACGGTAAAGATACTGCGGTTACGATTATGGATGAAGGACAGTATGTTTGGAGCCTTAAATTTGATAAAACGGGTTTACCACTCAAAATCATGGCATCAAAATGTGCTGAATAGTGACCAGTTTTCCGTTACTCGCTTTTATGTTGCGAGCTACTAGATAGCTCGCTTTCAAATAGCAAATGATCATAGTCCACATTGGGGATGCAGTGCTGAGATTTTCAAACTATATGAAGATCATTAACCAGCAAGCATTCCCTTTTTTTATCTATTCTGCATATCAACAACTTGCACACCAACTCATAACAACAGCAAATGCGATTTGGAATTAACATCACACTTATCAATAAAAGTAATCTTACATATAGCTTCTTTTGAGACGTACATCCACTTTAACCTGTTGGTTAATTCTTATGCTTAATTGATTTTTATGTCATTAAACAGAAGGTTATATGTTAAATAGAATAATTACACTAAGTACCCTCGCCCTTCTTTGCACTCCCAACGCCTATGCGCAGATAACGAATGGAGACTTTGAACAGTGGAATGGTAACACCCCGAGCAACTGGACCACGATTGATAGCGGCATCTCAGTATCTCCGACATCAGCTCAAGTAAAAACAGGAGGATTGGCCGCAAAAATTGATGTGAATACTGGTACACAAGGCAGTACTGATTTTTTACAAACCGTTACTGTCGAGCAAGGGAAAACGTACGATTTCTCCGTTGCGCTGTACCATACCGAAGGCAAGGTAAAAGCCCGCCTATACGTCGATGGCTATCAGGGCTATTCAAATAACGGTCAAACCAATCAATGGCAAGATCTTAGCTTTAGCTATACCGCAACTGCGAATAAAGACATTAATGTTGGTTTAAGGTTCTACGATGTCACTGGATTTGATGGTTCTGAAACGGTGTATGTAGACAATTTCAGACCAATGGATTCTGTCACACCACCGCCACCAAGCTGTACAGATACCAGCACCACCTTAACTCTAGTGACCGATGATTACGCTGTAGAAACAAGCTGGACACTTAAAAATGCCAGCAATCAAACCCTTTTTTCCGGCACAGGTTACAGCAATAACACAACAAACAATAAAGAGATGTGTCTAAGCGATGGCGATTACCAGTTCGAAATTAAAGATTCTTATGGCGATGGTATTTGTTGTAGCACAGGCAACGGTTCGTACACATTAACTGCGAATGGAAAAATCCTCGCCTCTGGTGGTGACTTCCAATCGAACCAAGTTACCAGCTTCACACTGGGTGATACCACGACGACACCTCCTACCGAGCCACCAGTCTTGGGCGATTACTACAAAGCCGCTGAAGGTAAAACAGGCTTTAGTTTAAAAACCTCGTTGTATCAAATTATCGACAATCACAATAGCCAAGGCTACACGGCGATTTGGGCACTCACGAAAGTGGCAGACATCGATAATTATTTTGAGAAAGATGGATCCATTCTAGACATGTATTCAGAGAAACCTTCTGGCAGCGATAGCGTGCGATTTACTAAAGTGACCAATCAATGCGGTCAATATAGTAAAGAAGGCGATTGTTATAACCGTGAGCACTCTTTCCCTAAAAGCTGGTTTGGTGGCAAGGTAGAGCCAATGAATTCTGATGGTCACCATTTATTTGCAACTGATGGCTACGTGAATTCTAAACGCAGCAACTGGCCATTTGGCGAAGTGGGCAGCGCAACTTATACATCAAGTAATGGGTCAAAAGTCGGTTCATCAGCTTCTAATTTAGGTTATTCCGGTACCGTTTTCGAACCAATTGATGAGTTTAAAGGTGACTTTGCTCGTGCCTATTTCTATATGGCAACACGTTATGAGAATGAAATTGCAAATTGGGAAGGAAATTCAACCAGCTCAAATGCCGTATTAAATGGAACGAACACCACGGTATTTGAACCTTGGCTACTGGCAATGTTGAAACGCTGGCACCAAAATGATCCCGTGAGTCAAAAAGAGATTGATCGTAACCAAGCAGTCCAAGATTTCCAAGGTAACCGCAACCCATTCATTGATCATCCAGAGTTTGTTTCAGCTATTTGGGGGGACTAACTTTCTAACATTAAAACTCATTAGATTCGCTATTTTGAGTACCTCCTTCGTCATTTAAGTATAATCTGAAATTTAGATAACAACTTTAAATGTACGAAGGAGATACCGCTACATACAATATAATGACAACCAAAAGTAGCGTTCACAATTTATATTAAGCATCGTGATACTTATTTTTAATCGCTTTAAATTCAACTAAAGAGTGCTTAAACACTTCTACTAATTTAGGGTCAAAATGCTTCCCTGATTCCGAAATAATAAGGTGAATAGCATCCTCAATTGGCCACGCTTTTTTGTATGAACGTTCACTGGTTAACGCATCAAAAACATCTGCAACGGCAACGATCCTAGCTGAAATAGGTATATCCTCACCTTTAGTTCCATATGGGTATCCCGTACCATCCCATTTTTCATGATGGTACAACGAAATTTCACGAGCCATTTTTAACAAACCAAAAGAGTGCTCCCCAATAATATCGGCACCGAATTCAGGGTGTTTCTTCATAATATCCCACTCTTCACTTGAGAGTTTTCCTGGTTTATGAAGAATTGCGTCGGGAACACCAATCTTCCCAATATCATGCATAGGTGACGCATTAAAAATACTCATTTGTAAATGCTCAGGCAGTCCATACTTTTCAGCAAGCACTCGAGAATAGTGGCTCATTCTAACAATATGTAGCGCTGTTTCATTGTCTTTAAATTCAGCGGCATGCCCTAATCGCCGTATAACTTCTTGCCGGGAGTCTTTTAATTTCTGATTTGATTTACTACCCGCATATAATGTAAACATCATAGATGGAACCGTAAATAAGGCCATCGATAAGATAATAAGCATAATGCTATTTCTAAATCGAACGTAATCTAAAAGAACCTCATCCTCATCAATCTTAATCAACATACCTGCATTAACATATGGGTTCCAAAACACCATGGAGTAAACATTTTTAGATCGGTAATCGACAAATTTATAGAGATGGCTTGATGCACGGTTAGTATCGTAAGCTCGTTTACTCTTTCTAACCGCGTCAATAGTACCAGTGCTATCTCTATCGCTTAAAGTAACCGAAGTTGACTTATTTAGTGGTGGAAAACGATGACTAGATAGCTGATTTGCATTTTCATCATAGGCTATCATTTCTCCGGTTTTAGCAAACTGATACACGGCTAACTTGTCGAAGTAAGTACTACTATTATCCATCTCAATAATGACGACAGCTGTTATCTTTTTGGTCTCAACATCACGATATGGCATAGCAAAAAACAGGACAAACTTCTCAATACCACTTTCCGGATCAGCCACTTTTCTTGCTGGTAATATGCTTGATTCGCCATTGAGTGCTCGGATGAATGAACTTGTTTTCGACATATCAAGTTCAGCTAGAGGATAAGCATCACCATAAGAGTAAATGACATCTAAATCAGATGATATAATGGACTTCGCTCCCGCATATCCCATTCCAGCATAATGTTCAAAGATAGTCGTTAACGTATCGCGAGACGACTGAACAGCACTAGTATCAGCATATTGAATATTATCAATTATATATCTGACACTATCTTGTAGTGGCTTCTTATTTAGAATATGTCTAGTAACACTCGACTTTACATGTCCATCTAATACAAAAGACTCATTCAAAGATTTATTATACTGAACAAATGAATCCTCTAACCGAGTTTCAATTGATTGTTTATTATAAGTTAATAGTAACCAACTCCCTGCAAGGCTTAAAGTAATAAACGTTGACAATGCTCCCATTACTAAATAAGCAAATTTTTTTGTACCAAAAGCCAGGTATACTTTATTACTTCGATAATCACTGATTAATATTTTAAATATAAAGAAAAGAATAACGGTAAGTAGTAAAAATACAATTAACAGTAAGCCTAGATTTGAAACGGTACCGTCTATTTCTGCTAGTGTTTTTGGGGCTTCACTATAGACAGTGACAGAACCGATCAAATGCCCATTAAACACAATATTAGATTCACCAACATCATATCTAGAAAAATCATCTGGAATCGCTTCGCCTAGGACCGTTTCACCATCATTGATAAAATATAAAAAGAGTTCTCTTGATGTGGCTATATCAACTACCTTTACGGCTTTAACGCTGTCATTTTGAGATAGAATAGCAAGGATAGTACGCTTTAGTTGAGTTTCATCCATATTATAAACAAGCCCTGAGGTAATCTCTGATAGCTCATTAGCCACTCGTAATGCATTGCTGTCTTTGGTATTTGAAACTGGAGATGCAAGACTAAGCGAAGACATTAGTGCAACCATGAATATAGCAACACTCTGGATTAAAACGTTCATTGGCTACCCTTTGTATAGCTATCGATTATAGCTTGCAGCTTTCCGCTCTTTTTCATACTAGCTATCGCATTGTTAATTGCTTCTAAATAAAGCTTTCGGTCTCGGTGTAATCTAATTCTTAACTGGTAAGTTGCAACAGGTTTTGTCATCTCAAGCCCGTATTGCTTTATTTTTTTACTGATAACATCGATAGGGAATATCGCATAATCACAGCGACCAAATTCAACTAGCTTTAGTAATTGATTTTCACGGACTACATTAGGCTTTACCTTTGATGTACCGTGACTTTTTTCAGCATTAGGTTCTTGATTAAAAAGATCAAATCCAAGCAAAGTACATAACTGCAACGACTTAAAATCATCAACAGAGGGAGGTAAAATGAACGCTTTAGGGTTATACACGATAACTTCATCTGAACTAAGGATAACATCAGAATACAGACTTATGGATTCTTCTCCTTGCTCAGTTCTCCAGCTAGGATCAATTCCGGGTTCTATATCTAGGATCCCATGCTTCATATAGGCTCGAAGTCGTGCTTGAGGATAATATTTGAATTGAAAATTTATCCCTGTTTGAGCGCCAACTTCACGTAAAGCATCGACGTAAATACCGTGATCTGGTAGATCATCCGTTGCGGTCATAAAATAAGGTGCCCTTCCCCCTTCAATAAGCCCAACATCTAATGACACCGCATTGGCTAATGAAGAATAGAGAAAACCACAAACAGCACTCCACACCATACACTTGATGGCTTTCATTCTTCACCTTGTTGTTTTTTATTATGCTTCATGAACTATAACATTCATTCTATTTATCTACTGACATTAATAATTTTACTAAACTATCAAATAAAAAACAGACCGTATAGTGAATAATGTGCGCTATGTGAATGATAGACCCAGTTTAGTTTTGAATAAATTAAAACTAGTACATACAAATAATGTCAGATGATGTAATTAATATTTTCACTCCCACATCTTAATATTTTATAAAAATACAAATCTAGCAAAGCACTCTTGTAAAATGCGCATGTCAGGTTTTCTAATTTTTAAGAGCATGATCACTACTAAATTGTAACCTAATATGAAACTTATGAAATATTTGCTATTACTATTACTTAATTAATCTTATGCACCCTGATGAGCTGTAAATGAATCGACTAAAAATATTTCTGCCATCTCACGCTAAAAGTGTTCTGCTTGCTGTCGTTATAGTTACTATGGCTATTTTGTCTATCACTATATTTACCCAATCTAGTGCCAATAAAGCGTTATTCCAAGCGAGTATTGACACTGAACTCTCGATGCTCAAGGCTTTAGTCGAGCGAGATATTGAAAAAATTGGGTCTGTTGCTAATTTTTTTCATACCATGCCTGAAGATGAGTGGAACCGATTCGATTCATTTTCAGAGCAAGTTCTTGGACAAACTCAATCAATCATCGCTCTAGAGTGGTTTGAAAAATCCACCTCACGTAAATCCATAGAAAAAATTAACAAGCTCAAACTCATATCACCAGAATCAGAACCATTTACCTTTACTCAAAAGGGATTACCACTCGAGTTTGATAATATCTATATCATGACGGATATAACGCCGAGAACAAAAGAGAATATCAAACTTCTTGGCTTTTACGCTGACACGGAAGATTTCCAAGAAGTCGCTCGATATATTGAAACCACGAAACTTCCTGCTATATCCGAAAAGTTAGAGCTTTTTCAGAATGATAAAAGCCGACAAGGCGTTTTACTCTACTACCCAGTCTTCGACCCATCCGATAACCATATGATAGGTATCGTTGTGGGTGTTCTTGATATTGCAAAATATACTAAAAGTCTGCTGCTTCAAATCCAAACGACAAATGATATTTCAATTCGAATCAGCGAGATTAACCCAAATGGCTCAAGCTCAGAGTTTTTTACTAATAATATAGAACGAATACTAGATGACCTATATTACTTTGAAAGCATTAACATCTATAATCGAGTCTGGGGGTTTGAGTTAACAAAAGAGTTAAGTCTAACGCCAAGTCAGTGGATCACATTGCTCATTGAGCTATTTTTAAGCTTACTTCTAGCACTCTTTGCCTTCATGATCGTCAACATATTGGATGCCCGTAAGAAATATGTTGAAGAAGAGTTAGTTAAAAAAACTAAAGATTTAAATTACTTAGCAATGCATGATTCATTAACTAACCTCATGAACCGTAGAGCTTTTGATGTTCATCTCAAAGAGGTATTAGAAAGGAAATCTAGAGTATCTCTCGCCTTCATTGATCTCGATAATTTCAAATCAATTAATGATAACTACGGTCATAATGGGGGAGATGAAGCTCTGATCCACCTTGCTCGAATTTTGAAAACCTGTACTCGCTCATCTGATGTGTGCGCAAGGCTTGGTGGTGATGAATTTGCTATCACCATTGTGAATGCGGAAGAAAGTAAAGCGATAGAAGTCGCTAACCGATTATGCACCACTCTTGCGAATTCTCCTTTGCAATGGCACCACCAAGATATGCACGCCACCCTTAGTATTGGTATTTGCACGCATACAGGCGAAGGTGAAGATGAGTTTCGACACCGAGCCGATGTCGCTTTATATCAAGCCAAAGAAAGAGGCAAAAACCAAGTAGTTGTATATCGTGAACCCGTAAATAAGTAGACGTGATGGTTCAAAACCAGCTTGAAATTATGGCAAAGAGGCAGAGCTTCAGGACTCATTCTTAATTTGCACTCTCAACCATGCCGTGAATTTTTCAACAGCTGGTGATGTGGTATTGGATATTAGAAAATAACCGGCTCCTGCAGGTATGGGCTCAAAAGGTGTGACCAATCTTTTGGTTCGTAGCTCATCCTGAATTAATGCGGTACGAGCCATCGCAATTCCAACGCCAGCTTCCGCAGCCGACATCGCCATATCAGTTCGATTAAAGAAGTGGCCTTGATTAACTTTAATTTCAACGCCATAGATTGAAGCCCATGATTTCCACTCTAGATCTCTGCTCGCGTTGTCCCACGGCATCGCATCATGTAGCAATACAACTGAGTCGAAATCAGAATGCTGTAAACTCGTCGATTCTAACTGTGGATGTCCTTTTAAATATGATGGACTCATGACCGGCAGCAACTTCTCTTTCATCAGTAATTCAGGCTTCAATAACATTGAGTCAGCATGTTTATGAGTAAGTGGGCCATAATCGATCGCAAGATCATAGTCTTTTATCTCACTTTCAACCAACGCTCCTTCCGCAAATATTTGTATTTGAATATCTGGGTATTGCTTATGAAAATTTTCTAAACGTGGCACTAACCATTTAAAAGCGAAAGATGGAGTGAGCTTCAAACGGATCTCATTACTGTCCACTTCTGACGTCAATATCTTATCAATCACGCTATCAATATCTTCTAAACTGCTTTCAACGACATCAAGTAACTCTTTCCCCTCATCAGACAATTGAATACCTCTTGAGTGCCGATGAAATAAAGTGAAACCTAATTGATTTTCAAGCTGAATCAACTGCTGGCTTACCGCACCCGTCGTTACACATAACGCTTTTGCGGCACTGGTTAAGCTACGATGTTTGGCAGTTTCGACAAAAGTAATCAACCCACTTCCCATGCTACTTTTTACATGCTTCACAACCACCAGCCTTTAGAATTTCTATAAACAGGATTCAAATAATATCGATTGTTATAAAAATGTAAAGCACTCACTATTTCGCCAGTAACAAAGATTAAGAATTAGACACCTTCAGTCGACGATTCAATGCATAATGGGCAGGAATAATAATGGAAATCATCGTTTTAGGTTCAGGAGTAGTAGGTGTAACGTCTGCTTGGTATCTTGCCAACAAAGGCCATCAAGTTACGGTCATTGATCGTCAACCCCGCAGTGCTGAAGAGACCAGTTTTGCCAATGCAGGACAAATATCCTATGGCTACTCCTCCCCTTGGGCAGCTCCGGGGATCCCGCAAAAAGCGTTAAAATGGCTATTCCAAGAGCATGCGCCACTGAAGATAAAGCCCTCTCTTTCTCCCGAGCTCGCAAGCTGGGCCTCTCAAATGCTGATAAATTGTAGTGCCTCACGATATAACAAAAATAAACAGCGCATGCTGAGCATTGCCAACTATAGCCGTCAATGTTTAGCGGATTTAAGAGAAACGTATCAACTTAATTACCAAGGAAGACAGAAAGGGACACTGCAAGTTTTTCGAAACCAGAAACAACTACAAGCGATTCAAAAAGACCTCAAACTCTTACAAGAGAGTGGCACCCATTACCAAATGCTTGATATTGAAGGCTGCATTACTCATGAACCGGGGTTAGCCGCTGTACAAGAAAAATTAGTGGGAGGCTTACTTCTTCCTGGGGATGAAACCGGCGATTGCTTTCTCTTTTGCCAGCAGTTGACTGAGCTTGCCCAAAAAGCAGGGGTCTCCTTTAAGTTCAATACCCAAATTGAACAACTATTATATGAAGATAACCACATCATTGGTGTCCAAACCGATCAAGGTACTTTCACCGCCGATCAATATGTTGTCGCTATGGGCAGTTACTCTACTGAGCTGCTTCATCCGTTAGGGATTAACATTCCTATTTACCCTGTTAAAGGTTACTCACTCACCGCTCCAATCAAGGATCCGGACCAAGCTCCGTTATCAACGGTAATGGATGAAACCTATAAAGTCGCCATCACACGTTTCAGTGATCGAATTAGAGTCGCAGGTACGGCTGAACTAACAGGCTATGACTATTCAATACCAGAAAAGCGCAAAGCCACAATCGAAATGGTCGTACGTGATCTTTTTCCTCAAGCGGGTGAATTTGATGATGCTGAATTTTGGACAGGTTTACGCCCAATGACGCCAGACGGGACACCGATTATCGGAAAGACCCCTTTCCTGAACCTCTATACCAATACCGGACACGGAACTTTAGGTTGGACAATGGCTTGTGGCTCCGCAAAATTACTTGCCGATATCGTTTCTGGATCGCCTTGCGAGATCGACGACACGGATCTCAATATGTTTCGGTATCAATCTTAAAAGATGCATCAAGATGAATATTAGCAGTTATTAAATTCAAAAATCGCCCCTCATCTAGCATGAAAAGCTAGCGGGAAAATCAAAATGTGAATAGACATTCGTCGACAGGCATAGTCATTCATTGTCGAAACCTATGACCGTCACCACCGTTAACGGAGTGATACAACTGCGTTTTAACATTTTATTAGCATTTTGTGTCCGTAGTCACGCTACGAGACTAAAACAGATAAATCAGTTAACAAATGAGTTACAAGTCGATTAATATATCGAACACAAAACAACCATAAGAAACACAAGAGCCATACAATTACTAAACAGGGAAAATACTCATGCAGTCTATAGTTGATTTTTTGAATGGAATAATCTGGAGCCCAGTACTGATTTATTTGTGCTTAGGTGCTGGATTGTTCTACTCGGTTCTAACCCGCTTTGTACAAGTCCGTCACTTCTTTGAAATGTGGCGTTTACTCCTATCAGGAAAAAGTTCAACCAAAGGTATTTCATCTTTCCAAGCACTTGCGGTATCGCTTTCTGGTCGTGTTGGTACTGGTAACATCGCTGGAGTTGCTGCTGCTATCGGTTTTGGTGGCCCTGGTGCGGTATTCTGGATGTGGGTGGTTGCCTTCTTCGGTGCAGCAACAGCATACGCAGAATCAACACTGGCTCAAATCTATAAAGAAGAAGATGAAGGTCAGTTCCGTGGCGGCCCTGCTTACTACATTGAAAAAGCGATGGGTCAAAAGTGGTACGCTTGGATCTTCGCTATTTCAACTATTTTCGCTTGCGGTATTTTACTTCCAGGCGTGCAATCGAACAGTATCGGTAACGCAGTAGAAGCGGCGTTCGGTTCTGGCGACATGATCGAAACAGCTATCGGCACCTTTAGTTTTGCCAAAATTTTTACTGGTACTGTTATCGCAATCATTCTTGCTTTCATCATCTTCGGTGGTGTTAAACGTATTGCAAACTTCACTCAAATCGTAGTGCCATTCATGGCATTGGCTTACATCATTGTCGCTTTCGTCATTATTCTTCTAAACATTGGTCAAGTACCTGCTGTTTTTGCAATGATTGTTGGTGATGCATTCACACCAATGGCTGGCTTTGGTGCTGCAATTGGTTGGGGTGTTAAACGTGGTGTTTACTCAAACGAAGCGGGTCAAGGTACTGGTCCTCACGCAGCAGCGGCTGCAAGTGTTGATCACCCAGCTCAACAAGGTCTCGTTCAAGCATTCTCCATCTACATTGATACGCTTCTAGTATGTTCTGCGACCGCATTTATGATCATCATCACTGGTGCTTATAACGTTCATGGTGGTGCAGAAGGTGTATTCTTAGTACAAAACCTTGCTGCCAATATTGGTGCTAATGGCCCTGTATTTACGCAAATGGCAATTGAAAGCACAATGCCTGGTATCGGTAAACCGTTCATCGCATTTGCACTATTCTTCTTCGCATTTACTACGATTCTTGCTTACTACTACATTGCTGAGACGAACATCGCTTACCTACGTCGTACCATCAAAATTCCTGGAATGATGTTTGTTCTAAAAGCGGTTCTCATCACAGCCGTTTTCTATGGCACAGTAAAAACAGCGAACCTTGCATGGGCAATGGGTGATGTGGGTGTAGGCTTAATGGCTTGGTTAAACATCGTCGGTATTATCATTATCTTCTTCATGTCTAAGCCTGCGGTTAAAGCTCTGCATGATTATGAAGAGCAGCAGCGAGCAGGTGTCACTGAATATACATTTAACCCTGTTAAACTTGGTATTGAAGGGGCAACTTACTGGGAAGAGAAGTACAAACGTAAAACTGGTCAGGCTCCAACCTCAAAAGAAAAAGAGTCCCAAGCGGTTGAACAACCATCGACCTAACAAGGTAGATGACAATCTAGACGTTACCTAAAAAATATAGCGCTAGATAAATTTAAGAAAGGCAGTGGATATGAAAAAGGGTTAGCTTAATCGCTAACCCTTTTCTTTTATCTTCTAACAATGATATTTAGACGATAACTTATGCTGTTGCAGTTTGAGCAGCAACAGTACGACCGATTGTCGGTTCGCCAACAGGCAAAACAGTACGGCCAAATTCGTTGTTCAGTACTTGTGCCATTGCAAAGTAAACTGCAGATGCGCCACAGAAGATACCTTCAAAGCCAGCAATAGTGCCGATCAGTTCACTACCCGTAAAATCACGAGCCGCTAATAGGAAGAAAAGTACGGTTAGTGAAGCAAATACCACTTGTTTTGCTTTCGGGTAGCATAGTGAACCGATGAACATGAAGCCTGTAAATACGCCCCAAAGCAGTAAGTACCAACCCATGAAACCAGCAGGGCTAGCAGGAAGACCCATGTGTGGCATAACAATAAGTCCAACAAGTGTTAGCCAGAATAGACCATATGAGGTAAATGCTGTAGTACCAAATGTATCACCACGTTTAAAGCACATCATGCCAACTAGCACTTGACTCAAACCACCGTAGAAAATACCCATTGCTAGGATCATTGAATCAATTGGGAAAAAACCTGCATTATGGATGTTAAGCAGGATTGTCGTCATACCAAAACCCATAAGGCCAAGTGGAGCCGGGTTTGCTAATTTTGTTGACATGAAGGAGTACCTTTCAAAAATATTAGTAAAAATTACGCGCGGAGTTTAATGGAGCTAAGAGGAAAAAGGAAAAGACGATAACGAAAACTAAGATTGCAAAATAACACACTAACTTGTTCACAAAGTAAACAGGCGCTAACCTAAAGATAACGCCTGCTGTTTTGGCTTATACCACTATAATTACTGGATAATCAGGATTAAGTCCTTTTGCTCACATCAAAGTACTTCATTACCTTTACTGGCACACAATTTCATCCCAGAACCAATTACTCCTCGATGGTGACTCCCATACTCCTGGGCCATTTCTTGCTATGAAACATTTTCCGAGATAAGTCACTTTCTCACCGTTACTGACTTGAGAAACGCCAGGTTTCCACTCGATATAAGTATCCGGCACTGGCGCTACAGGGGGCTCAACGACCGGTGGGTCAATAACGGGAGGTTCTGTAGGGTTAGGGTCTGTCGGCTCAGGATCTACCGGGGTTGGTTCTGTCGGTGTAGGTTCTGTTGGTATTGGGGAGCCCGAAACTAACTTCCACGGATCACCTTTCGCAGGAACATTGCCTTGTGACCACCACTTCGCTTCATAGACGCTCTCTTGGTAGCTCACCTGATCGCCACCTGTATAGACTTTATTTGCATCCCAACTATCAATTCCGGGAACAGGGTTCGTTGGATCGGTAGGTTCTACAGGGTCAAGCTTATCCACCACTCGGATTTCAGGCCAATTCGCGTGAGAGCCATAAAAATTAGCCACACACTTTTCATAATCACCTTCAACTAATGCTGAATATGCCGTTTGGAAGCCGACTAACTCACATTCAAATGAGACTCCTCCAGGGCGATCCACATAATACTTCCAGTTACCATCCCAGTTGGTATAAAGCACATCTTTTGCACCATCAAGGTTCAAACTTCCATAGGGGGTTTGCTGCCAACATGTGTTCTTTTCATCCGCTTCAACTGGAATTTGATAATAATCCGACAAGCCCTCCCAGTAACGAATGCGGTTGACAGGCTGCCCTTTATCTTGATTTTGAGCACCACACTCAATACCACCATTGATCACGTTGATTGTGGTACCAAAACCGTAACCAATACCCGCATCTGTTTCTCGGACTGAAGGTGACCACGTTCTATCGATAACGTGTAACATCGCGGGTTTTGGTGCTTGTGGCGTTAAAAAAAACCAAATGGCAGAAGCAAGATTCAACCACGAATCCGCAACGAGACCGGGATTATTCAATAGCACGGTTGCATCGCCATCAAACATCACTTCAGAAAATGCACCGTAGTTAAAATGATAAGAGAGTTGCTTAGCACCACGACCAAAATACCCTTGACCTGCCGCGCAAGGCCAACGAGCATTTTGCCAATCGTTCTGCCCACAACCCGTGGTATACCCTGCTTGCCCTTCCGACCAACCCATTTCACGAACATGCACTAATGCTTGTTGCCACTCTTCTAAACCTTGCGGATTGTCCCAAGTGTTCTCTTTAGCAATATGCCCTCCGGTCTCCTGCGCAAAGTGTGCAAAAGCCGTCACTATCGATTTTTTACAAATGGCGTCAGAGTCTCGCCCATCGGTATACTCACCACAAAATGCGGGAAACTTACCGATAGCGCGTAAAAAGCGTTGGTATGTGTATTCTGGCGCCGCCATCTGGGTGAGAAAATCCCATTCAGATTGAGGGAAAACATGCTCAACACGCTTTACGTTTTCAGGATTTGAGTTCAAACCGGGCTCGATCGCTTCAACCACCGTATTGGTGCGAGTTTGTAACGCTTTCGACCAGATAGCATACATTGGGTCTGCTGTTTTCTGCTGCTCTATGGCTTGTAACTCAGCACGTGAAACAACGTAGCCCGTTGGATTTTGTGGATCTGGCTGTATATTCATAGAAGCAAGTGCAGGCTGGCTAACCGCGACCCCAACCATGACGGCAAGATAGTTAAATTTGTTCATTTACCAATCCCTTAAGGTAATAAAATCCCACTAAGCTAAACAGCAAATAGCTTATACCTGTAGCTCTGATTTAGCCGTCATTAAGGAACTGCGAGTCGGTTAGTATTAATTACGTAAGCCTAACATCTGAGTCAGGTTGGATTGATAGGTAGGTTCAAAAAAAAAGTATAAAAAAACCAGCCCGAAAGCTGGTTAATATGATTGAATCTTATCGCTTACAATTGAGGATTATTCCCACTCAATTGTTGCTGGTGGCTTACCAGAAATATCGTAAACAACACGGGAAATGCCGTTAACTTCGTTGATAATACGGTTAGATACCTTACCTAGGAAGTCGTATGGTAGGTGTGCCCAGTGAGCAGTCATGAAGTCGATCGTTTCTACAGCACGTAGAGATACAACCCAATCGTACTTACGGCCATCGCCCATTACGCCAACTGAGCGTACAGGTAGGAATACCGTGAATGCTTGAGATACTTTGTGGTAAAGGTCAGCAGCGTGAAGCTCTTCAATGAAGATAGCATCAGCACGACGCAGTAAATCACAGTACTCTTTCTTAACTTCGCCAAGAACACGAACACCTAGACCTGGACCCGGGAATGGGTGGCGGTAAAGCATGTTGTATGGAAGACCAAGCTCTAGACCAATCTTACGTACTTCATCTTTAAATAGCTCACGTAGAGGCTCAACAAGGCCCATTTCCATATCATCAGGAAGGCCACCAACGTTGTGGTGAGATTTGATTACGTGTGCTTTGCCAGTCTTAGATGCAGCAGACTCGATTACGTCTGGGTAGATGGTACCCTGAGCAAGCCATTTAGCATTCTTCAGTTTCTTAGACTCTTCATCGAAGATATCGACGAATACGTGACCGATGATCTTACGTTTAGCTTCAGGATCCGCTTCGCCTTCCAGAGCGTCAAGGAAACGGTCTTCAGCATCCACTTTGATGATATTTAGCCCGAATTGGTCACCAAACATCTCCATAACCTGCTCACCTTCGTTTAAACGAAGAAGGCCGTTATCTACAAATACACATGTTAGTTTGTCACCGATAGCACGGTGGGCAAGCATTGCAACAACAGATGAGTCAACACCACCAGAAAGACCAAGGATAACTTCATCGTCACCGACTTGCTCTTTAATACGTGCAACGGCATCTTCAATGATTGACGCTGAAGTCCACAGACCTTCACAACCACAAACGTTAAGAACGAAGTTCTCAAGCATTTTTAGGCCGTTCTTGGTGTGCGTTACTTCTGGGTGGAATTGAACACCGTAGTATTTTTTCTCTTCATTCGCCATTGCAGCGTATGGACAAGTTTCTGTTTCTGCAATTTTCACGAAATCAGAAGGAATCTCTGTCACTTTATCACCGTGACTCATCCAAACATCTTGAGTCGCTTCAAGATCTTTAAATAACGCAGATTCACCCGTCACTTGAACTGCAGCGTAACCAAACTCACGCTCAGTAGACGTTGATACTTTACCGCCAAGTTGCTCAGCCATAGTCTGCATGCCGTAACATACGCCAAAGACAGGAACACCTGAATCAAATACATATTGTGGAGCACGTGGCGAGTTTTCTTCCGTTACACTTTCAGGGCCGCCTGAAAGAATAATGCCATCTGGATTAAATTCGCGAATATCTGCTTCTTCTACGTCCCAGCTCCATAGCTCACAGTAAACACCAATTTCACGGATGCGACGAGCAACAAGTTGAGTGTACTGAGAACCGAAATCTAAAATAAGAATACGTTGATCATGGATGTTAGTTGTCATTTGGGGGAAATCTCAAAAATTAATTTATTGGATGAGGACAAGATTAATCATCCCCATAAGCTTCAAAATAATGTGGTTAGCTATTAACCCAAACGATAGTTTGGCGCTTCCTTGGTAATTTGAACATCGTGTACGTGAGACTCTTTCATGCCCGCACCAGAGATACGAACAAACTCAGCTTTAGTACGCATGTCTTCAACAGTTGCAGAACCGGTTAGGCCCATGCTTGAGCGTAGACCGCCCATCTGTTGGTGAACGATCTCTTTTAGACGACCTTTGTATGCGATACGACCTTCAATACCTTCTGGAACAAGCTTGTCTGCAGCGTTATCAGATTGGAAGTAACGGTCAGAAGAACCTTGAGACATAGCGCCAAGAGACCCCATGCCACGGTAAGACTTGTAAGAACGACCGTTATAAAGGATGACTTCACCCGGAGCTTCTTCAGTACCAGCGAACATTGAACCAACCATCACACAAGATGCGCCAGCAACGATAGCTTTACAGATATCGCCAGAGAAGCGGATACCGCCATCTGCGATGACTGGAATACCGTATTCGTTAGCCACTTCAGCTGCGTCTGCGATTGCTGTTACTTGAGGAACACCAACACCAGTAACGATACGAGTCGTACAGATTGAACCAGGGCCGATACCCACTTTAACTGCACTTACACCTGCGTCGATAAGAGCACGAGCGCCAGCGCCAGTTGCGACGTTACCACCGATGATTTGTAGATCAGGGTATGCGGCGCGAGTTTCGCGGATACGGTTAAGTACACCTTCAGAGTGACCATGTGAAGAGTCAATAAGTAGAACGTCTACGCCAGCTTCAACAAGAGCAGCAACACGCTCTTCATTACCCGCACCAGCACCAACAGCTGCGCCTACACGTAGGCTGCCGCGCTCATCTTTACAAGCGTTTGGTTTACGTTCTGCTTTATGGAAATCTTTTGCAGTGATCATTCCAGTTAGTTGGAAGTCATCATTAACAACAAGAACTTTTTCAACGCGCGCTTCGTGCATTTTCTCTTGAACTTCTTCACGAGTTGCACCTTCTTTAACAGAAGCAAGGCGAGCTTTAGGCGTCATTACTACGTCAACTTTCTTAGAAAGGTCAGTCACAAAACGAACATCACGGCCAGTAATAATACCAACAAGTTCGTTATTTTCAGAAACGACAGGGAAACCAGCGAATCCATGCTTTTCTGTTAACTCTTTTACATCAAGGATAGTCGCATCAGGACGAACAGTAACCGGAGCAGAGACAACACCTGCTTCAAAGATTTTTACCAAGCGTACTTGCTCAGCTTGCTGTTCAATAGACATGTTTTTGTGGATAAAACCGATTCCACCTTCTTGCGCGAGTGCAATCGCAAGGCGCGCTTCTGTCACTGTATCCATAGATGCTGAGATCATAGGAATATTTAGTGAAATATTCTTCGTTAGCTGAGTGCGAAGATCAGCGGTATTTGGAAGAACAGTGGAGTGTGCAGGGACAAGTAAAACGTCGTCAAACGTTAAAGCTTCTTTGGCAATTCGTAGCATTTGCAATATCTCACAACATAGTTGATGTTAAAGGGAGTAAATCCCACTCTATCGTTTCGCATAATAAAGTGATTTGGATTTGATATTGCAGACGGATTATACGCACAGCGCAATCGCTTGACCACACATTTTTTTATTTTAAATTTGCATTCCCCCCCTTGCTATGTATTATCTTGCGGCTAATTTCCATATTTACGTCCCCTGAGATTAGCCGTGTCTTCCCTGAGCAATAACAATATTTTTACCGTTTCACGCCTCAACGCAGAAGTTCGCCTATTACTCGAAAATGAGATGGGGATTGTTTGGCTTGTTGGCGAAATTTCCAACTTTTCTGCGCCTGTATCTGGCCACTGGTACCTCACTCTTAAAGACTCTCGCGCTCAAGTAAAATGCGCCATGTTCCGTGGCAATAACCGCCGTGTCACCTTCAAACCAGCCAATGGCAATCAAGTTCTGGTTAAAGCTCGCTTATCCCTGTACGAACCAAGGGGGGATTACCAGTTAATCATCGAAAGTATGCAACCAGAAGGTGATGGTCGGTTACAACAAGAGTTCGAACAACTAAAGATGAACCTTGCGGCTGAAGGGTTATTTGCTCAAAGTAATAAACAGCCTCTTCCAGATCACCCTAAATGCGTTGGTGTTATCACCTCTAAAACAGGGGCAGCTCTGTTTGACATCCTAGATGTACTCAAACGACGAGATCCTAGCTTGCCAGTCATTGTTTACCCAACCATGGTGCAAGGCGATAGTGCCTCCATTCAAATAGCCCAGGCGATTGGACGAGCAAATGAACGTGATGAATGTGATGTATTGATCGTTGGTCGTGGCGGTGGCTCTCTAGAAGATCTATGGTGCTTTAATAACGAGATCGTTGCCCGCACAATTGCTGCGAGCAGAATCCCAATCATTAGTGCCGTAGGGCATGAAGTCGACGTTACTATTGCTGATTTTGTTGCCGATATGCGTGCTCCTACTCCTTCCGCTGCTGCAGAATTAGTCAGTAGAGATCAAGGCAACAAAACTCAGTCTATTGATAGTAGAAGACAAAAGCTTACTTCCGCGATACAGATCTACTTATCAGATCAACGCCATCAAATTCAGCACTTATCGCATACGCTAGAGAAACACCACCCTAGCTATCAATTGGAACGTCAGAGCCAGCAACTAGATGATCTGGAAAACAGATTAAACCTTTCTATTCAAAGATTTATTTCTGGGCATCAACAAGGTGTTGAACGAAAACAGCATCGTTTACAGCTTAACTCTCCAATTAGGCGATTGGCCGAGCAAAAACTAAAAATGCAGAAGGCTGAGCAGAGCTTATTAGACGCGATGGATCGAAAGCTATTGACGACAAGACACCAACTTGCGATGGCAGCAGAGAAGCTTGAAACCGTAAGTCCGTTAGCGACGCTCAAACGTGGGTATTCAATTACGCACTCTACAGATAACGAGAACCGTGTCATCGCATCGGTGAAAGATGTATCGGTGGGAGAAGCACTTACCACACAAGTAGAAGATGGTATTATCCACTCAAATGTCGTCTCCATCACTCCGGCTTCAAGCTAGAAAGCGAATCATTTCCAACTTAAATGAAAAAGCCTAAATATCTCTGAAAACAAGAGAAGATATTTAGGCTTTTATCTCAATACAGTGGCAGACTACACTACTCAACGGCTGTAAATACGAACTTCACGCGTGATTTAGATTTTAATTCGTTACATGCTGCATTACAGAAGTAACTTGCAGCACCACAAGCTTGAAGCTTTTCTAACTCCGCATCACACTCAGGGCAAAACGCAGATTTTGTCCAGTGTTGATTGCAAGGTTTACATACGTAACGGCCATCCCAATCTAATTCTTGTTCGCACTTCGGGCAAATATTTCCACTCATAAGATCACCACTTCACTTTATTCTGTTTAATTTTGTACATATTTTTGTCGGCTTGAGCAATGAGAAAAGGCAGATCAACCTCTTCATTTTGCTTACTACATGCCATGCCAACACTCACTGAAAATTGATGATTATTCACGTTTAATACAGCTGCTAACTGTTCATTCAGATAAAGAAGAAACTGTTGAGCCTCTTGCTCCGAAGTAAAACAGCTAAATGCGACAAACTCATCACCACCATAGCGCCCAATTTTGGCACAGTGCACCATTGAATCCGTTAATGTATCAGCCACTTTTATTAAGATTTCATCGCCTAATTGGTGACCAAAAGTGTCATTAATATACTTAAATTTATCTATATCAATGAACAAACAGGCCATTATCTTCTGACCAAAGCAGCGCTCTTTAAGAAGCAGTGACGCTTTCTTCAATAAAGCTCGGCGATTATAACAATGAGTCAGCGAATCTCTGTCTGCATGAAATTTTAGCTGTACTTCCAGTTCATACTTCTCTAAGGCAACAGAGTACAACGAGGCTAATAAATCTAAAATCTCTAACTCAAATTCATTCGGTATGGATGGATACTCACTATAAATAGCAAATGTTCCTAATACTGAGCCTTTAGAGGTCATGATAGGAACTGACCAACATGCATGCAGATTTGCCTGTTGAGTCAACTCGGTGAATGGGGACCAGTTGGGATGTGTATTAATATCATCGACAATAATCGGTTTTTTTAAGAAAGCAGCAGCACCACACGAACCAACATTCTCACCGATAGCGACACCTTCAATGGCTTGACTATAAAAGCTAGGCAAATTGGGAGCGTATTCAAGATGCAAGGTTTCAGATTCTGAATTGAGCATTAATATCGACGCTTTACGTTTTCCAAACAGATGTTCAGTCAACTGTATGATTTCTCGATTCAGTACCGTTCGTTCCATACCAAGGGCTAATTTATGCAGTAATACGTTCACCGAACGGTGCGCGTCTAATAAAAAAAGGTATTCCATACTTAAACTGCTTTCTACTATTTATTATTTCGATGAACTCATCATGATCTATTGCGACGCGATGATAGCATAAGTATCGTACAGCGATACAGAGTGAAAGATCGTTATATGATCTTTTGCTTTATCTAGATTGATCAGCGATCTACCCCTAAAAGAATATTTATATCACCACACACCGAAAGCATAAGTTACATATGCTGCATTTCAATTTTGAGCAGACAAAAACTCTAAATAACAATGTTAGTTAAAGTTTTTTCAGCACATTAAAAAGGTCGGAGTATGGCTTATATCGTTTTTACATGGGTGTGCATTTCAATATTTTGTGCATCTTTCTGGATAAGAGAAACACAGATTGAACCCAACTCGGACGTCGATGAAATATGACTTCCACCGCAAGGTATAACCGCTAAATCATGCCCTGGGAGTTGCCATTGCCAATATCTAGAGTCCGTTAAGCTTTCACCTTCTAGTCTCATGCTGACCATACTCTCTGTTGATAACCATTCACCAATTTGTTGATTAACTTTTACTTCAATATCCGCCAATTCAGTGAAAACTTCTGCAGTATTAAGCCCACGCTTTTTTAATGTTTTCCCAAGTCGATACACATCATCGCATCGGTCAGGTGTCACAAAACTGGTTTCTTGTGCGTAGCTATTAAAGTCAAAATTCCCTAAAGGATCTTTTCGATCTGCATCTTTTCGCCAGTAGCTCTGCGCAAGTACCTTGTTCAATGCTAAAAAAGCAATGTGGCCTGCACTATGCCCACGGCTTAAGCTCTGTTGGTATTCTTTATCAACATTAAGGCAAACGACATTTCCTACATTTAAATCAGCTTCTGAGCCAGACAAGCAGTGAACGACAACAAAGCTCCAACCGTCGGTGTCGCGTTTTACAGGGATCGCTTTCCCTACATACAATGTCCCACTTTCATGTTCAACCGCCCCAACCTGACAATCTGCCACACAATATTCATGTTCGCCAAAACTGATCGTGCCTTTATCTGCCGGATGATCTGGCCAAATATGACTGACAGGGTGAAACGGCGTCTCTCTTACAACAATGTAAGTCTGATCATCTTGTCTGCTTACTAGTTGAATTTCAGACTCTAGCTGCCAAATATCGTGGCAAAACATGGTTTTTGTTGGTCTTATTTGCATGGCATAACCTTCTTAAATTAGTGTTCGTCGCTACCGAGGAGAATTATCGCCTTCAGATAGACAAAAAGCGCCCGTTATCTACATAACGAAGGCGCTTTTTTTATTCATTTCACATTTGACCGGTAACTACTTCTTACGGCCTTTCATCATTCCCATCACGCGTTTACGTTGACGTTCTTGAGATAATGTCATTTTATTTGTTTTACCTTCAAACGGGTTGTCACTGTTTTGGAACTGAATACGAATTGGTGTACCCATGATTTCCAAAGAACGACGGTAGTAGTTCATTAAGTAACGTTTGTACGAATCAGGAAGCGACTTAACTTGGTTTCCGTGAACAACAACGATTGGAGGGTTGTAACCACCCGCATGCGCGTATTTCAGTTTGACACGACGTCCACGAACCAATGGTGGTTGGTGATCATCCGTTGCCATTTTCATGATACGAGTTAGAACAGAAGTACCAACACGTGTCGTCGCTGATTTGTAAGCTTCTTGCACAGATTCGAACAAGTGACCAACACCTGTACCGTGTAGAGCTGAGATAAAGTGAATACGAGCAAAATCAACAAAGCCTAAACGGCGATCGAGCTCTTTCTTCACGCTCTCTTTTGTATCGGTATCCAAACCGTCCCATTTATTAATGGCAAGAAC
Source organism: Vibrio cortegadensis (assembly GCF_024347395.1). Classification (NCBI taxonomy): domain Bacteria; kingdom Pseudomonadati; phylum Pseudomonadota; class Gammaproteobacteria; order Vibrionales; family Vibrionaceae; genus Vibrio; species Vibrio cortegadensis. The sequence continues at coordinate 2,446,097 of NZ_AP025472.1, forward strand.
AATAGAACGACCAGAGTTCAGAGCAAAGCCCAGTAAGCTGAGATCTTGATCTGAAATATTTTCACGAGCATCAATGATCAGCAACACAACGTTTGCATCTTCAACGGCTTTCAGTGTTTTCACTACTGAGAATTTTTCTACTGTTTCATTGATATTCTTACGACGACGAACACCCGCCGTATCGATCAATACGTATTCACGCTCATCACGTTGCATTGGGATATAGATAGAGTCACGAGTCGTACCTGGCATATCGTATACCACAACGCGTTCTTCACCCAGAATACGGTTAGTCAGTGTAGATTTACCTACGTTTGGACGACCAATGATTGCGAGTTTAATTGGTTGCTCTTGTAGACGTTTGTACTCTTCTTCAGCCTCAGCTTCAGTGTATTCAAGTTGCTCTTCTTCAGCATCTTCAATATCTGTAAGATCAACAATTTCGCCACTTTCATTCTGAAGTTTTTCAGCAAATGGTGTCAGCGCAAGATCAATCATCGCCGTCACACCACGGCCATGAGCCGCGGCAATTTGATACATATCTGATACGCCAAGTTTCCAGAACTCAACACAAGCAGCATCCGCATCAATACCATCCACTTTATTCACAACAAGCATGAATGGTTTTTCAATTTTACGTAAATGCGTTGCAATGGCTTCATCAGAAGGTGTCAGACCCGCACGGCCATCTACCATAAATAGCACAACATCAGCTTCATCAATCGCCGCTAGCGACTGCTCAGCCATTTTAGTTTCAACACCATCTTCCGTTCCATCAATACCGCCAGTATCGATTACGATGAAATCATGTTCACCCAAATGAGCATGGCCATACTTACGGTCTCGTGTTAAACCAGGGAAATCCGCAACCAACGCATCACGAGTACGCGTCAAACGGTTAAATAACGTAGATTTACCTACATTAGGACGCCCAACAAGAGCAACAACAGGAACCATAACAACCTCTAAAATTTTCTAGTCTGATGTAGTTATAGGTAAATTCTAATACCATTCTTGGTGTATTTACCTATAACCACACAATATTTTATTTTACTGATATCCATATTTCAGTAATAAAACAGCTCCTAGCTGTTACCAACTAGGAGCCGAATGTGAATTATATCACGTTATCTTATTTGATCTGCAGTTTCTTTACATCACCATCACGTGTGACGATTAAATAACCATTTTCCAGTTCTATAGGACCAATGGCAAAACCACTGCTATCGACAAATTGCTGTGCGACAAACTCACCAGAGTTACGATCGATCCAGTGTAGATAGCCTTCGCTGTCACCCACAACGACATAGCCATTAATAAGGCTAGGTGCCGTTAGCAGTCTGTTTTCTAACTGATCATTGCTCCAAAGCTCTGTACCACTTCGAGCATCTACCGCTGCGATATGATCTTTATCAGTCACAACAAACAAGCTTCGCCCGTCACTTCCCATATCGATAGCAGAAGAGTAGTTACGCTTCCAAACTGGCTTTCCAGAACGAAGATCAATCGACATTAACTGACCATTAATACCAACGGTATACAGCTTTCCACCTAACACAATCGGAGAAGCATCGACATCAACCAACCGATCAATTTCAGTCGCGCCTTTTGGTGTTCCAACGGGTTGTTGCCAAATTAACTGACCACGTTCAACAATGGCTGCGGCTAAACGTCCGTTTGCCGTTCCCCAGAACACGCCGCCTGAAACCGCAACGGGAGAGCTATCACCACGCAATGTTAAGTTAGGAACGTCGGTGCTGATCGTCCACTTCTGCTCACCATTCTCTTTATCTAGCGCAATTAACATTCCGCGACTAGTATGAACAATGATTAAGTTATTTTCGGCCACAGGTGCCGCTAATACTTCCCCATTCACTTCAGCACGCCACGCTTCTTCACCCGTTTCTTGGTTCAAAGCAATGACTTCACCATTCTCACTACCGATGTAAACTTGACCGTAAGCGGCAACTAAACCACCGGATAAACGAGCAATCACATCTTGTTCAAGATCCGATTCCCAAATCGCTTTGCCTGTTTCAGGATCTAATGCTTTGACAACACCATCGCGACTTGCGACAAAGATTTTGTTGTAAGCTAATTCTGGCGTTAACTTCGAGAAATAGTGCCCGACACCATCACCAATCGATGCAGACCAGTCGATGCTAGGCGTAAACTCGCTCGATACCACTGGCACAGGAGCCATGATGACCGTATCTTCTTCACTTGCGCAACCTGCCATTGTACCAATGACGACAGCGCAGAGGAGAGCTTTGTTGAACATCTTTTTCATCAATGATTGCCCTTATTTAGCAAGATCATCAAGCTTAAATTTGAGGCCTTGGCTTGCATCAGCGGCTTGTTGAGCCTCAGAGTAAGCACGGTAAGCTGCGTCTTTATCACCTTGACGAAGTGCTAGATCGCCACGAAGTTCCGCAACACGACCTGTCCAGCTATCATCAGTGATAGTATTGAGTTCAGCCATCGCTGCATCTAGGTTACCTTGCTCAGCTTGAATACGAGCAACGCGGTAGCTAACTAGTGGTGTTAAAGCGGCATCTTTGGTTGACGCTTTCGCCCACTCTAGTTGCTTAAGCGCGTTGTCATACTCGCCTGCATCTACTTGAACTTTTGCGAGTTGAAGTGCCGCTAATACCGAATATTCGATATCTTGGTTTTCATCAATAAAACCTTGCACTTGAGCTTGCGCGTCTGCACCTTGCTCAGTCAGTGTGGTGATGGTTTTGATGTAGCTTTCAGAAGCAAGATCGCGAGCCTCAAGAGCTGCATCTTGGTAGTAGCGCCAGCCAAAAAGACCGCCTAAGCCAAGAACTGCACCAAAAATTACCGCTTTACCGTTCTCTTTCCACCAATCTTTAATCGCTTCAACTTGTTGTTCTTCGCTATCGTAGAGTTCCACTTCCTGTCCTCTTTTATTCTGTTTCTAAAGTGGATTCAATTTGATCACTTCAGACTAATTCTAACCATTGAAGGACGAGCTTATTCTCACCCCTCAATAAATATTTTCTATAGTAAGCTGCTTAGCTTCGTTGCCGCTTCAGTTTGTGCAACAATTTCTTGTTCCCCACGAACCAAATCTTTAACGACGACGGTATTGTCTGCGACTTCACTCTCACCAAGCATCATAACCACAACGGCACCAACTTTATCTGCACGTTTAAACTGCTTCTTAAAGTTGCCACCGCCAAAGTGATTCATTACTCGAACACCTGGTATGGATTCTCGTAGTTGCTCTGCGAGCTTCATTCCTGCCATCATGGTGCCTTCACCAGACGTCACGATATAAGCATCGACACTACGGCGAACATCCGTCAGCTCTAGGGTTTCCATCATCAGAACGAGACGCTCTAAGCCCATAGCAAAACCAACTGCAGGTGTTGCTTTACCACCAAGCTGTTCAACTAGGCCATCATAACGTCCACCACCACAAACCGTGCCTTGAGCACCTAAGCTTTCAGTGATCCACTCAAACACCGTGCGGTTGTAGTAATCTAAACCACGAACTAAACGCTGATTAACTTGGTATTCGATACCCGCAGCGTCAAGAAGTTCACACAAACCTGCAAAATGTTGTTTTGACTCTTCGCCTAAATATTCTGCTAGTTTTGGAGCATCCCCTAAAATCGCTTGAACAGCTGGGTTTTTAGTATCTAAAACACGCAATGGATTAGTGTGCATACGACGTTTGCAATCTTCGTCGAGTACATCCATATGCTGCTCTAAGAATGCAATCAAAGCAGTACGGTAGTTCGCGCGATCTTCTTGTGAACCAATCGAGTTAAGCTCTAAACGTACATGTTTCTCGATACCAAGTTCGCGCCATAAGCGAGCCGTCATCATGATAAGCTCAGCATCAACATCAGGGCCGTTTAGACCAAACACTTCTACACCACACTGGTGGAACTGACGGTAGCGACCTTTTTGTGGACGCTCATGACGGAACATTGGCCCCATATACCAAAGGCGTTGCTCTTGGTTATACAGCAGGCCATTTTCGATACCAGAGCGAACACAGCCCGCAGTACCTTCTGGACGTAAAGTTAAGCTATCGCCATTACGGTCTTCAAATGTGTACATCTCTTTTTCAACCACATCGGTGACTTCACCAATTGCACGGCTAAATAGATGCGTCATCTCAACGATTGGCATACGAACTTCGTTGTATCCATATGCGCTGATAACATTTTTAACTGCGCCTTCAACTTTTTGCCAAAGTGGAGACTGAGTTGGGAGACAATCGTTCATGCCTCGAATTGCTTGAATAGTTTTTGCCACAATACTTACCGTAATATCTCGTTGAGAGTAATTATTCTTCTACGCTTTTCACATCAATGCGATTATTTTCATCAAGCATTGACGCTTTAGCACGAATTCTGGTTTCTAGCTGATTTACAAGATCATCATTATCGAAACGGACTTTTTGGCGTTGACCATCTTCATAGAACGCACTCTTCTTATTACCACCAGCGATTCCCATGTGAGAAACTTCCGCTTCACCTGGGCCATTGACGACGCAGCCAATGATAGAGACATCCATAGGGGTAATAATATCTTCTAAACGCTCTTCTAATGCGTTCACTGTGTTGATCACATCAAACTCTTGACGAGCACAGCTAGGACAAGCGATAAAATTAATACCGCGAGAACGAATTCGTAGGGATTTTAATATATCAAAACCTACTTTAATCTCTTCGACAGGATCCGCCGCTAAAGAGATACGTAGCGTATCGCCAATCCCTTCAGCTAACAGCATACCAAGGCCAACAGAAGATTTAACCGCGCCAGCACGAGCACCACCCGCTTCGGTAATACCAAGATGGAGCGGTTGGATAATCTCTTTTGCTAGCAAGCGATAGGACTCAACCGCTAAAAAGACATCTGACGCTTTCACACTGACCTTAAATTGATCGAAGTTCAGACGATCTAAGATATCAACATGACGCATAGCTGATTCGACTAAAGCCGCTGGCGTTGGTTCCCCGTATTTCACTTGAATTTCTTTTTCTAGTGAGCCACCGTTAACCCCGATACGAATCGGAATATTTTTATCACGAGCGCAGTCAACAACACTACGAATACGCTCTTCGCTCCCAATATTACCAGGGTTGATGCGCAAACAATCCACACCGTACTCCGCCACTTTTAAGGCAATACGGTAATCAAAGTGGATATCCGCAACCAGAGGAATCGATACTTGTTTCTTGATTAACTTAAATGCTTCTGCTGCATCCATTGTTGGGACAGAAACCCGAACAATATCGGCACCAACATTTTGCAGTGCTTTAATCTGAGCAACCGTTGCTTCAACATCAGTTGTTCTTGTGTTGGTCATGGATTGCACCGCAATTGGCGCACCATCACCGATCGGCACATCACCAACGTAAATACGTGATGATGGACGGCGAATAATTGGGGATTCGTATTGCATATTGGCTTCTAAGGTAAGGTGAATCTTGCTACTTTCCCTGAAGTATACCCAGAAAGGTCGACAGGTTCACTCGCAAATGTCATTGATACGCCTTCTGGCGCGCCTAGAATCACTTTTACAGGTCCAATCGCGGACAATTGAATGGTTTGCCCTGCTTTTTTAACACCCGTAGAAAGTGTTTTTCCATTAGAATCTTTCAATAAGATCCAACAGTCCGATGTAAAAGTCATACTGATCGCTTTCTCATTTGAGTCAGCGGAAGTGTTCGATTCGGTGGTTGGTGTGCTGATCGTAGCCGTCGCAGTTGGCTGTACCATCTTATCTTGAACTACCGGTTCTTGAATCTGCTCAGACGCGGCGATATTAGAAGATAAATCGGCTGAACCTGAGTCAACTTCAACACTGTTTGCCACAGGTACTTCAGACGTCAAATCATTTGCATCTTGAGATAGCGTATCCTCAACAGCGGGCGCGACTAACTCTTCTGATTCAGTGCTGATCGTATCAACGGCAGCTGGTTCAGCTAAATCTTTAACTTCAGCCTTGGCCTCAGTCGTTTCATTCAATGATATGGTCAGCGTATCTTGTTGCTGGTTTTGCCACCACCATAGCGAGGAAATACCCGCAATAATGGCGAAAATGCCCCAAGTCAGCTTCATAATTCTGTTGTTATGCTTCTCTACTTTGGTTTTGCGCGAGAAACTTTGCATCTCTTGCTCTTTATGTTGAGCATCGCCAGTATGATCAAGAGCGGAAAGTACCTCTTTTTCATCAAGAGAAACAGCTTTAGCGTATGATCTTAGGTAGCCACGAGTAAACGTCGCCACTTGAACGGATTCAAATTCATTATTTTCTATTTTTTGGATGGTCGAAATACGTAATCTTAAACGATCGGCTATCTGCTTTTGGCTTAACCCAAGCAGCTCACGTTTTTGTTTCAGTAGCGTTCCAGCTTCTATTTGTACTGGTGCTTGATCTGTACAGCTTTCTTGTTCCGTCGTCATCTGTAATGTACTTCTTAATCTGATATCGTCAGCTGAACTAAACACTACGCCTACCTTTTTAATTCTATTTATTGGTATATGCGTATTGACGCTCACGATATGTAAATGAATGATCTCGTGTATTACAGCTGAAAAAAGTTTTATTGTTAGTAAGTGAAATCGATAAATAGTGGTCTATTAAGCGGAAAACTAACGATTCTAAAACTCTCTACATGCTGCCGATAATCCCTATCAAACTTATTTTTTACTTCCAAGTAAAAAAGTCATGATAAGCGAATCTCATAACAAGGTAAAAACTCTGCATTAGAATTTACAGCGAACTCAAACTTTTGTCCAAAAATTAACGGAAATGTCCGAATAAACAGCGTGTTTAATTAACAAAAAGCTCGATGATCCCCCAAAACCGCGACCTAAAATACAAAAAAGCCAAAAGAGTGCATCTTTTGGCTTTTCAGATTGTAGCGGCTTATTGCTCTACACAGCTTTCACAGGAATCGTTTCACCCGCTTGTCTCTGCTTTGTGCGCTTAGTTCTATCGATCACATCACCCACTAGCTGACCACATGCAGCATCGATGTCGTCACCACGTGTTTTTCTTACCGTAACGGTATAGTCATATTGCATCAATGTTTTCATGAAACGGTCAATACGAGAGTTACTTGGCTTCTTGTATGGAGAGCCTGGGTAAGGGTTAAACGGAATTAAGTTGATTTTCGCAGGCGTATCTTTCAATAGTTCTGCCAATTCATGCGCGTGATCCATGTCGTCGTTGACGTGGTCAAGCAGTACATACTCAACCGTTACACGCCCGCGGTTTGCATTTGAAGAGGCAATATAACGGCGTACCGACGCAAGGAAAGCTTCAATATCCCAACGATCATTAATCGGCATGATTTCGCTACGCAATTTATCGTTTGGCGCATGCAAAGAAATAGCGAGAGCAACATCGATGTTATCAGTCATTTGATCAAGACCAGAAACGACACCTGAAGTTGATACGGTTACACGACGCTTTGATAACGCGAAACCAAGATCGTCGAGCATGATTTCTAACGATGGAATCAGGTTTTTCATGTTAAGAAGAGGCTCACCCATACCCATCATAACGACATTGGTAATTGGACGACGACCTGTCTCTTTTTCTAAACCGATTTCACGAGCGGCACGCCAGATTTGACCGACAATTTCCGATACTTTTAAGTTACGGTTAAAACCTTGCTGGCCGGTTGAGCAGAATTTACATTCAAGTGCACAACCCACTTGAGAAGAAACACATAACGTCGCTCGATCGCCGTCTGGGATATAAACCGTTTCTACATCTTGATCACCAACGCGCATTGCCCATTTGATGGTGCCGTCTTCAGAATATTGAGCATCTGCAACAGTAGGTGCTTTGATTTCTGTACGATGCTTCAATTTTTCACGTAACTTTTTATTAATATTGTTCATTGCATCGAAATCATCGACACCAAAGTGATACATCCACTTCATTAATTGATCGGCACGGAACGCTTTCTCGCCAAGCTCTTCAGCAAAAAATTTACGCAGACCTTTGCGATCAAAATCGAGTAGATTTACTTTTTCAGTGGACATGTTGCCTCTCAATGATGGAACGATATTTAAGGGCGCGAATTGTACAGCCTTTATTCGGGGACAACAAGAGTTGTAAATCCATGACTTTGTTAAGGCATTAATTTTATGTTGGTTATTTTTTAATCACACCCAATATTTAATAGCGGAGACAAAAAAAGGAAACCGGAGCTTCCTTTTTATTAGTCATAAATCTGTCACTGGGTATATTAATGACTCATTACCCACTGAATACTCTAGCGAGGGCAAATTTCAGATTCAGGGAAAAAGAACTCGATTTCACGAGCAGCCGATACAGGGCTATCTGAACCATGAACTGAGTTGTAACGCATGCTGAGTGCGTAATCGGCACGAATCGTTCCGCACGCTGCTTCTTCGGGGTTTGTTTTACCCATCAGCTCACGGTAACGAGCAATCGCATTTTCACCTTCAAGTACTTGAACCATGATAGGTCCAGAGGTCATGAACTCTTTTAATGCTGGGAAGAACTCTTTGCCTTCATGTTCAGCATAAAAGCCACTCGCTTGCTCTTCTGTCAAATGCACCATTTTAGCGGCAATGATTCTTAGACCTGACTTTTCAATTCGGTGATAAATTTCACCAATTAAGTTACGTTCTACTGCATCGGGCTTAACGATAGAAAACGTTTTTTCTAGAGCCATAAGGTATCCCTTCTACTTCCATTTGTTGTTATGGGGACTCGAACAGAGAGTCCCTGAATATTATTTTGCTTGTTCGATAAGTATGTTCGCTAAGGTGCGAACGCCCATACCAGTTGCGCCTGCCGCCCATTTATCATTCGCTGATTTACGGTAAGTGCCAGCACAATCAAAGTGCAACCAACCTTTTTTGTAATCATCCACAAAGTAAGACAAGAAGGCTGCGGCTGTACTTGCTCCTGGGCTGTAATCGCCACTGCTGATATTGGAAAGATCAGCAAAGTTGGATGGCAACATGCTACGGTGAAAATCGGCAAGAGGTAGAGGCCATAGCCCTTCTTTCTCTTGAGCTGCACTGGTTAGCGCTTGATGTGATAGTTCATCATCAAAGCTCAGTAGTGCATGGTAGTCATTACCCAACGCGTTTTTCGCGGCACCGGTGAGTGTTGCGCAGTCAATGATTAACTCAGGGTTTTGCGCACTGGCGTACAACAAACCATCCGCTAGCACTAAGCGACCTTCCGCATCAGTATTCATTACTTCAACGGTTTTGCCATTTTTATAAGTGATCACATCACCAAGTTTCAATGCTCGGCCTGAAATCATATTCTCTGCGCAGCATAGGATAAGCTTCACACGCTTATTGAGGCCACGGCTAATCGCAAGGGCAAAACCACCCGTGATCGTGCCAGCACCGCCCATATCAGATTTCATTGCGGTCATGAATCCAGATGGTTTCAAGCTGTAACCGCCTGAATCAAAAGTGATACCTTTACCCACAAGACAAGCGAAAACAGGGGCATTTTCATCGCCTGTTGGGTTGTAATCTAATTGCAGCATAGCTGAGGTGCGTGAAGAGCCGCGACCAACGGCATAAATGCCTTCCCAGCCTTCTGTAAGAAGATCTTTGTCTTTCACGATTTTAGCGGTAATTGTGCCTTCTGGAGCGACTGACTTGATAAACTCAGCGGCCATTGTGGCAAGTTGACGGGGAGCCACTTCTTCTGCGCTTTTATTGATGATATCACGAGTCCAATCGGTCGCTTTGATTCGAGCTTCGAGCTCCGCTTGTTCACCCTCGGCAAGTGAATCCCACTCAAGATAGTTTTTTTTCTTTGGTCCACGGTAGCCTTGATGGAAGGCCCAGACACTTTCTAAGCTCCAGCCCTCGCCTTGTAGTGCAATAGACTGAATGCCCTGTCCGTCTAACTTACGTGCAGCGCGTTGAACGGCGCCAAAATCATGCGACTCATTTAAGTGAATCGTTGCGCCATTTTCAGAAAATGACAAAATTGCGTTCTCTCCCCACTGAGGCTGGGCAGTTTCTTTACTTAAAAATACAGACATCTGTGTAGACATGGTTTCTCCTTGTCCGAGATAGCGTTTCTACGCCATGTGTGATTACTTTGTGATATTGGCTAGATGTTAGCATTTTGTAGAGATAAAAGGTCGCTATGATAAAAAAACGGACCATAAGGTCCGCTATTTTTAGTAAGAAATGTTAACTGCGCTACGTTTTCAAAACACGAATCATTCAATTAATCCGCTTCATCCATCCAACATAGAATTACCGCTTCTAATATTTTCTCATTAGAGTTATTGGGTTCATCCTCAAATCCGTCTAATTCCGTGATCCATCGATGTAAATCAGTGAAGCGAACGGTTTTAGGATCGGTGTCTGGATATAAGTCGCAAAGCTCAATCGCAATATCTCGCGAATCAGTCCATCTTAAGCTCATAATCAACTCCTTTAATTATCGTTAACGTTGAAGCGCGTCTTAATGATCTTCAGATGCGTGGTTCAATGTGTATTTAGGGATCTCAACGACAAGGTCTTCATCGGTTACTACGGCTTGGCAACCTAAGCGAGATTCAGGCTCAAGTCCCCATGCTTTATCTAGCATGTCATCTTCCAGCTCTTCACTCTCTTCTAGCGAGTCAAACCCTTCACGGATGATCACGTGGCAAGTGGTACAAGCGCATGATTTTTCACATGCATGCTCAATTCCGATACCATTTTTTAGTGCTACATCAAGAACAGTTTCGCCCTTTTGAGCTTCAAATACTGCGCCTTCAGGGCAAAGATCTTCATGAGGTAAAACAATTATTTTAGGCATTCTTAATCTCGGTCTTCATATAACTAATTAATATTGGTCAAATTAACGATTAAATATCGTTGACTGACTGCCCTGATAAAGCAGCTCGAATCGATTTGTCCATACGACGAGAAGCAAAGTCTTGGCTTGCTTTATCTGTCTCTTTTATTCCTAATTCAATCGCTTCGGCACTGTGGCCATTTCGCAATTCAATCAATGATTCGATGGAGGCTAGCAAAGCTTGCTTTTCTGTCTCTGAGAGCAGTTCATCGCCATCCGCATTCATCGCAACAATCAAGCCTTCTATGACTCGATCCGCTTCCACTTTTTGCTCTGCCAGAGTACGTGCATCCATATCTTCTTGAGCGTATGTCATCGAATCTTTCAGCATGCTTGCGACTTCATTCTCACTTAAACCATAGGAAGGCTTAACTTGTATCTCCGCTTGAACGCCAGTGCTTTTCTCCATAGCAGTAACAGACAGTAGGCCATCAGCGTCTACTTGATATGTCACGCGGATATGCGCTGCACCTGCAGCCATTGGTGGAATACCTTTAAGCGCAAAACGAGCCAGTGAGCGACAATCGTCTACCATTTCTCGTTCACCTTGGACAGTATGCACGGTCATTGCCGTTTGCCCATCTTTAAAGGTGGTAAATTCTTGAGCTTTAGCGACTGGGATAGTGGTATTACGTGGAATAATTTTTTCAACCAAGCCACCCATGGTTTCAATACCGAGTGACAGTGGGATAACGTCTAGCAGTAACATTTCAGAATCAGGTTTGTTGCCTACTAAAATATCCGCTTGAATCGCTGCGCCTATCGCGACAACTTCATCAGGGTTAATGCTGGTTAGAGGTGTTTTACCAAAGAAGTCACCCACCATGTCACGCACTAGTGGCGTTCTTGTTGAACCGCCCACCATCACGACGTTCTGTACATCATCAGCATCTACATCTGAATCTTTCAGCGCACGTCGGCAAGACAATAAGGTTTTTTTAACAAGTGGTCGTAAAATATCATTCAGTTCGTCACGGCTTAATGTGCCATTCCAGCCGAGTACACTTACTTGGGCAATATCACTATCTGAAAGGGCAATTTTAGCGTCCGTCGCAGCATCCAATAACTGGCGTTGCTGCTCTGCAGTGATTGGAGCATCAAGATTGATTTGGCTTTGGAAATGTTCAGCGATCAAGTGGTCAAAATCATCTCCACCTAGTGCTGAGTCACCGCCTGTTGCCAACACTTCAAAGATACCTTTCGACAGGCGAAGAATGGAGATATCAAAAGTACCACCACCGAGATCGTAAACAGCAATAACGCCTTCTTGACCTGAATCGAGACCGTATGCAATGGCTGCTGCTGTTGGTTCGTTTAGTAGGCGTAGAACATGTAAGCCAGCAAGGTTTGCCGCATCTTTTGTTCCCGCACGTTGGGCATCATCAAAATAAGCAGGGACAGTAATAACCACACCAGACAGTTCACCACCGAGCGTTTGCTCTGCGCGATGAGTTAGTGCTTTTAAAATATCCGCCGATACTTGAATCGGGTTTTTAGCCCCTTGCGCGGTTTCTAAAACTGGAAGTCCGTTATCACTTGCAACAAATTGGTAAGGCAGTGAAGGATAGCGAGATTGAATATCGGCTAATGAACGACCAATCAGACGTTTTACTGAAATGATCGTATTTTTTGGATCTGTCTGCGCCAATGCACGTGCGTCATGACCGACTGAGTGCGTCACGGCATCGCTTTGTGCTGCCGGGTAATGAACAACCGATGGCAAAATACTGCGCTGTTGCTCATCCAATAGGGTCGTCGCGTTTCCACTACGAACACTTGCCACTAATGAGTTAGTCGTACCGAGGTCGATACCGACGGCAAGTTTATGTTCATGAGGTGCAGAGCTTTGGCCGGGTTCTGCAATTTGGAGTAGTGCCATGGGTTGGTCCTTATTATCTAAACTAGCCGAGTAAACGATCTTCGACGAGTTCTATTTCATGCTTTAATTTCGCAACAAACTTTAGCTTTCTTACTCTATCCGCAGCTTGAATCCATAGGTTTTGATCTAATTCTTCTTCTATGGCTTTTAAATGCTGCTTATACATTTTGCTTACTTTGCTATCAAAGTCATAAACAGCATCTTCAACATCAGCACTTGCAGCGATATCTTCTAGCTCTTCACGTAGTTCCATCTGTTCCATTAGAAACTCAGGATCTTGCATCGTCTGCTGCTCTGCTCGAATATCAATACTTTGCAATAAAAGCATGTACTCTGCACGAGAAATGGGATTTTTTAATATTTGATATGCATCGTTAATTTGCGCCGCTTTTTGAACTGAAAGCAGGCGATCACGCTCAGATGCCGTTGCAAAGTTATCTGGGTGAAAACGACGTTGCAGCTCTCTAAACTGCGAAGAAAGAAGGCTACCATCCAGTGAAAACTGAATTGGTAGCCCAAATAATTCAAAATGATTCATGTAAAAATCAGGTCCTAAGTTCTAGGCCCTAGCTAAGAGCCTAGCTAATATGGAATGGCTATTTATACGTTAAAGCTTTCACCACAACCACACTCGCTTTTCGCGTTCGGGTTGTTGAATTCAAAGCCTTCGTTAAGCCCTTCTTTCACATAATCAAGCTCAGTGCCATCTAGGTAAACCAAGCTTTTCGGGTCGATAATAACGGTGACACCTGAATGTTCAAACGTTTTGTCTTCTTCATTCAAGTCATCCACAAATTCTAAAACATAAGCCATGCCGGAACAGCCCGTCGTTTTTACACCTAGTCTCAAACCGATGCCTTTGCCTCGATTATCTAGAAATGCTCTAACTCGGCTTGCTGCTGCTTCTGTCATTGTGATGGCCATACTACAACCTTGTTCTATTTTTTGTGGAATTCATTTAGGAGGCTTTCACCTCCCATTGTTATTAATCGAGGTTATTAATCGTGTTTCTTTTTGTAATCAGCAACAGCCGCTTTAATTGCATCTTCGGCAAGAATTGAACAGTGTACTTTCACTGGAGGCAATTCTAGCTCTTCTGCAATTTCTGCATTTTTGATTGCTGCCGCTTCGTCAATGCTTTTACCTTTAACCCACTCAGTAACCAGTGAGCTAGAAGCAATCGCAGAACCGCAACCGTACGTTTTAAACTTCGCATCTTCGATAATACCTTCTGGTGTTACCTTGATTTGTAGTTTCATTACATCGCCACATGCTGGAGCACCGACCATGCCGCTACCTACACTTGGGTCTTCTTTATCAAAAGCACCAACGTTGCGTGGATTTTCGTAGTGATCAATTACTTTTTCGCTATAAGCCATGATAGTTTCCTCTCTTCCTCTACTGACTAGGGATTAGTGATGCGCCCACTCAACAGTGTCCAGATCAATCCCTTCTTTATACATATCCCATAGAGGAGACATGTCGCGTAATTTGTTTACGGCTACACGAATTTGTTCAATTGCGTAGTCCACTTCTTCTTCCGTAGTAAAACGGCCGAATGAAAATCTTACTGAGCTATGTGCTAATTCATCATTTAGACCAAGTGCACGTAGAACATATGACGGTTCCAAACTTGCTGATGTACAAGCTGAACCTGAAGACACTGCAAGATCTTTAAGAGACATAAGCAGCGACTCACCTTCTACGAAGGCAAAGCTAACGTTAAGGTTGTGCGGAACACGTTGGTCCAAATCACCGTTAACGGTTACGGCTTCAAGATCTTTCACGCCGTTGAGTAAACGCTCACGTAACGCTTTAGCATGATCAAAATCGAACTGCATATCTTGTTTAGCAATGGCAAAAGCCTCACCCATGCCCACAATTTGGTGCGTCGCTAAAGTACCTGAACGGAAACCACGCTCATGACCACCACCATGCATTTGCGCTTCTAGGCGAATACGTGGTTTACGGCTAACATAAAGCGCACCAATGCCTTTAGGTCCATACACTTTATGAGCTGATAGTGAAATCAGATCCACTTTCATCTCTTGTACGTCTAGTGGAATTTTACCCGCTGATTGTGCGGCATCGACGTGGAAAATGATTTTGCGTTCACGACACATTTCACCAATTGATGAGATATCTTGAATCACACCAATTTCGTTATTCACGTGCATGATAGAGACAAGAACGGTGTCTTCACGCATTGCTTCTTGAAGCTTATTCAGATCGATGATGCCATTCGCTTCTGGTGCAAGGTAAGTAACTTCATAACCTTCACGCTCAAGTTGGCGACATGGATCTAATACGGCTTTGTGTTCTGTTTTGCAGGTAATGACATGCTTACCTTTCTTACCATAAAAGTGCGCGGCACCTTTTATCGCAAGGTTATCTGATTCTGTTGCACCAGATGTAAATACGATTTCACGTGGGTCTGCATTCAATAAACCTGCGATCTGCTCACGAGCGTTATCAACTGCTTCTTCAGCCTGCCAGCCATAGCGATGCGAACGAGATGCCGGATTACCAAAGTTTCCGTCCATCGTCATGCATTGAACCATCTTTTCAGCCACTCGAGGATCTACTGGACATGTTGCTGAATAGTCAAAATAAATAGGCAGTTTCATTCTCTACTCCAATGTAAACATGGTCGCTTATGAGCGAACATTGACACCGATGGGAGCGGTGCTTGTATTTTTTTGTGCAAACCCATGATTTACCGCAAGATCAATGTCTTGTCGGCCTGAAATTTCTAACACTTCATTATCTTCCATCAACTCTCCAAGAGTGATGTTATTTAAGAAGTCGCTAATGCGTGAACTTAAATCGCGCCAAAGTGTATGAGTAAGACAGCGAGTGCCACCCTGGCAACCCTCTCGCCCATGGCACTTAGTTGCATCTACTGATTCATCGACGGCGGCAATCACGGTTCCAATCGCGATATCATTGGCATCTGCGCCTAAACGATATCCACCACCAGGGCCACGTACACTTGCCACTAAACCCGCTTTACGTAACTTGGAAAATAACTGCTCTAAATATGAGAGTGAAATACCTTGTCGCTCTGAAATATCAGCCAGAGGCACGGGGTTATTTGTCGAATGCAATGCAACATCCAGCATGGCTGTCACCGCATATCTTCCTTTAGATGTAAGTTTCATACCATCACCGTATCCACATTGATTATGTGGATACGATTTTTCCATACCCGACTATTTTAGTCAAGTATTTATTTGACTGTTTTAGTCAAGTATTTAACCCTAATATAAAAGCGGCTATTTTGAGCTATTTATGCTTCTTTCTACAGAGGTCAAAACACCTCTTAAGGTATTGATCTCTTGTAACTCTGGTCTAGCTCGGCTAAATAATCGACGTAATTTATTCATCACTTGCCCAGGCTGTTCCTTAGAGATGAATTGGGTATCCAACATCACTTTTTCAAGGTGTTCATAGAACATTTCTAGCTCTTTGTGACGTGGGTACTCTTCTTGTTCTTGAGGTGCATATTGGCTTTTCTCTCTTTCAAGATGTGCAACCCTAATTTCATAGCTTAAGGTTTGTACTGCCATTGCTAAATTCAATGAACTGTATTCTGGGTTAGCAGGTATACAAACGTGGAAGTGACATTTTTGCAGCTCTTCATTAGTAAGACCTGTACGCTCACGACCAAAAATAAGTGCCACTGGGTGCTTTTCACCCTCTACGGAAAACTTTTCACCGCACTCTCTTGGTTCTAGCATTGGCCACTCTAAAGTACGTGAACGAGCACTTGATCCTACAACTAAACCACAATCTGCGATTGCTTCATCTAACGTCTCAACGATTTGAGCGTTCATTGCAATATCCCCAGCCCCGGCAGCCAATGCCATCGTTTGTGAATCAACTTCACACTGGGGAGCCACCAATACCATTTGGTTAAGCCCCATAACTTTCATTGCACGAGCTGCTGAACCAATGTTACCGGGATGAGAGGTTCCTACTAAAACGACTTTTACATTGTCTAACATAACTTGACGACACCACTAAAATTAAAACCGCGAGATAATAACAAAAAACAAAACAAGCTTATATAGCCACCGCGATACTCCTGTCATTCAAGACATTTAAAAACACACTAAACTCGTTAGATCACAGTTTTCATCTGTTATCCGATTCAAAAGCTCATTAAATAACCACTTCCCTTTTAATAAAAGTTTGGTATACTCCCCGCCGCTTTAAATCGTTCTTTAACATCCGTTGGGAAAATCCTTATGCATCCTATGCTAAATATTGCTATACGCGCTGCGCGTAAAGCAGGCAATCATATTGCTAAATCGTTAGAAACTGTTGATAAAATTGAGATCACTCAAAAAGGTAATAACTCATTTATTACTAATATCAATGAAGAAGCTGAATACCTTATTCTTGAAACTATCAAAGCTTCTTACCCAGATCACAGCACGATTGCGGAAGAAAGCGGCCTTATCGAAGGCTCTGATTCAAGTGTACAATGGATTATCAACCCACTGGATGGCACGAATAACTTCGTAAAAGGCTTCCCACACTTCTCAGTATCTATCGCTGTTCGTATCAACGGTAAAACTGAAGTCGCTTGTGTTTATGACCCAATGCTAAATGAGCTATTCACAGCTCAACGTGGTGCTGGCGCTCAACTAAACAATGCTCGTCTACGTGTATCTCAACTTAAAGACCTCCAAGGTACTGTTTTAGCGACAGGCTTCCCTTACAATCAAAAGCAGCACTCTGAAAGCTACCTAAAAGTACTTTCAGCTCTATTTGCTGATTGTTCTGATTTCCGTCGTACAGGTTCTGTTGCGCTAGACTTATGCTACCTAGCAGCTGGCCGTGTTGATGGTTACTTTGAGCTTGGCTTGAAACCTTGGGATCTTGCAGCTGCTGAGCTTATTGCTCGTGAATCTGGTGCTATCCTGACTGACTTTGCTGGCGGTACTGAGTACATGAAGTCTGGCAATATCGTTGCATCAAGTGCACGTGGTGTTAAGTGTATGCTTAAGACTATCCGTGAACACGGTAACGAAGCTATCTGTAAGTAATTTAACTTACTCAAAATTGTAAACGCCCGCATAGCAATATGCGGGCGTTTTTTTATGCCTATTACTGAATCCTTTCTGATTTAAACTTGAATCTTATAGTGCCATCTTTGAAATGAATCTTTTATGCATGGTTCTGATGAAATAGCGGCAAGCAAACAAAAAGTGACAAGCAAATAAAAAGCCGCTGATTTCTCAGCGGCTTTTTGTGACAACTTGTCTAGATGAGTTAACTCTCGTTAAGGCATCTCGTCAAATTCAGCGCCTTCTTTGTCAATCTGTGGTGGCATTAGGTGTTCACGAGTGATACCTAGTTTAAGAGCCAGTGCAGATGCAACATAGATAGAAGAGTAAGTACCAACAGTGATACCTAACAGCAATGCTGTTGCAAAGCCGTGGATCATTGCCCCACCTTGTGCGAACAATGCAATAACAACAAACAAAGTAGTACCGGAAGTAATCAAAGTACGACTTAATGTTTGTGTGATTGAATTATTCATCACTTCAGCAGACTCACCTTTACGCATTTTGCGGAAGTTTTCACGGATACGGTCAAATACTACGATGGTATCGTTGAGGGAGTACCCCACTACCGTCAATAGTGCTGCCACAATCGTTAAGTCCACTTCAATCTGCATGATGGAGAATACACCCAGCGTGATAATAACATCGTGCGTTAATGCGAGTACCGCACCAGCAGCCAGACGCCACTCAAAACGCATTGATACGTATATCAAAATACAGATTAATGAAACGATAATGGCTAAACCACCCGCTTCAGTTAGTTCATCGCCAACGTTAGGACCAACAAACTCGATACGGCGCATCTCTACGCTTTCGCCAGTTCCATCTTCAATCGCTGATAGAATTTGGTTACCAAGAGTTTCACCTTGAAGGTCATCTCTTGGACGCAAGCGAACCATTACTTCACGAGCAGAACCAAAGTTTTGTACCGTTGCATCGCCAAAACCTTTTGCCTGTAAAGCACCACGAATATCTTCTAGGTTTGCTGGTTGCTCAAAACCAACTTCAATCAGAGTACCGCCCGTAAAATCTAAACCCCAATTCAACCATTTTGTTGAAAGAGTAAAGATTGCAGCACCAATCATGATTATAGAAAAAGCAAAGGCAAATTTAGACCAACGCATAAAGTCGATCGTTTTGTCTGCTTTCAAAATCTGAAACATCACATTTCCCTTAGCTTAGATCGACAGTTTATCGATACGTTTGCCACCATATAGCAGGTTCACGACACAACGCGTTCCAACAATAGCGGTAAACATAGAAGTCAGAATACCGATAGACAGAGTCACGGCGAAACCTTTGATTGCACCTGTACCTACAGCAAACAAAATAATTGCTGTAATTAAGGTCGTAATGTTCGCATCGGCAATAGTACTGAATGCATTGGCGTAACCTTGGTGAATCGCTTGTTGTGGATTACGTCCATCACGTAGCTCTTCACGAATACGCTCAAATATCAGCACGTTCGCATCCACCGCCATACCAACGGTCAAAACGATACCAGCGATACCAGGAAGCGTCATGGTTGCCCCAGGGATCATCGACATGACACCGATAATCAAGACTAGGTTTGCCATTAGTGCCATGTTCGCAATTAAGCCAAACTTACGGTAGTACAGTAGAGTAAACAGCATAACTGCCGCCATACCCCAAACACACGCCATCACACCCATATCGATGTTCTGTTGACCCATAGATGGACCAATTGTGCGCTCTTCAACGATTGAGATTGGAGCAATAAGAGCACCAGCACGAAGTAGCAGAGCTAAGTTATGAGCTTCTGAAGCTGAATCAATACCTGTAATTCGGAAACTACGGCCAAGCGTTGATTGAATCGTTGCTTGGTTGATCACTTCTTCATGCTTAGTCAGGATTACGCTGCCTTCTGGGTTTTTACGCCCACTGTCTTTGTACTCAGCAAATACGGTTGCCATAAGCTTACCGATGTTTTTACGTGAGAACGCTGACATTTTGCTGCCACCTTCACTATCAAGTGAGATATTCACTTGTGGACGACCATACTCATCAACGCTTGAACTTGCGTCTGTAATACTTGAGCCACCAAGAATGACACGTTTCTTCAGTACGACAGGGCGACCATTACGATCTTGTTTGATTTCACTGCCAGCAGGCGCTCGACCACTTGCCGCTGCTGCTAAGTCAGCTTTATCATCCACTTCTCGGAATTCAAGTGTCGCTGTTGCACCTAAAATTTCTTTAGCGCGAGCAGTATCCTGAACACCTGGCAGTTCCACAACGATTCGGCTTGCACCTTGACGTTGAACAAGAGGTTCAGCAACACCAAGTTCATTTACACGATTGCGCAAAATAGTAATATTCTGCTCAACTGCGTAGTTACGAATCTCTTGAAGGCGAGCTTCCGTAAACTTAGCCACCAGCGCAAAACGACCATTTGATGCAGACTCAGTAAAAGTCATATCTTGGTGCTTTGATGTAAGGCTTTGTTTAGCTTGGGAGAGTTGCTCTTCATTGCGAAGTAATACTTCTACCGCGTCTTTACCCGATGGGCGAATAGAGCGGTAACGAATTTTTTCTTCACGCAGTTCACTTCTGAAGGCTTCTTCTTGCTGTCCAACAAGCTTACCCATCGCAGCGTCCATATCCACTTCCATTAAGAAGTGAACACCACCACGTAAATCAAGGCCAAGTTTCATTGGTGCAGCACCAATAGATTCAAGCCAATCAGGAGTAGAAGCCGCTAAGTTAAGAGCAACAATGACATCTTTGCCTAATGCTTCGCTAACAATATCGCGAGCACTGATTTGAGTGTCAGTATCGGTAAAACGAACAAGAATAGAACCGTTCTCTAGAGCAACGGATTTATGAGATAAGCTCTTTTCATCAAGAGCTTCGGTGACAGCATCCAGCGTCGACATATCTACAGAGGCGCCACGCACCCCTGTGACTTGAATCGCCGGATCTTCACCGTATATATTTGGAAGAGCGTATAGCGCTGCAATGGCGATGGAAAACACCACCATTAAATACTTCCATAACGGGTAACGGTTTAGCACAGCGAGGATCCTCTAGCTGTTATAGAGACTTAAGCGTACCTTTAGGTAGCACTGCAGTAACGAAATCTTTTTTGATTACAACTTCGTTATTATCGTTAAGTGCAATTGACACATAGTCATTGTCTTCAGCGATTTTAGTAATTTTGCCTACAAGGCCGCCACTAGTCAGTACTTCGTCGCCTTTACCCATCGCGCTCATTAAGCTTTTGTGCTCTTTTACACGTTTCGCTTGTGGACGGTAAATCATGAAGTAGAAGATTACTGCGAACATGCCTAGCATGATTAGCATTTCGAAACCGCCACCTGGTGCAGCGCCTTCAGCAGCTGCGTGAGCTTGAGAAATAAACATTTAAAAACATCCTCTATTTAATTTTTATTGATAATCCAACTAATTGGGCTGCATCGCCCTATTTTCAAGGCTTCAAAGTCTAGTTTAGAGATTGAGGTCGCAAAAATAGGGCGATAGAGACAAATTATTTATTCATTGGTGGAACTTCACGATCACGGCGAGCGTAAAATTCTTCTACAAAAGCATCAAAACGGTCTTCATCGATCGCGTTACGGATACTTTGCATCAAACGTTGGTAGTAACGTAGGTTATGAATAGTATTCAGTCTTGCACCTAAGATCTCATTACAACGATCTAGGTGGTGTAGATATGATTTTGAATAGTTGCTGCAAGTGTAACAGTCACACTGTGGATCTAGTGGTGTTGTATCCGTTTTATGTTTCGCATTACGGATCTTGATCACACCGCCAGTCACAAATAGGTGTCCATTGCGAGCATTTCGAGTCGGCATTACGCAGTCGAACATATCGATACCACGACGAACGCCTTCAACGAGATCTTCAGGTTTGCCTACGCCCATGAGGTAACGAGGCTTATCTTCAGGTAGTTGTGGGCAAGTATGCTCAAGAATACGGTGCATGTCTTCTTTAGGTTCGCCTACCGCTAAACCACCGACAGCGTAACCATCGAAGCCAATTTTAGTTAGCGCTTCAACAGACACATCACGTAGATCTTCGTAAACACCACCTTGTACAATACCAAATAGTGAATTGGTGTTGTCTTGGCGATCAAATTCATTACGGCTACGGTCCGCCCAACGAATAGAACGCTCCATTGAAATACGAGCTTCATCGTGGGTTGCCGGGAATGGCGTACATTCGTCGAAGATCATCACGATATCAGAACCAAGATCGTATTGGATTTGCATTGATTTCTCAGCATCCATAAAGATCTTATCGCCGTTCACAGGGCTACGGAAATGAACACCTTCTTCGGTAATTTTACGAGTCTTACCTAAGCTGAATACTTGGAAACCGCCTGAATCGGTTAGGATTGGGCCTTTCCAGTTCATGAAGTCATGGAGATCACCATGTAATTTCATGATCTCTTGACCAGGGCGTAACCAAAGGTGGAAAGTGTTACCAAGCAGAATTTCTGCACCAGTGTCTTTCACTTCTTCCGGTGTCATACCTTTCACAGTACCGTAAGTACCTACAGGCATGAATGCTGGTGTTTCTACTGTACCGCGTTCAAACTGAAGTTGACCACGACGTGCGTTACCATTTGTTTTTTTAAGTTCGTACTTTAATCTCACGAGACCTCCAATATGCCAGAGAAACAATCTGACGATTTTACTGGGTTATTCACCCTACCGAGAGCGGTCGCTTATCCTTGCGAGAAGTAAAGTTACCTTCCCTTCCTAGCTCAATGCTAGCACTCGACTATTAAACTTTTTTCTCGAAAATGCCACGAAATCCGGGAATTTACGAGTGATGATTATTTCGTTTTCTTATTGATGAACATCGCATCGCCATAACTGAAGAAGCGGTATTCATTTTTAACGGCATGATCGTAAGCGGCCATCACTTTGTCGTAGTCTGCAAAAGCGCTAACAAGCATAATTAATGTTGACTCAGGCAAGTGAAAGTTGGTGATCAAACAATCAACCAATTGATACTCGTAGCCTGGGAAAATAAAGATTTCTGTGTCGCCAAAAAATGGAACGAGCTCAGTACCTTTTTTCAGTGCATCTTGAGCGGCACTTTCTAATGAACGAACAGATGTCGTCCCAACCGCGATGACACGTCCACCACGAGCTTTTGTCGCAGCAATCGCATCCACAACCTCTTGTGGCACTTCTACATACTCTGCATGCATGTGGTGATCATGGATATTATCCACTTTTACTGGTTGGAATGTACCCGCTCCAACATGCAAAGTAACGTAAGCAAACTCGACACCTTTATCTTTGATCTGCTCTAGTAGCTGCTCATCAAAGTGTAAACCTGCTGTTGGTGCTGCAACGGCACCCGGCTTTTTGTTATATACCGTCTGATAACGCTCTTTATCTGCGTCTTCATCAGGACGATCAATATAAGGCGGTAATGGCATATGACCAACCGCATTTAAAATCTCTAATACACTTTGATCAGAGGTAAAGCGGATCTCAAACAGAGCATCATGGCGTGCGACCATTTCAGCTTGGTACTCATCATGTTCACCAAGGAATAGAGTAGTACCTGGCTTAGGTGATTTAGAGCAACGTACGTGAGCAAGAATGCTTTTCTCATCAATCATACGTTCGACTAAGACTTCTAGCTTACCGCCAGACTCTTTACGACCAAACAGCCGAGCTGGAATCACTCGTGTATTATTAAAAACAACTAAATCACCCGGTTGAACAAGATCTAATACGTCTTTAAATGAACCATCACTCAAGGTTCCAGTATTTCCATCTAATTGTAGAAGGCGACTCGCGGTACGTTCCGCTTGAGGGTAACGAGCTATCAGCTCATCAGGTAATTCAAAATGAAAATCAGAAACTTGCATGCGACTTATCTTGTTTGGTTGATAAATAAAGGGTTGCGAGTAAAAATTTCGCAGTGGAGTAGTATAGGCAGACAAAACGCAATAGCAAGGATTGTTCTAAGGGATAAGTGTAAATAGTAGTAAAAATCAGGCTGCTCGTTTAACAGCCTGAATGGATCATCAATCATTAGCTCTTACATCGAAAGAACCCAACACCAATAAGGAATAGCGAATAGAACCAATAGAGATTCGCACCATCTGGCTGAACAAAATTACAGTTACTTGTTGAGATACTATCATTACACTCTTCAGATGGCGGTAAAGTTTCTTCTGGAGGCAATGTTCCTGGTGCTTGATAATCAGCGATAAATTCGGGCTCTACTATCGCATTTTCAGGAATCGTTGATTGGTTAATATAACTTTGAATCCAATCATAATAAGTGCTTACTTTAGTGTAGAAACTAGGGATGGTCACAGAGCCACAAACAGGCATGATCATCGGCCCACCACTTACAATTCCAATTTGAACCGCTTGACCTAAATCTAATTCCTCACTTGCCATCAATGCCCCGCCACTATCGCCTTTACAAGCACTATTCCCATAATAAGTACTACTGTCTGGATCTAGAATTTCCACTTGATTCGGCATGGAGCAGATCTTGGTAAGGTTAACTGGGGAATCAATTATTCCTGGCAACTGCTCAGTGCCACCTTCTAAACGTTCATAACAATTTTCGATAGGCAAAAAAGTAGTGCGCGTTGAGAGTAATTGTGGTGAAGCCTCTTCAGCTAGTGGCGTTGTCGTCCCCCACCCTGAAACGTGTAGATTGGGTTGGCGATCATTGCTATCAGCATTATCGATCCAATCGCCCATCAATCGACGTTCAATAGTTTGCATTACCGTTGGGCTTGCTAGATTCACTCTTGCAGGGAAGTCAAATACACGATCAACTCTTAATAGTGCAATATCATTTTCTAAACTCGTATTGATTAGCTCTTCGTCGCCATTCTCATATACTTTAAAACGGCTAAAACGTTCATATTTAGGGTGAACGACAACATGCGTCACGTTATATAAATGGTGTAAATCGACATTATGTAAATGTTGAGTATTAGCGGTGATCGCTAAGTCCCCCGGAGACGTAACATAATATGTGCTGTCATCGGTTCCTTGCCCCATAACAACACAGTGAGCCGCAGTTAACACCCATCGGTCAGCAATGACTGAACCACCGCATATTGGGAACTCAGCCATATTACTGGCCCGTAGTGTCACTTGATAGGTAGGCTCGCTTTCTACATTACCCAACACAATTGCACTAGCGCTACTTGATACAATCAATAGCGTTGCCACTAATCCTATTTTCCTAAACATCTTGATGATCTTCCTACCGAGAAAAACCCAATAGTCCACGACCTACCATTCAATCAACATTACTCATTACCAAGTCTGCGATACATTTCATTGTAAAACCGACATGAGCAACAATATCACTCATCAGTATTCAAACTTGATCGCAATCTAATTCGTTGCATAAAGCTCAATAAAAATGAGTTAGCTCCCAGATATTAAGACAATAAAAACCTATAGTTAAACTACACCGACCCATAAAAGGAGATCGTGATGATCAAAGTCGAAGACATGATGACTCGTAACCCTCACACTCTATTACGATCACATTCGTTAGCCGAAGCTAAGAGTACAATGGAAGCCTTAGATATCCGCCACATTCCTGTTGTGGATGCAGAAAGAAGACTGCTCGGCGTAGTGACTCAGCGTGATATTCTTGCCGCTCAAGAGTCTAGCCTGCAAAATATTCCAAGCACACAATCTTATACTCTAGCGACCCCTCTCAATGAGGTAATGCACCGTAATATCATGACTGTAGAGCCAAGAGCAGGATTAAAAGAGAGTGCCACTTACATGCAAAAGCACAAAGTTGGCTGCTTACCTGTGGTGGAAGATGGAGAGCTAGTCGGAATTATTACTGACAGTGACTTTGTCACCATTGCCATTAATTTGCTTGAGCTACAAGAAGATGCCGAACCAGAAGAAGTCGACGTCGATGTCATAGAAGAATAAGGCCTTAATGGTCAATTCTTAATCCATCATAGCCTTAATACCTTTAGAGACAAGGCTATGATGATGTATGAATTCGGTTTACTCGCATAATAGAATAGCTTCAACCCAAGGAGTATTCTTGCATAAGCCCCCTCTAAAGACTCGACGATGTGATGAGCCTTTATTTTTTCACGTCCTGAGTTTCATAATTTCTCACCGGTAAAATAAATATATTCAAATCCACATACTGACATTGTTATTAATAACTATAATGCAACTACTTACTAACAATAATAAAACAAACAGTCACGTGAGGAAGCCACCATTATGAGTTTAAAAAAGTTACTATCCTTAGGTTTCGGGGTTATTTTGGCCCTAATATTGGTCATATCCGTCGTAGCATCACTGCGTTTTTATCAATCCAGCGGTGGATTTAATACCTACCGTTCTCTAGCTCTCACTAGCGTAGTCACCGGTCGCATCCAAGCCAATATTTTAGAGGCGCGATTAGCAGCATTAAAATACATAAACAATCCAGATTCTTCTCATATAGCCGAACTAAACAAACGTATTAAAACGTCGACTCAGTTAATCGATAATGTTCTAAGATCTCATATTGATGATGCTCATAAAAATGAATTTTTAGCGATAGAAGAACAACTTGAAAAGTATAACCAAGGGTTTAACCAAGTTGTTCAGCTCGTCAACAGCCGCAATCAACTCGTACAAAACCAGCTAGATCCTGCTGGGATCAATATGCGAAAGGCAGTCACAAATTTGATGACCCAAGCCGCTGTAGAGGAAGATCTTGAAGTAGCCGTCAGCGCAGGGAATCTTCAACAGCACGTGTTGCTATCTCGTCTATACGCTTCAAAATTTCTAACAAGCAATCAAGTTACAGATGCAGAACGAGCACAAGAAGAGTTCAAGTCAGCACTTAAATTATCTGAATTGATTGAATCACAACTTATATCAACCAAGCAGCTGAACTATTTGAGAGAATTTAATAATGCCTTCAAAGTTTATCAAGTTACGTTTTCAAAAGTTGTTGAAACCATCAGTGCCGGAAATAATATTGTTTCCGGCACTCTTGATGTAATGGGAGCCTCTGCTGCTCAAACTATCGAAGAAATTAAACTCTCAACCAAAGAAACACAAGATACTGTTGGGCCTGAAATGGTTGAACGTTTCTCAAATGCTCAATCTGTTCTAGCCATTCTTTCATTTATTGTTGTAGTTATCGCTTTAGGCATCGCTGTTTCTATCTATCGCA
Source organism: Vibrio cortegadensis (assembly GCF_024347395.1). Taxonomy (NCBI): domain Bacteria; kingdom Pseudomonadati; phylum Pseudomonadota; class Gammaproteobacteria; order Vibrionales; family Vibrionaceae; genus Vibrio; species Vibrio cortegadensis. The sequence continues at coordinate 2,473,094 of NZ_AP025472.1, forward strand.
GCGTTCTCAAAGTCGTTGGGGGTGAACCAAGTGATATTCAATCCATCGTTGAAGAAGTCGTTTCTGGTGATCTGTCCAAAGACATTGCCATTACAGGTAAAGAAACCGGAATCTATGCCAATATTTTAGAAATGCGCCAAGAGTTACGACGTATCATCGATGGGTTTCACCAAATTTCAGACAATGTTTCAGCAGCCTCTGTAGAGCTCACCGCTATCATGAGTGAAACAGAAAGCAATGCTCAGCAAGAACTCAGCCAAATGGAGCAAATTGCCACCGCGATTAATGAGCTATCGAGTACGGCAAATGAGGTCAGCCAAAATGCGGCGAGTGCAGAAGGAGCAGCAACGGAAGCGACGTCTAACGTCGAAAAAGGTGGCAGCTCTTTAGACTCTGCTGATGAAATTTCTCGTAAAGTGGAAACATCAATCGAAGAGACGTCTAATATTGTCAATCAGTTGCAAGAATATTCAGTTGAGATTGGGACTGTTATTGAGGTCATTAATTCCATTTCAGAGCAAACCAATTTACTGGCATTAAATGCTGCAATTGAAGCGGCGCGTGCTGGAGAACAAGGCCGAGGGTTTGCTGTTGTTGCGGATGAAGTGCGATCGCTTGCGGCAAAAACCCAGCAGTCTACCATTGATATCCAAGAGATCATTTCTCGATTACAAGCTCAAGCTAAAGATGCGAATCAATTCATGCAATCTAACCTGTCACTTGCCGAGGAGTCTCGGAACTACAGTGAGCAATTACGATCAGCTTTCACATCGATTACTCATTCTGTGAGCTTAATTTCGGATATGAACACTCAAGTTGCTACCGCGTCAGAAGAGCAATCTGGTGTGACACAAGATATTTCTCAGAATGTATCTCAAACGTTTGATATTGTTCATCAAAATGTTTCAGGAATTAAACAAAGTAAAGAAGCAAGTGAAGAGCTTTCTGCTTTAGCCGTAAAACAGAAAGATTTACTAGGCTTCTTTAAGCTTTAATTTAGCTTAATCAAAACTAAAAACAAAACGCGTCTCAATCCAATGAGCCGCGTTTTTATTTATGTAAAATAACGAGTTATCTGTTGATGATATCAATGCCTTCCTAAAAACTTAAGGATACCTCATAAAAAAGAGCGGCTATACCGCCGCTCAAATGGATTATAAAGAGTAAAGCTATCGCTAGAATTGCTCTTCTTCTGTTGATCCTGTCAGTGCCGTCACCGAAGAGTTTCCACCTTGAATCGTATTGGTCATACGGTCAAAGTATCCTGTACCCACTTCTTGTTGGTGCGCCACAAATGTGTAACCTTTATCTGCTGCTTCAAATTCTGGACGCTGTACTTTCTCAACATAGTGACGCATACCTTCGCCTTGCGCATAAGCATGAGCCAATTCAAACATGTTGAACCACATGTTGTGGATGCCCGCTAGTGTAATGAACTGGTATTTGTAGCCCATATCCGCAAGCTCTTGCTGGAATTTTGCAATCGTTTCTGAATCTAGGTTTTTCTCCCAGTTAAACGATGGTGAACAGTTATATGCCAATAGCTGATCTGGGTATTCTGCATGTACTGCTTCAGCAAATTTACGCGCTTCTTCCAAACACGGTTTTGCCGTTTCACACCAGATTAAATCCGCATATGGCGCGTAAGCTAGGCCACGAGAAATAGCTTGGTCGATGCCCGCTTTCACTCGATAGAAACCTTCAGCGGTTCGCTCACCTTGAATGAAGTCACGATCGTACGGGTCACAATCGGAAGTCAGAAGATCCGCTGCGTTGGCGTCAGTACGCGCAATCACAAGTGTTGTTGTGCCGGAAACATCAGCAGCTAAACGTGCCGCGACAAGTTTTTGCACCGCTTCTTGAGTAGGAACCAGTACTTTACCGCCCATGTGACCACATTTTTTCACTGATGCTAGCTGGTCTTCAAAGTGAACCCCTGCAGCACCAGATTCGATCATATTCTTCATCAACTCATAAGCATTGAGAACGCCACCAAATCCTGCTTCTGCATCCGCAACGATAGGTAAGAAGTAATCAATGCCACCTTCATCTTCTGGGCTCTTACCACCAGCCCATTGAATTTGGTCTGCACGTCGGAATGAATTGTTAATGCGTTTAACCACTGACGGTACTGAATCTACAGGGTATAAAGATTGGTCAGGGTACATGGTTGATGCCGTATTGTTATCTGCAGCAACTTGCCAACCTGATAGGTAAATCGCTTCGATTCCCGCTTTGGCTTGCTGAACCGCTTGACCACCAGTCAGTGCACCCAAGCAGTTTACATAACCTTTTTTAGATGACCCGTTGACCAAAGACCATAATTTATCAGCACCACGTTGGGCGATAGTATTGGCAGGCGTCACTGAACCACGAAGTTCAACCACTTCTTCTGCTGTGTAAGTACGCTTTACGTTATTCCAGCGTGGATTAGTTGCCCAGTCTTTCTCTAGAGCTTCGATTTGTTGGCGGCGAGTTAATGTCATGGTCTATCCCTCTGTAGTAATACGATGCTTCATGCATCTGTCATCCTTTTCTCCGTCAGTACAACTCTCTCTGACCTCGAACTCTTTTGTTTCACGTTGTTAGTAATAAATCGTGTTCATTTTTTATAATGTGCGCTTAGCGTTAGCTATACATATGTGCTAGCTAAGCATTTCAATGAGTTATGGCAAATAATCGTAGCCTGGAACCGTTAAGAAATTCGTCAGTTCATCGCTGGTGGTGAGTTCTGACATCAATGCTGACGCTTCTTCAAATCGACCATTAATGAATCGTTGTTCTCCAACTTCTTGACGAACAACTTGGATCTCTTCAGTCAGGTAAGATTCGAACAGCGACTTGGTGACGACTTGTCCGTTATCCAATTCTTGCTCGTGCTGAATCCATTGCCAAATTGAAGCTCGTGATATTTCAGCCGTCGCCGCATCTTCCATTAATCCATAAATAGGAACGCAACCGTTACCTGAGATCCACGCTTCTATATATTGCAGAGCAACACGAATGTTATGACGCATGCCTTGTTCAGTGATGGCACCATCACAAGGCGCAAGTAACACCTGTGCAGTTATAGGGCTATCGTCTTTCCGTAGCACATTCAATTGATTGGTTCGTTCACCCAATTTTTGGTCAAACACTGACATTGCCGTATCGGCAAGCCCTGGATGCGCGACCCACGTTCCATCATGTCCGTTGTTCGCTTCTAAAGATTTATCTCCCAGAACCTTATCGAGTACTTGTTGGTTCACTTGTGGATCTTTGGCTGGAATAAAGGCGGCCATTCCTCCCATTGCAAACGCTCCGCGGCGATGACACGTTTTTACTAGCAGTTGCGAGTAAGCCTTTAAGAAGGGTTTATCCATTGTCACAACTTGTCTATCTGGCAGAATACGATCAGGGTGGTTACGCAAGGTTTTAATGTAGCTAAAGATATAGTCCCAACGCCCGCAATTAAGACCAACGATATGCTCTTTTAAGTTGAACAGGATCTCGTCCATTTCAAATACAGCAGGTAGAGTTTCAATCAATACCGTCGCTTTGATGGTTCCAGTATCCAGACCAAAGAAGTCTTCAGTGAAATGGAAAACATCACTCCACCACTTCGCTTCTTGATGAGATTGCAGCTTAGGAATATAAAAATATGGGCCGCTGCCTTTCTTCAGCAGGGTTTTGTAGTTGTTATAGAAATACAGTGCGAAATCGAATAGCGCTCCAGGAATAATCTGGCCGTTAAATTCTACATGCTTCTCTTTTAAGTGCAGACCTCGAACACGGCAGATAAGCACCGCAGGATCATCACTTAATTGATACTGTTTGCCGTTACTCTCATTGGTATAGCTGATGTTTCCATTAACAGCATCACGTAAATTCACCTGTCCATCGAGCACTTTGCCCCATGCTGGCGACATTGAATCTTCAAAGTCCGCCATGAAGACTTTCACGTTGGCGTTTAATGCATTGATCACCATTTTTCGATCGGTTGGACCGGTGATCTCTACTCGACGATCTTGTAAATCTTGTGGGATACCGAGTATTTTCCAACTGCCTTCTCGGATATCTTGAGTCTCACTTAAAAAGTCCGGTAGCTCCCCAGCATCAATCCGTGACTGCTTCTGCTCTCGCTCTTCGAGCAATAAATCCACGCGCTCACTAAATTGAGCGCATAAAAAAGATAAAAAGGTTTGGGCTTCTAAAGGGAAAATTTCTTGATGCTCAGGAGCAAGCTCACTATTAATCACCAACATACTTTGAGGCGATGTTCTTTTTATATTATCTGAATTTGTTGGTATTGTTTCAGCAAGCATAATTCTTTCCTTAAATTACATTTGTAACTCAAAAACCACAAAGACAAGCAACATCCTAAAGCTCAATATTCATGATTCGTTTTGGTTTGTGCCTATTACCTTCACCTATCCAAACCTGTATTTCAACAGCCTCCGATGTAGACATAGGTCTTACAAGACAGTAATAAACTTACCTCAACAACCACTAGAGTAAAAGTACTAAAGTTAACAAAAGGTTAAATTCAAAGTTTTATATTGTTGGACTTTAGGGCTCTGAAAATTGGTTGCTTGTGTAACTTATTACGTAATTAAATTACACGCGATTTTTTATGCTAATTCTGTTTTAAACAGGCGTTCGAATTCTAAGTTTGGGCTCGAAACCTTTGACAGAAAGGGTTAACGAATAGGTGTGAATGACCATTCAAACGACAAAATAAAAGAGAGATGTGAAATTAGGTGTGTAAATAAAGGATTTTTTATGAAAGGCACGTCAAAAAAGTTCTGTGAAATTTTACAAGTCAAACAACACTAACAGAATAAAAAACTAAAAAGCACACCGAAAACAGTGTGCTTTTTAGGTTAGACCAATCGCTAGAGCAGTTCTGATACCACTTCAGCTAATTGCTCAAAGGTCTCAGAACGAGAAGTACTTGGCCGCCAAACCAGCCCTATCTCTCGATAAGCTTGCTGACCAGGGGGATCAATCACCACTAGATTTTGATTATCAAGCAGGCCATGCTCAATCGCCATCTGAGGTATAAATGTAGTACCGAGCCCATTCGCAACCATCTGTACCAAGGTATGTAAGCTCGTTGCTGAAAACGGATTTATCTTCTCTTTGTCTGTGAGCTTACATGCTGAAACGGCATGTTCAGTTAAGCAGTGTTCATTTTCTAATAGGAAAACCGATTCATCGGGTAAATCATCGTATCGGATTGGCACTCTAATCCCATCAGCTTGGTTACGACTAATGACCATCCTAAACGGGTCTTGTCCGACGACTTTGCTATACATATGCCCTATATCAACGGGGAGTGCCAGTATCAATACATCTAACTCACCTTGATTCAAGGCGGCTAATAAGTTGGTGGTGGTATCTTCACGTAGTAATAGATGAAGTTGAGGAAAGCGAGCGTTAACCTCTTGTACGACATCGCATAATAGAAATGGAGCAATAGTAGGAATACAGCCCAGTTTTAACTGCCCCTGCATACTTTCCCCCTGACATAAACTGCCAAGCTCAACCAAATCTTGTCCTTTCGCCAGTAACTCTCGGCCACGAATGACGACTAATTCACCCGCTTGAGTAAAGACTAAAGGGCTTTTTTTATCTTTTTTTTCGTATAAAGGACAACCAATCAACTCTTCAAGGTTTTGGATCCCTTTACTGAGTGTCGACTGGCTCACAAAACAGCGTTCTGCGGCATCACTAAAATGACGGGTTTCGTGCAAAGTTACTAAATAATGCAACTGCTTTAAGCTGGGCCATTTATTCATGCTAATTACTTTGTCATATTAATAAGATAGAAGATTTGATGAGAAAGCATCCTCATCGCTTTTTTCGATTAAGTTAATCTATTTAATTCGCTTTTTTCTATAGTAACGTTTGTACTATAGTTTGTCCCGTAGAAACGAAAGCCCAAACAAAGATGTTTGGTCATCATATTTTAGGAGATTTCAAAATGGTACTAGTAGGTCGTCAAGCCCCTGACTTTACTGCAGCAGCTGTTCTAGGTAACGGCGAAATCGTTGATAACTTCAACTTCGCAGAGTTCACTAAAGGTAAAAAAGCTGTTGTATTTTTCTACCCACTAGACTTCACATTCGTTTGTCCTTCAGAGCTAATCGCTTTTGACAATCGTCTAGAAGATTTCCAAGCTAAAGGTGTTGAAGTAATTGGTGTTTCTATCGATTCACAATTCTCACACAACGCATGGCGTAACACTGCTATCGAAGATGGCGGTATCGGTCAAGTTAAGTACCCTCTAGTTGCTGACGTTAAGCACGAAATCTGCAAAGCATACGATGTTGAGCACCCAGAAGCAGGCGTTGCTTTCCGTGGTTCTTTCCTAATCGATGCTGACGGTCTTGTTCGTCACCAAGTTGTTAACGACCTTCCACTAGGCCGTAACATCGACGAAATGCTACGCATGGTAGACGCACTAAACTTCCACGAGAAGAATGGTGAAGTTTGTCCTGCACAATGGGAAGAAGGCAAATCAGGTATGGACGCATCTCCAAAAGGTGTTGCAGCATTCCTATCTGAGCACGCTGACGACCTAAGCAAATAATAACTCCTTCACCCGCGCTCAAACGGGTTGATGGTTGGACAATATAAGCGAAAAACGCACTGCCAATCGGAAGAAGTCATTAGTTAGCCAAATAAAAAAGCCCGAAGTTTACGCTTCGGGCTTTTCTCGTTTTAGTCCCACGAGATGATATCTGTGTATCGCACTCTTACTGTCTTTAAAATGAGGAATCGTTTCTTGTAAAACATTACCTCTATTTTCCCTATGCTCATTGCATAAACCAACCGTAAATCTTGTTAAGCTCTGTATTATTAAATTGCACCAACTAGGATTTATATGTCTTATCAAATTGAAGTCTGTATCGATAACTTAGAGTCTCTTCATAATGCGATTGCGGGAGGCGCGACTCGAATTGAGCTCTGTTCATCTTTAGCGTTAGGTGGTTTAACGCCAAGTTTCGGTTTGATGAAATTAGCCGCTCAGCTATCGTCAGTTCCAATCTATGCCATGGTCAGGCCTCGACAAGGTGATTTCCTTTACAGCGCTGATGATATTGATTCTATGATTGAAGATATACACGCAGCAGCCACCGCAGGCGTTGATGGGATTGTATTTGGTGTACTGAAAGCTGATGGTTCTATCGATATGCGCTTAGCTCAACGTATCATGACAGTAGCGACTGAATGCCAATTAGGTGTTACATTTCATCGAGCGATAGACCAATGTGCAGATTACTCTCAAGCTATTGAAGATATTGTGAATTTAGGTTGTGAGCGAATACTCACTTCAGGGCTAGCACCTACCGCCATTGATGGGCTTGATGTGCTTAAAAAGATGGTAATTCAAGCCAGTGGCCGTGTAGACATTATGGCTGGAGCTGGCGTCACTGCGGATAATGCTCTACTCATTACTCAGCAGACTGGCATTAAATCGTTGCACCTTTCAGGAAAATCGACCCGTGAAAGCCATATGACGTTAGTATCGAACCAAGCCAAGATGGGTGATAGTGATGACTTTGCTATTCCAATAACAGACAGTAAAAAAATCGCAGCGGTTTTGGACAGATTATGTTCTTAGCTAACTAGTGGCTTCCAACAGCCACTTCTAGCTATTTCAGCAGGTCATCAATACTCTGCTCACCTAAGTGACGTACATCTTTACCTTTGACGAAGTAAATAATGTATTCACAGATATTCTGGCAGCGATCGCCAACTCTTTCGATCGCTCTCGCCGACCACATCACTTGAATAATATTGGGGATGCTTTTAGGGTCTTCCATCATATAGGTCATCAATTGACGAATAACCGCTTCGTATTCCGCATCCAATTTATCATCTAGCTTATACACGCTCGCGGCGGCGTCGACATCCATTCGAGCAAACGCATCCAGCACTTGGTGTAGCATTGCAATGGCCTGTCGCCCCAGAGGCTCAAGAGATATTTGAAACGTTTGATCTTTCAGTGGTGGGCTCTCAATCGCGACGGTTGCAATTTTACTTGCCACATCGCCAATGCGCTCAAGATCGGTAATCGTCTTGATGATCGCCATAATTAATCGCAGATCTTTTGCCGTTGGCTGTCGCTTAGCAATAATACGAGTGCATGCTTCATCAATAGAAACCTCCATCGAATTCACTTTATGATCATCCCGAACCACTTTTTTCGCCAGATCAATGTCATCTTTATGCAGCGCTTGCATGGCAAACGAAAGCTGTTGCTCAACTAAACCTCCCATCGTCAACACATGGGTACGAATAGACTCAAGCTCTACATTAAATTGACCTGAAATGTGTCGACCAAACTGCATGAAAATTCCTTATAAAGAGTGCTCAATCATCATAATGACTATTTTATCCATATCTACCTGTAATGTAGTCTTCTGTGTGTTTTTTCAATGGTGAGGTGAAAATTGAATCGGTATCTGAGTACTCGATCAATTTTCCCATATGAATAAATGCCGTGTGATCGCTCACCCTCGCAGCCTGCTGCATGTTATGAGTAACGATGACCACTGTATATTGTGTTTTCAATTCACTGATCAACTCTTCAATCGTCAGTGTAGAAATAGGATCCAGTGCAGATGTCGGCTCATCAAGCAGTAACACTTCTGGCTCAATAGCAATGGCCCGCGCAATAACCAAACGTTGCTGTTGCCCTCCTGAGAGTCCAAAGGCATTTTCGTGCAAACGATCTTTTACTTCGTCCCACAAGGCAGCCGCGCGTAATGAACGTTCAACGGCATCATTTAAGGTTCGGCTATTTTTGACACCTTGCAACCGAAGTCCATACACCACATTTTCATAAATCGATTTAGGAAATGGGTTGGGACGCTGGAATACCATCCCAACTCGGCGGCGTAATGTCGCCACATCGACTTTAGGGTGATACACATTATTTCCGTATAGCTTAACTTCACCTTCGACACGGCAGCCTTCCACTAAATCGTTCATACGATTAATGCAGCGTAGCAGGGTCGACTTACCACAACCTGAAGGCCCAATAAATGCGGTGACTCTACCTTTAGGTATTCGCATTGAAATATCGTTAAGCGCTTGAGTCTGCTGGTAATAAAGATTAAGACCTTCAATGGAGATCGCGGTTTGCTCATCCGTTAGTTTATGTACATCCAACGGCGCTTGATAACCTAGAGTGTCACTTAATGAGAACATAGTCAGTCTTGTCCTAGGGTTCGGTACTTTTCGCGTAAATTGTTACGAATACTAATCGCAGTTAAATTCAGCCCGACAATAACCGTCACCAGTAAAAATGAAGTGGCATAAACCAGTGGTCTCGCAGCTTCAATGTTTGATGTTTGGAAACCGATATCGTAAATATGAAAGCCCAGATGCATGAATTTGCGTTCTAAATGAACGTATGGAAATTGAGCATCCACAGGTAAGCTCGACGCGAGTTTAACCACACCAACTAACATTAATGGGGCAACCTCACCTGCCGCTCGCGCAACCGCAAGAATCAGCCCAGTGATGATCGCAGGGCTAACCATCGGCAAGACAATCCGCCATAGGGTTTCAAACTGTGTCGCACCTAACGCTAACGAACCATGCCGAACTGAGCTTGGGATCCGCGTTAACCCTTCTTCCGTCGTCACAATCACCACTGGCAATGTCAACACTGCTAATGTTAATGCTGACCACAATAACCCCGGAGTGCCAAATGTTGGAGCCGGAAGTTTCTCGGTATAAAACAGCGTATCAATTGATCCACCGATGGTATAAACAAAAAAGCCTAAGCCGAAGACACCATAGACAATGGATGGCACACCCGCGAGGTTAATCACAGCTATCCGAATAATTCTCGTAAAGGCGTTACTTTTGGCGTACTCATGTAAGTATATTGCCGCCACAACCCCAAGAGGCATGACGATAATAGACATCACTATCACCAAAAATACCGTACCAAAAATAGCAGGAAAAACACCGCCTTCAGAGTTGGACTCTCGTGGGTTTTGAGACAAAAACTTCCAGACCTGTTTTCCCCAATGCGCCACTTTTTCGGTGTAGCTCATCTGGTTGGGGTACCAAATATCTAAAATCTGACTAAGTGGTATTCGTGTTTTTTGACCACTCATGTCTTCAAGCAATAACGACTCTATTTGTAGTTGTGAGTTAAGCAAATCCAGATTTTTTTCTGATTCTGACAGCTTTTCATTTAACGCTTGCGTTTCTTGTTGATAAGAGACGATGAACTCTTCATTCAGTTCCTCATTCAACTCATATTTTCGTTTTTTAAGACGCAATTGTTCAAGCTGCCAGCTGATTAAACGAATTTCCTGATTACTGATACGATCAATTTCCGATCGTAATGAGTCCGCAAAGTCGAGCCCTCGAATCAGCTCTTGGTGAATATTCTTAGTTCGAATGCCGTCTAAACTAGAAAAGCCTATCGGTTTACCAAAGAAGTCACCACCTCGAGTTCTCTCTATTACGGCCCACTCTGCTGGCTGAGTCGACGCCGTTAATTCAGGCTCAAGAACCGAGACAAAATCTGCGGGATAAAGCTCTCGATTAGCGACTTTGATACTCAATCGCCCGACAACACCCTCCTCTAAAACGGCTGCTGGCAACTTATTCTCTGCATCCACAATATGATCAATCGGGATATAGTCTCGCTGATAAAGTTGACCTATAAGTCGATGGTTCGCCTCCACACTTTGGGGCAAGATATTGTTATTCACTACTTCCCATTGATACAGAGGAGCAGGCCAGAAGTAAGTGAGTCCTTTCCAACCAATCAATAAAAGTAAGCCTAATACGGATAATAGGCTGATGCTCACGGCTCCACCAGTGAGCCAAATCCAAGGTGAGCCAGATCGAAGCCACTTAAACATAAGTAAACTCTGTGCTGTTTAATGGACAATATTGAAAGCTACAATGCACGGTATTTATCTCTAAGCCTTTGTCGAACCACTTCCGCAAGAGCATTCACAGCGAAAGTAAATATGAACAGTAATAATGCGGCCAAAAACAGCAATCGATAATGAGAGCTACCCACTTCTGATTCAGGAAGTTCAACGGCGATCGTGGCAGAAAGTGTGCGCATCCCTTCGAATATATTCCAATCCATGATCGGTGTATTCCCTGTCGCCATCAACACAATCATGGTCTCTCCAACCGCTCTGCCTAACCCCATCATCACCGCAGAAAAAATCCCTGGGCTAGCCGTTAACAGCACCACATACAATAAGGTCTGCCACGGTGTTGCCCCTAAAGCTAACGAGCCATCAGACAAGTGTTTAGGCACAGAAAAAATAGCATCTTCCGCGATAGTGAAAATCGTCGGGATCACCGCAAACCCCATAGCAAACCCCACCACTAAGGCGTTACGTTGATCAAAGTCGATTCCATAGCTAGACAGAAACAGCTTCACATCGCCAGCGAACAGTATCGATTCAATATCAGTGCCAAACAAGAATACGGTTACGATGGAAATCAACAACGCAGGGATCAAGATCACCGCATGCCAACCATTAGGCAAACGACGAGTGACAGCTTGAGGGACACAGTGCCATAAGCCTCCAGCCACAAGTGTTGTCAAAGGCAATATGATGAGCAATGCCATTACTGCTGTTAAATGAGTTTCAACAATCGGCGCAAACCATAACCCCGCTAAGAAACCAATAATCACCGTGGGTAATGCTTCCATGAGTTCAATGGTCGGTTTAACCACTCGGCGCATGCTTGGAGACATAAAATAGGCCGTATAGATCGCACCTAACACCGCAATCGGCACAGCAAAAATCATCGCAAATACCGCCGCCTTTAATGTACCAAACGCAATCGGCACTAAACTGAATTTCTCTTCAAATTCATCACTGGCCGATGTCGACTGCCAAACGTATTCGGGTTCCGGGTAACTCTCATACCAGACTTTATTCCACAGCGATGAAAACGATATCTCTGGAAAGTCATTATTCACTTTCGCAACATTGAGTTGCTGACCGGATAGGACTAATAAATGCTTTTCGTTTTTAGACATCGCAGCAAGATCAGGGGATTTTGAATACGGACGTTCAAACAAAACTAGCTTTTCACTGGTCGTATAATGACTTTGTAACGTGCCATTTTGATAGAAACTATAAAAGCCTTTGCGATAAATATCGGGAAGTAAAAAGTCCACTTCAGGCGCTAACTGAAAATTTCGAATGTGGGTCAGTGATCGGACTTCATTTTGAAGAGTATCAAACCACTGAGAAACAAGACCGTTTGAATAAGTGACGAGCAGAGAATACGCACCTGACAATAGGTCAATATTCTTCACCTGTTGTTGTGGGTCCCCTTGAGTCAAATCAACAATCTCTCGAATGCGGAATTGCTCGCCATGCTTCATCGCAATCATTAATTCAGAACCCGAACGTAGGAACAGTTGCTGACCATTAGGCGCAACCAAGATTTGATCCAAGGTAGGAAATACGGTTGGGAAGGTAAACCGTTGAGGCAACCAAGCGTCCTTCTCTTGGTTCAACCCTTGTCCTTTTTTTAAGGTCAGGACGGACACCGTTCGATCACTCGCTTGGCCAACTAAAGTCATGCTGCTCGGTTGTGCTGACAATCCAAGTAAGCTCAGTGGGTTTGAATCATCGAAAAGCGACAAGTCGGCACCGTTATTGAAAAACTCAACATCAGGATCAAAATAGCGACCCGCTTTATTAATACTGGTTGAAAACACTGGCTTGAAGAGAGTTATGTTGCTCTCTGCATCGACTGAAGCTAACCAACCGGAGGAAGCATCACTACGAGCAAATAACATGGACGGGGCAATTTTCTGAGTAAATTCAGGTTGCGGTTTTTCATCAGTCAAAGACCAAAAGCTTAATGACCCTGATTTATCAAATGTATAAGCATGATCACCGTACTCATTCACCCCAATCGCGACCGGCGAATGAACAGAGATTTGAGTATCGATATCTGCCGGCTCAATATTCGCATCAGAGAAAATTGGTGCAACCACGATCGCTAAATAGACAAAGATAAGCACTAAAGCGCCTAGTACACTCACGCCGCCACATGTCACTACAAGACGAATCAGGCGATCTTGAATAAAACGCTTACGATCCTGTTCTTTGAGTGAAAACTCGGCTTGAGCCATGTACTGTTCTACCTTCTTTTGAGCAAACCTTAAGTTTATGTCATTTTAATGACAGATATATTACAACTCAAGTGACGAGTTCTGTCAGTAATATTTCCGACTAATTTATTTTTATAACAATGAATTAGTCAATTCTGGTCAGATAACGTTAATTCAACTTTCGCGAGTTCCTGTTTCGCGAGACTTTGACTAATCGGCACATACCCATCTTTTCGAACAAGCTCTTGTCCTTGCCTCGAAAAAATAAATCGAATGAACTCAGATTGAACCTTACTTAATGGTTTAGTTGGATGCTTATTCACATAAACATATAAAAAACGAGAGAGAGGATAACGCCCATTTAAGATGTTTTTACGTGTCGGATAAATATAGTCATCGCCAGATCTCGCGATTGGAATTAATTTGATCCCTGCAACTTGATAGCCAACACCAGAGTAGCCAATCCCACTGATGGATGAGGCAACAGATTGAACAACAGATGCCGACCCTGGTTGCTCATTGACACCTTTTTTAAAGTCACCATCGCATAGAGCATTTTGTTTAAAGTAACCATATGTACCAGAGACTGAATTACGGCCAAACAGTTGGAATTTTCGCTTCGACCAATCACTGTCTAGACCTAACTCGTGCCAGTTGTTTAGTGACTTGGTCGCCCCGCACCTCAAGGTGACGGAAAAAATGCTATCTATCTGCTGAAAATTAAGGCCTTGAATTGGGTTATCTCGGTGAACAAATATGCCAATAGCATCAATTGCCACCTTCAATACTGTCGGTTTATAACCATGCTCTCGCTCAAATGCCTCAATTTCGCGTAATCTCATCGGTCGACTCATCGGCCCAAAATGCGCCGTACCTTCAGTTAATGCTGGTGGCGCGGTAGATGAACCCGAAGCTTGAACTTGAGCATTAACGTTAGGGTATATCGATTCAAACTCTTCAACCCATAGCGTTGTCATTCCAGCAAGCGTGTCTGAGCCGACAGAGAGTAAGCTTCCTGAAACACCAAACACCCGTTGATAATCTGGCAACTGAGCCATGACTCGAAAGCTCAGCACAGAAGTCATAGTGATAGTCAGCCAAGTCATCACTTTTACAAAAGGTAAGAGCTTCATTTTCTTAATCATTTAACAATCAACCGACTAGGTAAAATGAATGAGAATTTACTCCCAATCCCGACTGTACTTTGGATTTCAAGGTGTGAATCATGATGAGTAAGCGCATGTTTTACAATCGCAAGACCAAGTCCACTGCCTCCCGTATCTCTTGAGCGAGCTTTATCTACTCGGTAAAAACGCTCAGTTAACCGGTGTAAATGCTGTGGCTCGATTCCCTCTCCGCTATCAGACACTTCCAAACACGCTCCCTGAATCGACTGATACCAGCGAACTTTTACTTCCGCCCCTTCAGGCGTGTATTTAACCGCATTATAAACAAGGTTGGAGATCGCACTACGCAGTTGATCCTCATCGGCAAGTACTTTCAGTTTTGGATCGATTTGAAAGTCGAGTCGATGTCCTCTATCACCGCTCAAGCTTTGAGCCTCTTTTTCAAGGTTCTCTAGCATTAATGGAACGTTGACGACTTCGTCTAACTCATGCATTGGTGCGGCTTCAATTTTAGATAATGTGAGTAGTTGGCTCACTAAACTATTCATTCGGTTAAGCTGTTCTGTCATCACACCGTGAGCCTTTGGCCACATCGGCCCAACCACCATATCGGGATCTTCTGTCATCTCTAGGTAGCCTTTGAGCACCGTCATAGGAGTCCGAAGTTCATGAGAAACATTGGCAAAGAAGTTACGACGCATGCCTTCTAGCTGCTTGAGTTGGGTAACGTCACGCACAACCATCAAGTGCTCGCCTTCTGTATATGGCACGATACGCAATTCAAGCATCCGCTCTACATTTAATGGAGAGCACATCTCTAGAGGCTCAGAGAAATCCTGCTTGTTGAGATACTTAATAAAATCAGGGGTTCGAATCAAGTTGGAAATTGGCTGACCATTATCATCAGGCCAATGAAAACCTAAAAGGTGCTGGGCGAGTTTGTTGCACCACACAATATTGCCTTCACTGCGAAAGACAACAACCGCATCGGGTAAAGATTCAGCACCATTACGAAATCGACGGATTAAGTTCGTTAACTCTTTGCGCTTTTTTCGTTGTCGCTGCTGCAACCGATAAATGCCATTAAATAGCGACTCCCAATTTCCCGTTCCTGAAGGTGGTGTTAGGCGTTTTTCATCCCACAACCAGGTCGACAGCTTCATCTGATTATGCAGGTGCCAAGCTAATTGTAGAGCGGTGGCAATGAAGAGTAGCCACGGCATGTAACCGAAGATCCACCCCACAATAATCCAAGGGGTGTAAAAAAAAGCCAGCTCCCATGCCAGCCTTTTTAAGGTCAGTCGTTCAACCATTCAAATCTCCGATATGTCACTCTAGTTAATCTTAGTCCTTCATTACGCTTTTACAGAAAAACGGTAGCCAGCACCACGAACGGTTTGAACTAACTTATCATGTCCGCCCTGCTCTAACGCTTTTCTCAAACGTCTAATGTGGACATCCACAGTGCGGTCTTCAACGTATACGTTAGTACCCCAAACATTATTCAACAGCTGTTCGCGGCTATAAACACGTTCTTGATGAGTCATGAAGAAATGCAGCATCTTAAATTCGGTTGGTCCCATATCTAACGGTTCATCATTCGCTGTCACACGATGGGAAACAGGATCTAACTTCAGCCCTTGGACATTAATAACATCTTCAAGTGCAGTCGGTGTTACACGTCGAATTACGGCTTTAAGGCGAGCAACTAGCTCTTTTGGAGAGAATGGCTTGGTGATGTAATCATCGGCACCAACTTCTAAACCTCGAACCTTATCTTCTTCTTCTCCACGAGCCGTTAGCATCACGACAGGAATATTTCGAGTCAGCTCTTCACGCTTCATATGTTTAATGAAGTTAATTCCAGAGCCACCAGGCAACATCCAATCTAACAGAACAAGATCGGGGAAAGGTTCACAGAGTTTATTCACCGCGGTATCGTAATCTTCCGCTTCTATCGCTTGATAGCCTTTCTGTTCAAGAACAAAACACAGCATTTCACGAATGGGTGCTTCATCTTCAACAACCAGAATCCTTCTAGACATTATTGATTAACCTTTATAATTCATCGACGCAAAGCATTATCAAGGTTAATTATGACACTTTTGTGACCTTTGAAAACAATTATTAATATAAATTTATTAGCATATTCATTGTGATATTTTGAATTTGGAGTAGGACAAAAGATTTGAAATCTCCTATCATGGGCTCCTTCTTACAAGCTCAGAGAAATAATATGTGGTTTAAAAACTGTATGGTGTATCGCTTTAACCGCGGTATCGACTTCAATGCAGATCAACTAGAAAAACAATTGGAAGAGTTTCGCTTCACTCCTTGTGGCAGCCAAGACAGACAAAAATTTGGCTGGGTAAATGCAATGGGCAGACATGGCGACATGATGACTCACACTTCTGAAGATCGCATTCTAATCTGTGCTAAAAAAGAAGAAAAAATGTTACCTGCATCTGTTATCAAAGATTCGTTAAACGCGAAAGTGGATATGATGGAAGCGCAAGAAGGTCGCCCTCTAAAGAAAAAAGAGAAAGACAACCTAAAAGAAGACATCATTATCGATCTTCTGCCACGAGCTTTCAGCCGCAGCAGTCTTACGTTTGCTCTTATTCTTCCTAAGCAAGGCATGATCCTCGTTGACTCTGGTAGCTACAAAAAAGCAGAAGATGTTTTAGCACTTTTACGTAAAACAATGGGCAGCTTGCCCGTTGTCCCTGCGATCCCAGAGCAAGCTATTGAAACAACCTTAACCGAGTGGGTTAAGAGTGGCGATACCCCTCAAGGCATGACAATGCTTGATGAAGCTGAATTGAAATCCGTTCTTGAAGATGGCGGCGTGATTCGTTGTAAAAAACAAGAGCTTTCAGCGGATGAAATTCTAAGCCATATTCACGCAGATAAGCTTGTGACTAAATTGGCTCTAAACTGGCAAGATCGCATTGAGTTTATTCTTGCTGAAGATGGCAGTATCAAGCGACTCAAATTCTGCGATGAATTGAAAGATGAGAATGACGATATTCCAAGAGAAGATCAGGCTGCGCGCTTTGATGCAGACTTCTCTCTAATGTGTGCAGAGCTAGGCGCTTTCTTGCCTAACTTATATGAAACATTAGGTGGTCTTCCTCACCCAGAAGCGTAACAACCCAAGCATCAACCGTTATATAATGCCGAGAGATGTTCTTTCGGCATTCTCTTTTCTGTACTATCACTTGTAATTGACGTAAAATTTGCGCCCCTTCGATATCACTCGGTGACATCGACCTGACTTGTGATCAGAACTAGAGAATTAAGCAATGTTTAAACCAGAACTCCTTTCCCCTGCGGGTAGCCTTAAAAATATGCGTTACGCTTTTGCCTACGGTGCAGATGCTGTATATGCAGGTCAACCACGTTACAGCCTTCGCGTTCGTAACAACGAATTCAACCATGAAAACCTACAGATCGGCATTAATGAAGCGCATGCTCAAGGTAAAAAGCTGTATGTGGTATGTAATATCCAACCACATAATTCAAAGTTAAAAACCTTCATTCGTGATTTAAAACCAATCGTTGATATGGGCCCAGACGCTCTAATTATGTCGGATCCAGGCTTGATCATGATGGTTCGTGAAGCTTTCCCTGAAGTGGCTATTCACCTTTCGGTACAAGCAAATGCCGTTAACTGGGCAACTGTGAAATTCTGGTCAACTCAAGGTGTAGAGCGAGTAATCTTATCTCGTGAACTATCGCTAGAAGAAATTGAAGAGATACGTGAACACTGTCCTGAAACTGAATTAGAAATTTTCGTACACGGTGCTCTATGCATGGCGTATTCAGGTCGCTGCCTACTGTCTGGTTACATGAACAAGCGCGACCCAAACCAAGGTACATGCACGAACGCGTGTCGCTGGGAATATAAAGCTGAAGCAGCTAAAGAAGACGAGAACGGCCAAATTGTTGCCGCAAACCCTACTGGTGTTGCTATACAAGAAGTTGAAACTCAAGAGATTGAAGTTCAAGAAGAGCGTCCAGACAATACTCTCGGTTTAGGCAAACCAACTGATGAAGTTGTTCTACTTTCAGAATCTCATCGTCCTGAAGAGAAAATGGCGGCATTTGAAGATGAGCATGGTACTTACATCATGAACTCTAAAGATCTTCGCGCAATCCAACACGTAGAGCGCCTAACTAAGATGGGTGTTCACTCTTTGAAAATCGAAGGGCGTACTAAGTCTTTCTACTACTGTGCTCGTACCGCCCAAGTGTACCGTAAAGCAATTGATGATGCCGTTGAAGGCAAACCATTTGACGAAAGCCTAATGGGTACTTTAGAAAGTTTAGCGCACCGTGGCTACACCGAAGGCTTCCTTCGTCGCCATACTCACGACAGCTACCAAAATTATGAATACGGTTACTCTATTTCAGACTCTCAACAATTTGTTGGTGAGTTCACTGGCGTTCGCAAAGGTGAGTTAGCTGAAGTTGAAGTTAAAAACAAATTCATCAAGGGCGATAGCCTAGAATTAATGACTCCAAATGGAAACGTTGTCTTCACTTTAGAAAAAATGGAAAACCGCAAGTCTCAAGAAATTGATGATGCTAAAGGTAATGGCCACTTTGTCTTCATTCCAGTTCCTGAAGATATGGATTTAGAATTCGGTTTATTAATGCGTAACCTTAGTGAAGGGCAAGACACCCGAAACCCAACAGGTAAGTAGTAATGGCATTACTGATTCAAGATAGCTGCATCAATTGTGATATGTGTGATCCTGAGTGCCCAAATGGTGCGATTACAATGGGTGACAGTATCTATGAGATCGATCCTAATTTATGTACTGAATGTAAGGGACACTATGATAAGCCAACTTGTCAGTCAGTTTGCCCTATTACGAAATGCATAATCACAGATCCAAAGCATGTTGAAAGTGAAGAGCAGCTCCTTGAGAAGTTTGTAATTATCCAAGGTTTTGCTTAATACCCCAATCATATAAAAGCCCCAGCAACTCAGTTGTTGGGGCTTTTTTTTGCTTTGTAGATCCGCGAAGTTAACCGGACTCCCAGCTCTTTCTAAATGCTCTCGAATAAAGCTCAGCATTTCTGCTGCGGCTTGATGTATGGCAAGGGTTGAGAGATTCGAACTCCCAACACGCGCTATTTTGTGAATGAGCTGAATCCGCTGCTTTTTCTAGAATATTGAAACTCTCAGATTCAAATGCAAAAAAGCCCCAGCATTTCTGCTGAGGCTTGATGTATGGCAGGGGTGGAGAGATTCGAACGCCCAACACGCGCTATTTTGTGAATGAGCTGAATCCGCTGCTTTTTCTAGAGTATTGAAACTCTCAGATTCAAATACAAAAAAGCCTCAGCATTTCTGCTGAGGCTTGATATATGGCAGGGGTGGAGAGATTTGAACTCCCAATACGCGCTATTTTGTGAATGAGCTGAATCCGCTGCTTTTTCAAGAAAAAAACTCTCAGATTCAAATGCAAAAAAGCCTCAGCATCTCTGCTGAGGCTTGATATATAGCAGGGGTGGAGAGATTCGAACTCCCAATACGCACTATTTTGTGAATGAGCTGAATCCGCTCTTTTTCTAGAGTATTGAAACTCTCAGATTCAAATGCAAAAAAGCCTCAGCATTTCTGCTGAGGCTTGATATATGGCAGGGGTGGAGAGATTCGAACTCCCAATACGCACTATTTTGTGAATGAGCTGAATCCGCTGCTTTTTCTAGAGTATTGAAACTCTCAGATTCAAATGCAAAAAAGCCTCAGCATTTCTGCTGAGGCTTGATGTATGGCAGGGGTGGAGAGATTCGAACTCCCAACACGCGGATTTGGAATCCGCTGCTCTGCCAATTGGAGCTACACCCCTATCTCAGTTTTAAAGAGCTGAAACTCTGAATAAGTGGCGGAGTGGACGGGACTCGAACCCGCGACCCCCGGCGTGACAGGCCGGTATTCTAACCAACTGAACTACCACTCCGCAGTGGTCAACTCACTATGTGAGCGTCCATATCTCCAGGTCGGTCAACCTACAGATTTAATTTAAAGCCTGGCGATGTCCTACTCTCACATGGGGAAGCCCCACACTACCATCGGCGCTACTGCGTTTCACTTCTGAGTTCGGCATGGGATCAGGTGGGTCCGCAACGCTATGGTCGCCAAGCAAATTCTTTCTTCTCTGATTTTCTTTCAGAAAAGTAATCTGGAAAGCTATATTTAAAAGTTATCTCTAAACTCATTCAAGTTTGTCTGTATATATCGAGTCCATCAAAACCCCTTGGGTGTTGTATGGTTAAGCCTCACGGGCAATTAGTACAGGTTAGCTCAATGCCTCGCAGCACTTACACACCCTGCCTATCAACGTTCTAGTCTTGAACAACCCTTTAGGGCACTTAAAGTGCCAGGGAAGACTCATCTCAGGGCTCGCTTCGCGCTTAGATGCTTTCAGCGCTTATCGATTCCGAACTTAGCTACCGGGCAATGCCACTGGCGTGACAACCCGAACACCAGAGGTTCGTCCACTCCGGTCCTCTCGTACTAGGAGCAGCCCCCTTCAATCTTCCAACGCCCACGGCAGATAGGGACCGAACTGTCTCACGACGTTCTAAACCCAGCTCGCGTACCACTTTAAATGGCGAACAGCCATACCCTTGGGACCGACTTCAGCCCCAGGATGTGATGAGCCGACATCGAGGTGCCAAACACCGCCGTCGATATGAACTCTTGGGCGGTATCAGCCTGTTATCCCCGGAGTACCTTTTATCCGTTGAGCGATGGCCCTTCCATTCAGAACCACCGGATCACTATGACCTACTTTCGTACCTGCTCGAATTGTCATTCTCGCAGTCAAGCGGGCTTATGCCATTGCACTAACCACACGATGTCCAACCGTGTTTAGCCCACCTTCGTGCTCCTCCGTTACTCTTTGGGAGGAGACCGCCCCAGTCAAACTACCCACCAGGCACTGTCCGCAATCCCGATAAGGGACCTACGTTAGAACATCAAGCATACAAGGGTGGTATTTCAAGGTTGACTCCACCGCATCTGGCGACGCGGTTTCAAAGTCTCCCACCTATCCTACACATGTAGGGTCAATGTTCAGTGCCAAGCTGTAGTAAAGGTTCACGGGGTCTTTCCGTCTAGCCGCGGGTACACTGCATCTTCACAGCGATTTCAATTTCACTGAGTCTCGGGTGGAGACAGCGTGGCCATCATTACGCCATTCGTGCAGGTCGGAACTTACCCGACAAGGAATTTCGCTACCTTAGGACCGTTATAGTTACGGCCGCCGTTTACCGGGGCTTCGATCAAGAGCTTCGACCGAAGTCTAACCCCATCAATTAACCTTCCGGCACCGGGCAGGCGTCACACCGTATACGTCATCTTACGATTTTGCACAGTGCTGTGTTTTTAATAAACAGTTGCAGCCACCTGGTATCTGCGACTCCTAGTAGCTCCATCCGCAAGGGACTTCACCGCCAAGAGCGTACCTTCTCCCGAAGTTACGGTACCATTTTGCCTAGTTCCTTCACCCGAGTTCTCTCAAGCGCCTTGGTATTCTCTACCCGACCACCTGTGTCGGTTTGGGGTACGATTTCTTATAATCTGAAGCTTAGAGGCTTTTCCTGGAAGTATGGCATCAATGACTTCACACCCGTAGGTGCTCGACATCGTGTCTCAGCCTAACAAGAGTCCGGATTTACCTAAACTCTTAGCCTACGCACTTGAACCTGGACAACCGTCGCCAGGCCCACCTAGCCTTCTCCGTCCCCCCATCGCAATTATAAGAAGTACGGGAATATTAACCCGTTTCCCATCGACTACGCTTTTCAGCCTCGCCTTAGGGGTCGACTTACCCTGCCCCGATTAACGTTGGACAGGAACCCTTGGTCTTCCGGCGTGGGAGTTTTTCACTCCCATTATCGTTACTCATGTCAGCATTCGCACTTCTGATACGTCCAGCAGCCCTTACGAACCACCTTCAACCGCTTACAGAACGCTCCCCTACCCCACACACCTAAGTGTGCAGCCGCAGCTTCGGTTTATTACTTAGCCCCGTTACATCTTCCGCGCAGGCCGACTCGACCAGTGAGCTATTACGCTTTCTTTAAATGATGGCTGCTTCTAAGCCAACATCCTGGCTGTCTGAGCCTTCCCACATCGTTTCCCACTTAGTAATAATTTGGGACCTTAGCTGGCGGTCTGGGTTGTTTCCCTCTTCACGACGGACGTTAGCACCCGCCGTGTGTCTCCCGGATAGTACTTACTGGTATTCGGAGTTTGCAAAGGGTTGGTAAGTCGGGATGACCCCCTAGCCTTAACAGTGCTCTACCCCCAGTAGTATTCGTCCGAGGCTCTACCTAAATAGATTTCGGGGAGAACCAGCTATCTCCGAGTTTGATTGGCCTTTCACCCCTAGCCACAAGTCATCCGCTAATTTTTCAACATTAGTCGGTTCGGTCCTCCAGTTGATGTTACTCAACCTTCAACCTGCCCATGGCTAGATCACTCGGTTTCGGGTCTATATCCAGAGACTGTGTCGCCCAGTTAAGACTCGGTTTCCCTACGGCTCCCCTAAACGGTTAACCTTGCCACTGAATATAAGTCGCTGACCCATTATACAAAAGGTACGCAGTCACACCACGAAGGTGCTCCTACTGCTTGTACGTACACGGTTTCAGGTTCTATTTCACTCCCCTCACAGGGGTTCTTTTCGCCTTTCCCTCACGGTACTGGTTCACTATCGGTCAGTCAGTAGTATTTAGCCTTGGAGGATGGTCCCCCCATATTCAGACAGGATATCACGTGTCCCGCCCTACTCGATTTCACTGATTATGATGCGTCGGTTACGGGGCTATCACCCTTTGCTGCGACACTTTCCAGAGTCTTCACCTGCATCATTAAAAGCTTAAGGGCTAATCCAATTTCGCTCGCCGCTACTTTCGGAATCTCGGTTGATTTCTCTTCCTTCGGGTACTTAGATGTTTCAGTTCCCCGAGTTCGCCTCGTTACGCTATGTATTCACGTAACGATACTAGCTTATGCTAGTGGGTTTCCCCATTCGGAAATCCCAGACTCAAAAGACTTTTACTGTCTAATCTGGGCTTATCGCAAGTTAATACGTCCTTCATCGCCTCTGACTGCCAAGGCATCCACCGTGTACGCTTAGTCACTTAACCATACAACCCGAAAGGGTCTCTGTTTTACTTTCGCTTTTGAAAAGCGAAAACAAACTAGTATGGCAACTAACCAAGGTTTTTGGTTGTCATTAAGAAGGGTTAATTCTCAATGACTGTTTGCCGGACTCAATAATGGAACAATGTAAACATTGTTCCGAATACAAGACACTTGAATGTGTTTGTGTGTTTATCAATGAAGATAAACATTGAGAACTTTTAAATTTGATTAACTTAATTACAGCCTGAGCCGTTTTGTTTTACTTTTTAAAAGTAAAAATAATTAAACTAATCAGTCAGCTTTCCAAATTGTTAAAGAGCATGTATTTCATTATCTAAAGATAATGTAACCATTTCTAAGGACACTAAATAAAGGAATGTACTTAAAGATGGTGGAGCTATGCGGGATCGAACCGCAGACCTCTTCGCTGCCAGCGAAGCGCTCTCCCAGCTGAGCTATAGCCCCATCTGGTAAAGTAAAATCCTTTTTTACTCTAAAATAAACCTAATCAATCTGTGTGGGTACTCATCGTGAAAATCTTCGTATATAAGGAGGTGATCCAGCCCCAGGTTCCCCTAGGGCTACCTTGTTACGACTTCACCCCAGTCATGAACCACAAAGTGGTGAGCGTCCTCCCCGAAAGGTTAAACTACCCACTTCTTTTGCAGCCCACTCCCATGGTGTGACGGGCGGTGTGTACAAGGCCCGGGAACGTATTCACCGTAGCATTCTGATCTACGATTACTAGCGATTCCGACTTCATGGAGTCGAGTTGCAGACTCCAATCCGGACTACGACGCACTTTTTGGGATTCGCTCACTATCGCTAGCTTGCTGCCCTCTGTATGCGCCATTGTAGCACGTGTGTAGCCCTACTCGTAAGGGCCATGATGACTTGACGTCGTCCCCACCTTCCTCCGGTTTATCACCGGCAGTCTCCCTGGAGTTCCCGACATTACTCGCTGGCAAACAAGGATAAGGGTTGCGCTCGTTGCGGGACTTAACCCAACATTTCACAACACGAGCTGACGACAGCCATGCAGCACCTGTCTCAGAGTTCCCGAAGGCACACCTGCGTCTCCGCTGGCTTCTCTGGATGTCAAGAGTAGGTAAGGTTCTTCGCGTTGCATCGAATTAAACCACATGCTCCACCGCTTGTGCGGGCCCCCGTCAATTCATTTGAGTTTTAATCTTGCGACCGTACTCCCCAGGCGGTCTACTTAACGCGTTAGCTCCGAAAGCCACGGCTCAAGGCCACAACCTCCAAGTAGACATCGTTTACGGCGTGGACTACCAGGGTATCTAATCCTGTTTGCTCCCCACGCTTTCGCATCTGAGTGTCAGTATCTGTCCAGGGGGCCGCCTTCGCCACTGGTATTCCTTCAGATCTCTACGCATTTCACCGCTACACCTGAAATTCTACCCCCCTCTACAGTACTCTAGTCCGCCAGTTTCAAATGCAGTTCCGAGGTTGAGCCCCGGGCTTTCACATCTGACTTAACGAACCACCTGCATGCGCTTTACGCCCAGTAATTCCGATTAACGCTCGCACCCTCCGTATTACCGCGGCTGCTGGCACGGAGTTAGCCGGTGCTTCTTCTGTCGCTAACGTCAAATGATGCTGCTATTAACAACACCACCTTCCTCACGACTGAAAGTACTTTACAACCCGAAGGCCTTCTTCATACACGCGGCATGGCTGCATCAGGCTTGCGCCCATTGTGCAATATTCCCCACTGCTGCCTCCCGTAGGAGTCTGGACCGTGTCTCAGTTCCAGTGTGGCTGATCATCCTCTCAGACCAGCTAGGGATCGTCGCCTTGGTGAGCCATTACCTCACCAACTAGCTAATCCCACCTAGGCATATCCTGACGCGAGAGGCCCGAAGGTCCCCCTCTTTGGCTTCTGTTCATTACAAACAAAGGCATTATGCGGTATTAGCCATCGTTTCCAATGGTTATCCCCCACATCAGGGCAATTTCCTAGGCATTACTCACCCGTCCGCCGCTCGTCAGCGAAGTAGCAAGCTACTTCCTGTTACCGCTCGACTTGCATGTGTTAGGCCTGCCGCCAGCGTTCAATCTGAGCCATGATCAAACTCTTCAATTAAAGTTTTTTGCATCCTAAGATGCGGCTCAATGAATACTGACTTTAAATTACCTTAGTAAATTAAAGCTATTACCATTCCAACAGAATGATAATGAATTGACTGTGCCAAGTTCTAAGAACTTGTATTGGTCACTCAGTTCATTGATATCTTTTGTTTCGACTTAATTTACTTTCGCTTTAAAAAGCGAAAACAAACAGTACGGAACTAGTGATTATCATCAACGAGTGCCCACACAGATTGATAGGTCTAAATTGTTAAAGAGCTTGTTTCGAGCTTTGCTCAAAACGGACGGCCATTTTAGCTAGATAAGTCATTGTGTCAAACACTTTTTATCTTAACTTGGCTGCCTCAGTTGAACATTGAAACTAAGATAAGTTTCCCTGTCAACGGAGGCGCATTATAGGCAGTTGGTCATCAAAGGCAAGGGTAAAAACCAAATAAATCATCCCCCACAGTCGGTTCGGCTAGAATTCAACCAGAGCGATGAAAAATAGGCCATAAATGGGTAAGAATCCCCTTTATTTAATGCCGTAATATTAATTATGCTTGATGAGCTACAATTTTATCTTTGCTTACTAAGAGCTGTACTTTTTTATCTGAATCTATTTTTCCAGCCAATATTGCCTTAGCCAATGGATTTTCGACACTCTGTTGAATCGCCCTCTTAAGTGGACGAGCACCAAATACTGGGTCAAACCCTACTTCAGCAATTAATTCCAATGCTTTATTTGACACTTCAAGCTCATATCCACTCTCTTCCATTCGATGAGCCAATCTATCAAGCTGAATAGAAGCGATAGATTTAATATGCTCTTTGCCTAACGGATGGAATACGACCGTTTCATCTACTCGGTTTAGAAACTCTGGTCGGAAGTGTTTATTAACCACTTCCATAACTTCGTGTTTTATTCCTGAATAATCTAAAACCGAAAAATTATCTTGAATTCGATCTGAACCTAGGTTCGATGTCATGATTACTACAGTATTTCGGAAATCAACGGTACGACCTTGTCCGTCAGTTAATCGACCATCATCCAATACTTGGAGTAATATATTAAAGACATCAGGGTGAGCTTTCTCTACTTCATCAAGTAAAATGACAGAATATGGTTTACGACGAACGGCTTCGGTTATATAGCCGCCTTCTTCATATCCTACATATCCTGGAGGTGCTCCAACTAAACGCGCAACAGAGTGCTTCTCCATAAACTCAGACATATCAATTCGAATCATGGCGTCTTCACTATCGAACATAAAGTTGGCTAATGTCTTGCAAAGTTCAGTTTTACCTACCCCTGTTGGCCCCAAAAATAGAAATGAACCTATTGGCTTGTTTGGATCAGACAAACCTGCACGGCTACGACGAATCGCATCAGATATCGCCTCAACCGCTTCAACCTGACCAATAACTCGTTTATGTAATACCTCTTCCATGCGAAGAAGCTTCTCTTTTTCCGCTTCCAACATCTTAGAGACAGGAATGCCAGTCTGTTTCGATAATACTTCTGCAATTTCAGCGTCTGTCACTTTATTTCTGAGTAGCGTCATCTCCTGCATTTCAGCTTGAGTAGCCAAATCTAGTTGCTTCTCTAACTCCGGAATTCTCCCGTACTGTAACTCTGACATCCGATTTAAATCGCCCGCACGACGAGCAAAATCCATATCCATTCGAGCTTGTTCGAGCTCAGACTTTATATGCTGCGTTCCAGAAAGAGCGGCTTTTTCTGCATTCCACACCTCTTCTAGTTCAGCAAAATCACGCTCTTTCACTTTCAACTCAGAGTTAATCGTGTTTAGACGCTTCTCACTTGCGTCATCATGCTCGTTAAATAGTGCTTGCTGCTCTATCTTCAGTTGAATAATTTTTCGTTCTAATTTATCGAGTGACTCTGGTTTTGAGTCTATTTGCATTCGGATACTCGATGCTGCTTCATCGATTAAATCGATCGCTTTATCTGGTAATTGGCGATCCGACACATAACGATGCGATAAACTTGCTGCCGATACGATGGCTGGATCAGTGATTTCCACATGATGATGAAGCTCATAACGTTCTTTTAAGCCACGTAAAATAGCAACGGTATCTTCTACGCTCGGTTCATCAACAATCACTTTTTGAAAACGGCGCTCTAATGCAGGATCTTTCTCAAGGTACTTACGATATTCATCTAAGGTTGTCGCCCCAACACAGTGCAGTTCACCACGAGCGAGTGCAGGTTTTAGCATATTCCCTGCATCCATAGAGCCTTCGCCTTTACCTGCACCGACCATGGTATGAAGCTCATCAATGAAAAGAATGATGTTACCTTCTTCTTTTGATAGCTCATTGAGTACCGATTTTAGGCGCTCTTCAAACTCACCTCGATATTTCGCCCCAGCAACCAATGAACCCATATCAAGAGAAAGTACTCGACGACCGCGAAGACCTTCTGGAACTTCATTATTGATGATTCGTTGCGCTAACCCTTCGACAATCGCAGTTTTACCCACGCCAGGTTCACCAATAATGACCGGATTATTCTTAGTTCGGCGCTGTAATACTTGTATCGTTCTACGAATTTCATCATC
The DNA here is from genome assembly GCF_024347395.1 of Vibrio cortegadensis. Classification (NCBI taxonomy): domain Bacteria; kingdom Pseudomonadati; phylum Pseudomonadota; class Gammaproteobacteria; order Vibrionales; family Vibrionaceae; genus Vibrio; species Vibrio cortegadensis. The sequence goes on from NZ_AP025472.1 coordinate 2,501,186, forward strand.
TCTACCAATTACAGGATCAAGTTTTCCTTGTTCCGCACGCTCAGTAAGATCTATCGTGAATTTCTCTAATGCTTGTCTTTTATCTTCAGCATTTTGATCATCGACTTTTTGACCACCACGAATCTGCTCAATCGCTTGAGAAAGCTTTAACTCTGTGAGTCCTAGCTCTTTTAGTAACTTGCCAAGCGGGCCTCTATCTTCAATGGCTGCTAGAAGAAAGATTTCAGAAGATATAAAACTATCTTGTCGCTTCTGGGCTACCTTATCGCACAGGTTAAATAGCACACCCATGGCACTAGACAGCTGAACATCACCACCGATACCACTCACTTTTGCCACTCTGTCGAGCATTTCGCTTAATTTTGAACGAAGCTGAACAATATCGATGTCTAACATCGTTAGGAGTGGACGAATCGCACTACCATCTTGGTTAAGCAGCGATACCATAAGGTGAACAGGTTCTATATATTGATGATCTCGACCTAAGGCCAATGACTGAGCATCAGAAATTGCTATTTGGAATTTACTTGTAAAACGATCAAGGCGCATATCTATCTCCATACCTCAATGAGATAATTCTTATAAACAAAGATGGATACGATAATAGAGATTTTCAAGAGGGAGAGAGTGCCTTTAAGCAATAAGTTATTGGCAATCAAATTTTGGAGGTTAAATTCTGAGAAATGACGTTTTATTCAATCCAGATAAAGGCGGCTTGGCGGCCGGTAATACCATCACGTCGATAAGAGTAAAAACTATCTGCGTCGTGATACGTACATAGATTGCTATTAAAGACAGATTGAACACCAGCTCGATTTAATCTTTGCGTTGCAAGCAACCCAATATCCGCTAAATATTTATTTGCTTGAGATTGAGGTCGAAAAGCCTCAATAGCATGCTCATCAAACTCAACGAATGCATTCACAACATCATCACCAACTTCAAACGCACTTTTTCCTATCGCAGGGCCAAGCCAAGCAATAACTTCACCATCAAACTTTTCTACTGCATTTTCTAAAATACCATTAGCTAATCCACGCCAACCAGCATGAACAGCTGCGACTTGTGAACCTTGGGTATTCGTTAATAACACAGGGAGGCAATCTGCCGTCATAGCAGAGCAAACAACATTGGACTGCTGGGTAAATAGCCCATCAGCATCTAAAATTGACTCAGTAGGAGAGCCTATATTCAATACGGTTGTCGAGTGTGTTTGATTCAACCATATTGGGTTAGACGGCATATTCGAGTGCTTAACTAACCTATTACGGTTCTGAATAACGATAGATTCATCATCCCCCACATGAGTACCTAAATTTAAGCCTTTATATACCCCATTCGACACGCCATCGAAGCGAGTCGAACTGAAAGCTTTAATATTTTTAGGTGCACTCCACTGAGGGATGATTAACTTCATTAAATATCTTCAGAGAAGTTTTCTTTCGCATCAACACGTAACGCTTCTGCCATTTCGATCATATCGTCAGGCACGGGAGCATGAAACTCCATTGTCTCATCCGTTACTGGATGATCAAACTTAAGCATAACCGCATGTAACGCTTGACGATCAAACCCACGGATCATGTCAGTCAACTCTTGAGAGGCATCTTTAGGGATGCGAGCTCTACCGCCGTAAGCAATATCACCTAATAAAGGATATTGAAGGTAAGACATATGTACACGAATTTGGTGAGTACGACCTGTCTCTAGACGTAAACGAATACGAGTATGCTCACGGAAATGCTCCGCAACACGGTAGTGAGTCACCGCAGGTTTACCCATTTCATTAACGGCCATAAGAACACGTTTCGTAGTATGACGGCCAATCGGCTTTTCTATCATACCACCAGCGGTCATTTTACCAATCGCAATCGCTTCATATTCACGGGTAATACGACGCTTCTGCAAAGCACGAACTAAACGAGTTTGTGCTGGTACGGTTTTCGCAACCACCATCAAACCTGTCGTATCTTTATCCAGACGATGCACAATACCAGCACGTGGCACTTCAGCAATTTGTGGATAATGGAATAACAACGCATTTAATACCGTACCATCAGGAGTACCTGCACCAGGATGAACGACAAGACCACGAGGCTTATTGATTACCAAGATGTCGTCATCTTCATAAACAATATCTAGTGCAATATCTTGTGCTTCCCAACGCTCTTCGTCTTCAAGTTCAGCATGTACGATGATCTCTTCACCGCCCATAACTCTGATACGTGGTTTAGTTATAACAACGCCATCGACTTGGATTTTGCTGTCTAAAATCCACTCTTTTACACGCGAGCGGGAAAAATCTGAGAAAAGTTCAGCTACTGCTTGGTCTAAACGTTGACCAAGTTGGCTGTCTTTTACTGTATCTGTTAGTGTGATCTGCTGAGCCATATCGAACTTTTTTAAAAACCGTGAGACTAATACCCATGACTATGGATAGAATAGGACAATTGCATCATTGTATCTGTTACTGATAAGAAAGTAACGGAAGCTTACGAAATATTTAAATTCAAGGAATCGACTCCTGACATGAAACGCCAAACTTTATCAGGCTTATTAGCTATATCACTGCTGGCTGGATGTTCTAGTAGTGAAGAAATTGTACCTGATGTGCCACCATCAGAGCTCTATTCAGAAGCGCAAATATCATTACAAAGTGGTAGCTGGTTTACTGCAATAGAAAAACTTGAAGCGTTAGACTCTCGTTATCCATTTGGAGCATACTCTGAACAGGTTCAACTTGATCTTATTTATGCTTACTACAAAAACGATGATCTCGCTCTAGGTTTAGCCACGATTTCTCGCTTCCTTCGCCTAAACCCGACACATGAGAAGGCGGACTGGGTACTGTATATGCGAGGTTTGACACACATGGCTCAAGACCGAAACTTCATGCATGATCTATTGAGCATTGACCGTTCGGATCGCGATCCAGAGCCAGTAAAATTAGCGTTTGCTGACTTTAAAAAACTATTGCAGCGTAGCCCTGAAAGCCCTTACGCAGAAGATGCACAAAAACGCATGTTCGCTTTAAAAAATCGTCTTGCTGAATATGATTTAGCAACCGCTGATTTTTACTTACGCCGTGAAGCATGGATTGCTGCGATCAATCGCTGCCAAGAGCTACAAAAAACATATCCTGATACAGTAGCCGCCCGAAAATCACTCAATATTCAGCTTCAAGCTTATAAAGAGTTAGGGTTGGAAGACGCCATTGCACGAACAGAAGCGTTGATAGAATTAAATCCAATTTAACTGAAACTCGTTGAATGACACCGTTAAGCCGCTTGATTATTAAGCGGCTTTTTTATGTCTATCGACTGACAAACTTGCTGGATAGTTGTTCAATACGTATGATAAATGTAATGATTTAACAAAGTATCAACATGGAGGTTGATGTGAAAAAATTACTTTTACTGCTCGTTATCACGATATTCATTCCTCCCAAAGGACTCGCTTTAGAGCTATCGCCTTTGAGCAAAGAACCGTATGTGGGCGACTTTGATCGTCTATCAAAACGGAATGTCATACGAGTTCTTGTCTCTGCTGATCTAGGTTTTTACTATGTTGAAGCAGGAAAGCCGAAAGGCATCATTGCTGAAATGCTATACCACTTTGAGAAACAACTTAAAAAACAGTCTCAATATTTAAATGTTCAAATTATTCCAGTTCAACGTGATGATTTATTACCCTCACTGACTAGCGGCTACGGTGATGTGGCAGTCGCCAATTTAACCATCACCGACAAGCGGTTAGAAATTATCGATTTCAGTAACCCTGTTATCAACAATATCCAAGAGATCATCGTTACCAACAAAGATCATCCTCAAATAACCGCTATCGAACAACTCAGTGGTAAAGAGGTTTGGGTGCGAGCCAGCTCTAGTTATTTTGAAAGCCTTCAAGTTATCAATCAAAAACTCGACCAGCAAGGTTTGGCCCCTGTCACCGTTCAGTTCATTGAAGAGACGCTACAGGATTATGAACTTATCGAAATGGTGAACCAGGGGTACATTAATGCCACTATCTTAGATAGTCATAAAACTAAGTTATGGCTTAGTGTGATGGAAAATATCCAAATTCATCCGCAACTCCCACTAAGAGAAAATGGTGAGATAGCATGGGCACTACGCCAAAACAGCCCGAAGCTCAAAGCGACACTCAATAAATACATTAAAACTGCAAAATCGGGCACACTTCTGGGCAACGTTATTTATGACAAATATATAGACAACACTCGATGGCTAAGTCGTGCTTTAAATCCAAAGAAAATCGCCAAACTTAATCATATATCAGAGCTCTTCAGCCAATACTCAAGTCAATATGAATTTGAACCGCTAATGATCTCAGCACAGGCATATCAGGAGTCCGGGTTAGACCAAAGTAAAGTGTCGCACCGAGGCGCAGTCGGTATTATGCAAGTGCTCCCAAGTACCGCAAAAGATCCCTATGTCAACATTCCAGACATCTATCAATTAGAGAATAATATTCATGCTGGGGTGAAATATATGAGATTTATTAAAGATCGCTACTTTTCAGATAATGACATGAGTGTTGATGATCAAATCTATTTTTCGTTAGCAGCCTATAATGCGGGGCCAGCTCAAATAAGACGAATCCGCAAACTCGCTCTAAAGCATGGTTATGATCCTAATGTATGGTTTAAAAATGTAGAAGTGATTGCCCGACGTAACATCGGAAGGGAGCCTGTTCATTATGTTGCCAACATCAATCGATATTACGTGGTATACAAACAACTCGCTGCCATTCAAAAAGTACGAGATAAAGGAAATGCAGTACTTTTGAAGGATAACCAAGTGAGGTTTATGGACATGTCTCCATAGTAATCAAGCTGTGATGACTGAAATGCAAAAATGCCGCTCAATCAAATGACGAGCGGCATTTTAACATTCAAATGTATAACTTATGAGCATCAGTGAATCTGTATCACATTTAGGCTCTGGACGTTTATTCATCATCAAAATATTCAGGCTGTAAAAACTCCCCAAAAATGATGAATTTTCAGCGTATTACCCTTACCAATCTATCTTGTTTTTTTTTGATAACAAGGTATTTCAGCAGAAAATAAAGAAAGATTTGCGTAAGATCACATTTAATTTCACCGCCCTATAATCCGCACCAAAGAGTGATCTATATCACATTTATTTAGCTTTATATCCGTAATCTGGAGTTAACCCATGAGGGATGACACAGAGGAAAACTCAATATGAAAGTACAAATCACTGGTAAAAACATCGACATCACCTCTGCAATTCGTGAGCACATTGAAGCTAAATTTAAGAAACTAGAGAAGTGGCAAGTAGACATCATTGGTTGTCAAACAAGCTTTAGCGAAGAGCCAAATAAACAGAAAAAATTCGAGGCTATTATCACGGTTCCTAAAGGACAACTTGTTGCTTCCGCTGTAAACGAAGATCTATACAAAGCGGTTAATGAAGTAGAACAAAAACTAGAACGCCAACTGAATAAACTACGCCACAAACCAGAAGCTCGTCGTTCTGAAAAACCTGAGATAGAAGAAGCTGAAGAAGTCGAATAAAAAATAAGGATTTAAGATAGCGCCTACGGGCGCTATTTTTTTGCTTGACGCCTTATCCCTGCTTGCTTATTGTGTTTAAACATTCAGCGATAAATTACTATTTATGCATACCAAACAACTGTTCTTTTTTGACTTATTTTTTCTTCCATAACTGGGGGCGAACTCGTTTTCGAAAGAAAAGTCAAAAACGAACAGAAGCCTCCCAAAATGGGGGGCTTTTTTATAAGGACAATTTTAATGACTGACAGCCATATCTCTCTTGATGAGATCCGTTTACGACTCAATGAACTTGATGACCAACTTCTGAGCCTATTCTCAGAACGCCGTAAACTCAGTATTGAAGTTGCTAAAAGCAAAGTAGAAACATCCAAACCAGTACGCGACGCTTCTCGCGAACAGCAACTGTTAGTCAAATTAATCAACAACGGCAAAAATAAGTATGATCTTGATGCTCAATACATCACTAAGCTTTTTCATACCATTATTGAAGACTCCGTATTGCTGCAACAATCTTACTTACAAAATTTAGCGAATCCTCAGAATAGAAAACCTTTAGCCCGAGTAGCGTTTCTTGGTTCAAAAGGATCGTATTCACACCTTGCAAGCCGTGAATATTTCAGCCGTAAAAATATGGAGCTTGTTGAGCTCAATTGCGATCACTTTAAAGATGTCGCCAATACCGTAGAGTCTGGCCACGCTGATTACGGAGTGTTGCCAATAGAGAACACCAGCTCAGGCTCAATTAATGAAGTCTATGACCTTCTGCAGCACACCACTTTGTATATTGTTGGCGAACTCACCCAACCCATTGAGCACTGCCTTGTTGCAACAGAAGAGATCCGAATCGAACAAATTAAAACCCTCTACTCACACCCTCAGCCGCACCAACAATGCAGTGAGTTCTTGAGCAGAATGAAAGGCGTGAAATTAGAGTCATGCGTGAGCACAGCCGATGCGATGCAAAAAGTAAAAGAGTTAAATCGCACCGATGTGGCCGCGATTGGAAACTCATCAAGTGGCAAGCTGTATGGATTGCAATCCATTCAAGGCAACATCGCCAATCAAACTGAAAACCATACACGATTCATTGTGGTTGCTCGTAAACCCGTTGAAGTTTCACCGCAGATCCCGGCAAAGACAACGCTCATCATGTCGACGTCACAACAGGCGGGCTCTCTAGTTGAGACGCTACTGGTACTACAGCGTTATGGCATTAACATGAATAAATTGGAGTCACGACCAATCATGGGCAACCCATGGGAAGAGATGTTTTATGTCGATTTAGAATCTCACCTAGACTCTATAGAGATGCAACAAGCTATTGTGGAGTTAACCAAAATAACTCGCCACCTGAAAGTTTTAGGCTGCTACCCTAGCGAAAATGTAAAACCGACTCAGGTGAAACTTGCGTAGCCTGCACAACGTAACTTTCGCAGGTACGTAAAACGTAAATAACGAGATAAGCAGACAATTATTTCTGTAACGAACCGTTTTGATATAGGGAACTAAATGAAATCATTCTTTACAGCAATCAACTGTTTGCTTGTCATATTTTTGCATACTGGTAAAGCTTACGCTCAAGAAGATCCACAAACACTCACCATTTTTAACTGGCAATATTACCTATCTGAACCGGTGATTGATTTATGGGAGCAGGAAACCAATGTCAAAATAAAGCAGATCTATTTTGATAGTGACACCGACAGAGATCGAATTATCAATCAACTGCAAGGGAATGAGGTTGATATTGCTGTACTCGATGAAGTAGCGACTCGTAACTTTACCCGCAATAACAAGTTATTAGACCTAACAGCCACGGACAGTTTAACCAATTTGTCCAACATACCAAAAATTTGGAAGAATCAGTGCAGTTCTAACGCTGTGCCCTATTTCTGGGGGACTTTAGGGTTAATTTACCGTAAAGACATCTACCCGATACCACCGAATACATGGCGTGCTTTACTCTATCCGCAATCTTATTCCAAAAATATGCAACAGCGGAATATTGGCATGCTGGCAGACTATAGCGATATGTTGATGCCCTCTCTATTTTTAAGAGGCTTGTCTATCCATGAATCCAATAAGGAAGACTTAACTCAAGTCTATGCTGAGCTTCAACAGCAAATTCCATTCGTCAGAACCTATGAGTATATTTTGACTTACTTAATGCATAACCCCCAAGAAATGGCGAACATTCATTTAGCTCTCGCCTATAGCGGGGATACGCAGGTACTCAATCATTTAGGTTCTCACTACCAGTGGGGCTATACCGTTCCAAAAGAGGGAACAGTATTATGGGTCGATTGCTTAGCGGTTTTGAAGTCATCAAAAAAACCTCAACTGGCGCTCTCATTTATTAATTTTTTGCATCGTCCAAACATTGCAGCGATAAATGCGAGAGAGCTTGGCAATTCAACAACGAACTCTAAAGCAATCACATTATTAGAAGCCGAAGGTGATCACTCTCAATCACTCTATCCAGATATGAGCATCATCCAACGCTCACAATTTTATTCAACACAGGACAATGCATCGATGACGCTTAGAAGCCGGATACGCAACGCCATAATCAAAGAACATAGTAGCCAAATAGAATAAGTATTCACCATTCAGATGAGAATAAAACCGTACTTTCATTAGCTTAGAGTGCTATTATTTTATAAACCAAGTGCTAAGACCTACCAACAGCATGGTATTACATTCCCCAAATAAGGTAACTTGTATTTATTCGTTATGAAGTTAAGTAAACGTATACTTCTTTTAATCGCACCTGTAATTATCATTAGTGCCGCAGCCTCTAGCTATATTATTTACGCTAGCCAAAAGGATGCTCTTATTAAACGAGAAGACAGTTATTTACAGCTCAATATGGAAAAGTTGGCAGGTCATTTTCGTCAAGCTCGCTCATTTCTAAACAGCTACGCCTACACCTTGACCAAGAGTGACATCATTCGGCAATACTTTCTTAACGCACAAAATCCATATCGTGAGCTTGAGCTCATCGAAAATTTGCAGGAAACCATAAAAGTATTGCAAGCAGGAGACAGTAGCTTCTCTTCTTTGGCGATCCTAGATAGTAATCAAGATCTCCTTTATTATGCTGAAAATAGCACCGATCCTTTCGCTGAAATTGATCCTGCGATACTTCACCATGTAAAACAGAAATACCAAACATCATTGGCCGCTTCGGACATCAATTATGTCTTAAGTTCTCAAGGTGACGGTATGCTAGTTCGCTATGAAGTACTAGACAAAAGAACCATTGCTCGTCCACTGATTAAACAACAAGACGATATTTTTTTCGTCGTCGTATCCGTTTCATTAGACAAATTCAATACGCTACGAAGGCAGATCGAGTTTGATAACCAAACTAGCATCTTCGCATCTTCCGAGCCAATTAATACCAACAAAGGACTCACTCAGTCTATTAAACTCGCCAATGACTTATACATCACGGTCGATCCTGCTCAATTTATTCTCAATAACAAGCTGCAAGATATTTGGCGTCAACTTATTCTATCTTTTGGGACTTCGGCATTAATAACGGTATTGTTGCTACTTATTCTTCTCTACCGTTATGTGATAAATCCAATAACTCGTTTAGATAAGCAACTCCAACAAGTTGAAAAAAAACAGCGTGACAATATCCAACCACTCAATACCAATGATGAGATGGGACGGTTATCCACACGCTTCTATGACATGTATAACGAACTCGATAATACGTATCGAAAAACCAAAACATTAGCTGAAAACGATCACCTAACCAAGCTTGCGAACCGTCATCAGTTTCAGAATTACGCGAATAGTATACTTAGCTCCCCATTAGCAAGTTGTAATATATGGGTCCTGTATATTGATTTGGATAACTTCAAGTTCGTTAATGACCAATATGGACATCAGGTGGGTGACTCTTTGCTGGTTGAATTTGCTGAACAAGTGACTCGCTTATGTGATGATTTTAGCCATCAATATGGGACCAAGAGCCTTGCTTCACGCCTATCTGGTGATGAATTTGCCATCTTTATCTGCTCACCAAATAACTTTAAAGATGCCGCAAAAGCCTTTGCTGAGCAAATTTTAGCGCCTCTTCAGGGCGGGTTTAAATCTGAATTTGGTAGCTTTCCTATCACCGCAAGTATTGGCGTCGCCACTTATCCTTTGGATGGTGACCATATTGAAAAACTCTTATCGAATGCTGATACTGCCATGTATCAAGCAAAGCGTGCGGGTAAAAACCAATTCGCTCACTACTCTCTTGACCTCGATAAAATAGTTCAGCGACGCTCGAATATCGAACGAGCATTAAGAGCTCATCAATATATCGATGAGTTCAGCCTCGTATTTATGCCCTACCTAAATACTCAAGGTACTGAAGTGATTGGTGTTGAAGCTCTGTTGAGGTGGCATTCCGAACAACTTGGGTTCATTTCACCTGATGAATTCATTCCCATTGCAGAACAAACGGGGTTATTTGAAGAGATTGACCGCTGGGTAATCGCACAATCTTTTGCTCGCTTTGATCAATTACAAACAGCGTTTGATATTCCTGTTCAGTTGTCGATTAACTTATCTTCAGCTGAGCTTAGTAGTACAAAACTAGCCATGTTTATCGAAGAGCACGCTCAACAATATGGTATTCCACGCCATTTGATCGACTTTGAAATAACGGAAACTTTTGCAGCAGATTCAAAAGGGTTCCCACTACTGTATAAATTATCCAAATTAGGCTACAACCTCGCCATTGATGATTTTGGTTCAGGCTATACTTCGATAACTCAACTTGTGCAATACCCTGTACAAAAGATTAAGTTCGATCGACTCTTTTTAGAAACGTTAGTCGCAACGAATAATCAGAACGTAATCAAACCACTTATTGAGTTGTGCCATGCGCAATCTAAAACCGTAACGGCTGAAGGCATTGAAACCCAAGAGATGCATGAATGGCTTGCAGATCAACAATGTGACTTTATGCAAGGCTACTATTTTGGAAAACCAATGGATATTGATCAGCTATCGATTTGGTATCAACAGCTAAAAGGACTCTAAACCTGTCATGAAAACCGTAATTATCACCTCTCTTAACCCTGCAAAAATCAATGCGGTCAAAAGTGCATTTCAAGCAGCCTTCCCTACTGAAACTTTTGAGTTTGAAGGTGTCAGCGTAGCAAGCGAAGTGGCCGATCAACCAATGACGGATCAAGAGACTCATGATGGAGCCCTCAATCGAGTACGCAATGCGAAAAAAATTAATTCGAATGCTGACTACTTTGTTGGTTTAGAAGCGGGAATTGAGGGCAGCGTAACTTTTGCGTGGATGGTGATTGAATCAGCGACTCATCGAGGTGAGTCTCGCTCAGCCAGTTTGATGTTGCCGCCTGAAGTCATTGAGAAACTAAAAACAGCAAATGAGCTAGGCGACGTAATGGATGAAGTGTTTGCAACGGATAATATTAAGCAGAAAGGTGGGGCAATTAGCTTGCTGACTCAAGACCAATTGACTCGCAGCTCTGTTTATCACCAAGCGCTCATATTGGCACTGATCCCGTTCACTAATCCTACTCACTTCCCTGCGAATCTGTAAGCGAGTTCGCAACTCTCGATACACGTTTATTCTTCGTACCACAATATGCTGCAAACGAACAAACGATGTTAGACAGATGCTAGCAAATGGAAGGTAGCAAATAGAAGATAGCAAAAAGCACTCGCCGCTTGACGAGTGCTTTTTATATTTAGACTTTATATCATAGAAAGATAACACTAAGCGTTCTTGTTGGTTAAGATCAACTCTGCTAATTTCGTTTTTTCTTCCTCTGACTTACTTTTCAATTCATTAGAACCTCTAGTGATTGTTGCAATACCCACCCCGAGCATTTGGCTAATCTGTCTCTGAGATAGATCTCCTTTTAACAGCTCACAGAAGATATTTACTCTCGCCACTAAAGCATCTCTTTCATCTGGAGTCATCATCATGGTAAGTAGCATCTGTTGCTGATCTTGCTCAGACGCCTCTTTCACTAAGCTCATTAACTGTTGCCAATCACTATATTCTGGTTCTGATGCCATATTGTTTTCACCTTTACTTACTTATCTCTATTGTAAAGTTTTAGCGCCACTTTTAAATTAATATTTTGCGTTACTCTCTTCATCACTCAAGAAGGTTCCTTCTACCCCTAAAATATCTCGATAGTAGGTCTCGAACATCAAAATATTTTGCACATATCCACGAGTCTCTTTAAACGGTATCGCTTCAATAAACGCGTAAGCGTCAAGTTCTCCCCCCGTTCGAGATCGCCATGTTTTCACTCGGTGAGGGCCCGCATTATAGGCCGCGAGAGCAAAAATTCTATTATGGCCATATTGCTCTAGCAAACCATCTAAGTAGTGACTTCCTATTTCAATATTCTTACCGACTTCATACAGGTCATCTTTTCCTTGGTAATTTATCCGGTACTTTTTCGCAGTATATTTAGCCGTTGCAGGCATAATCTGCATGATTCCTCTTGCACCTACAGGAGAACGAGCTTCAATATCCAACGCACTCTCCTGACGAGCTAATGACATAAGTGTTATCGGGTTTATGTCGTGCTTTTCACCATAGAAATTAAACCACCAGCGGTGAGCAATAGGGAAACGTAAATGCGTGTTATCCCACATCCGAGCTGAGATCGTGGCCGTTACCGTTAAGTGGTGCCAACCTTGTACTGCTGCATACGCGGCTAACATCTCTTTCTCATCACTCGATACATAGCTAAGAAGCCAGCGCCATTCACTTTTCGCGGCCGCAATTTTATCGAGATCAATAAGCTCTCGAATTCGCTCTAATGCCATTCGATGAGGATTCACCATCGCCTTATCTAGCACAAGAGTCGTCGTAGGGTAGTTTATCGACTGCTTGACAGCGTTCGCAGCAGCCACACTGTAGAAGTTACGTTTTCCAACGAGTTTTTTTAAACGCTGCTGCCCTTTTACCTTCTCACCAAGCTCAATCTCAGATCGTCCTTGCCAATATTGCCATCGAATAGCGCTCCGCTTCACCTCAGGTAATCGTGCAATCCAGCGCTGGACACCTTGCCAATCTGCATGCTGAATCGCTAAGCGAACTCTTCTCTCTAGCAAGACAACCCGCTCTGTTTTTAATAGAACCTGATCTCTCCATTTCGCTAACTCATCGGAATCGGTATTGGTTAATCGAAATGCCACATATTCTGCGAGTTGCTGTGATTTCTGAGATGACAACTTCTGAGCGTTAACCACTTTAGGCAATGCTTTTTGTGCTGCGGAGACATCCTTACGGGCAAGTTTTTTAAAGGCGAATTCCGTTTGTGATCGGTAGAAATCCGACGCCTCGTGCTGCTTAGCAAACTGAGTGACGCTCTCCGGCTTTCTATACAGAGCTTTCATCGCTTCCGCTTGTTTCTTTGCCGCGTCGGACTTTGGTAACTTCATTAGATAAGTCATCAACTTTCCGTTCCGAGCTTCAAACGCAAGCAACATGCGATCTAAAATCAATGCGTCACTACGAAGCCCTGCCTCTTCCCATTGCTCAAATAGAGGATCACATTGGTCTGCAATACCTTGCCCACTTAGCCACAGTTTCTCAGCGCCTGAAAACGCGGCCTCTTTCTGGTTACCCATCCACAATGCATGATAATAAATACACTGGTAACTCTCGCCCTTAGGCTCCTGAGTTTGAAAAGTTAATAATGTTTGCCACTGGCCTTGCTTGGCTAAAACTTCCAAGTAAGGAGCTCGAATTCTAGCTGAAAACGGCAGTAATCGGTTTTTCTCAATAAAATTGTCGACTTCTGGGGGGGTCTTATTACTCAGCTGAGCCAAAAATGCACGATAGTCGGTGTAAGGGGTCAGAGGATAAGTCGCAATCGTACTGCGTAAAGCTTGGTACTCTTCCACCTTTTTCTTATCTAATAAATCTTGAGCTTTTTCATAGTTCACTCGTTGTAATTCCCGTTCAGAAACGGTTTTTGCTGCGATACCATGACTGACCATGACACTCATAAGAAGGCTTGAAGAAATCACTTTCGCTATCGTCGTTAGCGTATTTCTCAATACTGAGTGTGGTCCTATTGTTCGCGCTTTGTTTTGCGTCATACGCTCAATTCCCTTGTGCGAATTGTTATTAGGTAGCCTCTATTAACAACTCATACACATTCGAATGTAAAGCTAGAAATTGTAAATATATCCAAACTTGCATATCGATTGGCTTTTAGTGCAATCGGTCCCAGAAAAAACACACTATTTCTGCATACAACTTCACCACCTAGGCATGTATACCCGCAAATTTTCACCATAAAGTCTCGGTTCATAAACCGTAAAGTCTCGCCAGAAGGTAACAAAATGATAGCGTTTGGTATAAAATGTCCGCTTCATAATTTGCAAACATTAGGAACGATCGGCAATGGCTGAATACGTATATACCATGTCTCGGGTGAGCAAAACTGTGCCACCTAAACGTCAAATTCTAAAAGACATTTCCCTTAGTTTTTTTCCTGGCGCTAAAATCGGTGTTTTAGGTCTCAATGGTTCAGGTAAATCCACCTTACTGCGCATCATGGCTGGCCTTGATACAGACATTGATGGTGAAGCTCGTGCGCAAACTGGCTTGAAAGTCGGCTACCTGCCACAAGAACCTGTACTGGACGAATCTAAAACCGTTCGTGAGATTGTTGAAGAAGCCGTTTCTGATGTTGCAGGCGCACTGACTCGTCTTGATGCGGTATACGCTGCATACGCAGAACCAGACGCCGATTTCGACGCGCTTGCTAAAGAGCAAGGTGAGCTAGAAGCACTAATTCAAGCGAAAGATGGTCACAATCTAGAAACCGCTCTAGAGCGTGCTGCTGATGCACTTCGTCTTCCTGAATGGGATGCGAAAATTGAATTCTTATCTGGTGGTGAACGTCGTCGTGTTGCGATTTGTCGTCTACTTCTTGAAAAACCAGACATGTTACTTCTTGATGAACCAACCAACCACTTGGATGCTGAATCAGTTGCATGGCTTGAGCACTTCCTTGTTGATTACAGCGGTACTGTTGTGGCAATCACCCATGACCGTTACTTCCTTGATAACGCTGCTGGCTGGATTTTAGAGCTTGACCGTGGTGAAGGTATTCCATGGGAAGGTAACTACACCTCTTGGCTAGAACAGAAAGATGAACGTCTAAAACAAGAAAAATCAGGCGAAAGCGCACGTCAAAAAACTATCGAGAAAGAACTTGAGTGGGTTCGCCAGAATCCTAAAGGCCGTCAGGCTAAATCTAAAGCTCGTATGGCGCGTTTTGAAGAGCTAACGACAGGTCAATACCAGAAGCGTAACGAAACCAACGAACTGTTCATCCCGCCGGGTGAGCGTTTAGGTGATAAAGTACTTGAAGTGAACAACCTTACTAAATCGTTTGGTGATCGCGTTCTTATCGACGACCTATCGTTCAGCATGCCTAAAGGCGCGATCGTGGGTATCGTGGGTGCCAATGGTGCGGGTAAATCAACACTATTCAAGATGCTAAGTGGCGCAGAACAGCCCGATTCAGGTACTGTGGAGCTAGGTGAAACCGTTAAACTTGCTTCAGTGGATCAGTTCCGTGACAGCATGGATGACAAGAAAACCGTATTCCAAGAGATCTCTGAAGGCGCTGATATCATTAAGATCAACAACTTCGAAATCCCTGCACGTGCATACTGCTCTCGTTTCAACTTCAAAGGCAACGATCAACAGAAAATCATCGGGCAGCTTTCTGGTGGTGAACGTAACCGTGTTCACCTAGCTAAACTGCTTAAAGCGGGCGGCAACGTACTGCTACTCGATGAACCGACCAATGACCTTGATGTTGAAACTCTACGTGCACTTGAAGAAGCGCTACTTGAGTTCCCAGGTTGTGCAATGGTTATCTCGCATGACCGTTGGTTCTTAGACCGTATTGCTACCCACATCCTAGACTACCGTGATGAAGGTCAGGTGAACTTCTACGAAGGTAACTATACTGAATACACTGAGTGGCTGAAAAAGACTTTAGGCGCTCAAGCGGCAGAACCTCATCGTATCAAATACAAACGTATGACTAAGTAATAAACCATTACGATAGAGCTTGTATTTTAATCAAAGGCCGCTATGATCAGCGGCCTTTGTGTATTGGTACGTTTGGCATAAATAAGAATACGTGATTAATTCGTTATTCATGTGGGCTTTTTTGATATCCGATTAATTGCCATAATCATTATTTGCTATGATGAGTATAAACCCAAATAATGTTGATTGATGAAATGCAATCAACCTACTGATACAGAGAGAAATATTATGGTTGAGCGACGTCGTTTTTCACGCATTATTTATCAAGCACCTGCGCTTATTTCACACGGTGAGTATGAATTAAAAACCACGATTAAAGACTTATCTTTACATGGACTACTGTTATCAGCAGAGCAAACTCCAGATCTAGAGATGAATTCGGCGGTCACCGTTTCATTTACACTGCCTGAAAGTGATATAACTATTCATCTTCAAGCGAAAGTTCTAAACACTCAAGACGATATAATTCGTCTAATCATTGATAATATTGATATTGATAGTATCAGCCACCTAAAAAGATTGGTTGAACTCAACGTGGGCGATGATCATTTACTGCACCGCGAAATAGAACATTTATCAGATCTAGGCGAAGAGGCTTAATCAAACGATTTTGCTATTGTCTGCCAATTACGTAGTCACGTTAGTTAATATATACAAAAGTTAATATGTCCAAAAAAATTTCCATCATTATCCCTGCACAAAGCGGGGATCAAGCGTTTCATTTCGGTAAGAGATCAATATTAGCTATTTTGGCTACTTTAACGACCGTGCCTGCATTACTCGGTACTTTTTTGTACCAGCAATACAACGATAGCCAGTTAATGCAATCTGAAATGCATACGACTCAACAAGAGTTCGAAGCCGCCATTTCAAATCTAAAAACTGAAAAAAAGGCTATTGAAGCGCTTTATGAGGAACAAGTTGATACTAGCCACTCATTATCTCAATCACTTGAACAAAAAAATTCGCAAATCCATATTTTAGGAAAGCGCGTTTATGATGTGGAATCCGTATTAGGCTTGGCGGATGAAGACTTACTGACCAATGATAGCTCTTTAGAAGAGAGAATCGATGCCGCTGCCATTGATTCCGCCGTTCGCGCAACCATGTTTAGATTGATTCCAAATGATAGCCCTGTCACCTATCAGCGCATCTCCTCCTCTTATGGACGCAGGACCAATCCAATTAGCGGAAAACGCCATACTCATACTGGTATAGATCTGACTTGTAAGCGCGGAGAGCAGATTTTAGCCCCTGCGGATGGTGTCGTTGAAACCGTTAGGCCAAGCAAAAAAGGGTTTGGAAACTTCCTAACCGTTCGTCACTCATTCGGATTCATGAGCTCTTACGCTCACTTAAAAAGCTTCAAAGCCAAGAGTGGTCAGTTTGTCAGTAAGGGCGATGTATTAGCGACATGTGGTAACTCTGGCAATTCAACAGGCCCACACCTTCATTATGAAGTACGATTTCTAGGTCGCTCACTCAATCCACAATACCTTATGGATTGGACACCAGAAAATTTCAATTACGTATTTGAAAAAGAGAAGAAGCTGAAATGGGCTCCGCTGGTCAAATTGATTGATAACATGGTTCGCCTACAGATCAACTTAACTAATGCTCCGTATACTGACAGCAGTATCGAAACGGTATTGAGTGATGACGCAAATGATAAATCAAGCATCACTCGCTAATGCTAAATAATGCGTTATTTTAAACAATAAAAAAGAGCTGTATTTCACAGCTCTTTTTTGTCGATATTTATTTTCTATCTAACCTTATGTTCTATAAAGGCTTAAGAGCGAATCAAACTCGATGAATCGCATCATTCGCTTGTTTTAATAAGTTCTGGCTCTCTTCCAAAAATTGCTGAGAGTAATCACCAAACCAATCACTGACTTGATTAAAGTTATCAACAAACGCTTCTTTATCATGCCCGTCGAGTACTTTAATGGCTTCACCAAAACTTTGATGGAAACGCTTAATCATGTCGATGTTATCTTGTGACGCGAGAATAATATCTCCGTACAGATTCGGGTCTTGACCAAACAACCGCCCTACCATTGCCAGCTCTAAACGATAAATCGGAGAGCTCAGTTTCAATAACTGATCAATATTTGGATTCTCTTTACTTAGGTGTAAGCCGTAAGCAAAAGAGGTGAAGTGGCGTAATGCTTGGATTAACGTCATACCATGATCGTGCTCACCCGCCTCAATTTGGCATAAACTTGCGCCCCAAATCGAAAACTGTTTCAGCAACCATTGGTAAGACTCTTCACCACGTCCGTCACAGTAAACAATCACTTGCTTAGCTAAGCTTGGTACATCAGGGCCAAACATCGGGTGCAAACCAACAACAGGGCCGTTATGCACCGCTAACATGCTCTGCACGGGTTTCGATTTGATAGAGGTTAAATCACATAAAATACAATCGTCAGGCAAATTACCCAGTTTTTCAATCACACCTTCAGTAAGGTGAATCGGCACAGTCACGACAACAAGACCAGCATTGCTAAGTAGTTCATCCGCTTTATGCCAATCTTGGCTGCCAAGCACTTTGACGTCATAACCTGACAAACTAAACATTCGACCAAAAAGCCCACCAAGCTGACCATTACCACCAATGATCACTACTGAGCGAAGCTGTGGATTCAAGCACTTAAAGCCTGAATCTTTTTCGCTGGCGTAAGATTCACGCATTGTTCTGCGTAAAATATCTTCAATCAGTTGTGGTGGCACTCCTTGCTTAGCCGCTTCTTCGCGACGAGAAGCCAGCATTGCCGCTTCTCTATCAGGTGCATAAATCGGCAAACCATGCTCGCTTTTTACTTCCCCAACCTTTTCAACTAAAGCTAAACGACGAGCAAGAAGCTCAAGCATCTGTTTATCGACGGCATCTATTTGATCGCGTAATTCGTTTAATTCAACAGCCATTAACGTCCCTTTTATCTTTATAGACGGTTTTCTAAAAACGGTACTAATTCAGTATGAGCATGTCTTAATAGTGCCTCAGTTGCATCCCAATTGATACATGCATCCGTGATAGAAACCCCGTACTTCATCTCATTCAGAGGAATATCTGAAGGCTGATTTCCTTCGTTAATATGGCTCTCAATCATTAACCCAATGATCGATTTATTGCCTTCACGAATTTGATGAATCGCGTCTTCAGCGACAAGCGGTTGACGGCGAAAATCTTTGCGTGAGTTCGCATGGCTACAATCGATCATTAGCGAAGCATCTAGCCCTGTTGACGCCAACTCTTGTTCACATTCGTGTACTGAAACCGAATCGTAATTGGTCTGCTTGCCGCCACGCAAAATAACATGGCCATTAGGGTTACCTTGAGTTGTCAGTAGTGCAACTTGTCCTTCGCTGCTGATCCCCATAAAACGGTGGCTAGAAGAAGCGGCTTGCATAGCATTGATTGCTGTACCTAAATTACCGTCAGTACCATTTTTAAAACCAATTGGCATTGAAAGGCCACTTGCCATTTCACGGTGAGTTTGCGATTCAGTTGTACGAGCACCAATCGCAGCCCAGCTGAAAGTATCAGCCAAGTATTGTGGGCTAATCGGGTCAAGCGCTTCTGTCGCTAGTGGGATTTCCATCTCAGCAAGTTCAACAAGCAACTCACGACCAACATGCAAACCATGCTCAATATCGAAAGTACCGTCTAGATGAGGGTCATTGATCAAACCTTTCCAACCAACAGTGGTACGAGGCTTTTCAAAGTAAACACGCATAACAATATACAGTTGGTCGCTAAGTTGCTCCGATAAGGCTTTTAGACGTTTCGCGTACTCTTTCGCGGCTTCAATATCATGAATAGAACATGGGCCACATACAACAAGCATGCGATGATCTTTCTTATGAATGATGTTTGCGATAGTTTGACGAGACTCTTGAATGAAACGACGAGCATTATCACTCAAAGGTAGTTTTGCTTTTAACTCCTCAGGAGTAATCAGTACCTGTTCGTCGATGATATTGACATTGCTTAATTCACTTTTTTGCATAACTCAACCTGTATATTTATTTTTACACCCAATATTTCCATTTGGGCTAACTATCTTTAAAAACACAATAACAGCTACAAAAACGATTGCAAGTGTAAACAATAAAAAACATTAAGTGTAAGATTAAATTTACACTCATATTTTAACTCGCTTTATGATGAAAATAGGATGAGAGTAAGGTTCATACATACAAAAAAGGCAATACTCAACATATCGCCTTATCTAAAATTATAATGTGTCTATTTATCACTCACTGCCAAGCATTCGCTTAATCGTCTCTGAGGCCTCTTTCCATCTAGTATCTGAGTGAAGTGTAGATAAATCAAAGCTGTGTTTTTTAAGCAATGATTGTGCTAAAGGCACGTCTTGTATCGCTAAGTGATCAAGAGCTTCAATTTGTGCATCTCGCTTATTACACATCAACACCATATCGCAACCCGCATTCAAGGCCGCTTTTGCTCTGTCAGCCGGCCCGCCCATAATAGCGGCACCTTCCATCGTTAAGTCATCAGAGAAAACCAAGCCTTTAAAACCTAACTCTTGCTTCAACACCTTCTGTAACCAATATTGAGAGCCACTCGCAGGCTGATCATCGTAGTGAGAATAAACCACATGAGCAGGCATCATTGCATCTAATATCCCGGCTTCAATTTGTGCTTTAAATATTGCCATATCCGTTTCGAAGATGTCGTCTCTTGGATCGTAAGGGGTTTCTAAGTGGGAGTCCGCAATCACACCGCCATGTCCAGGAAAGTGCTTTCCTGTTGTCGCCATTCCAACCGACTTCATACCGTTAATGAATGCACTACTATGACGAACAATGGTCTCAATATCTTCACCAAACGCTCGATTTCCAATCGCTTTGCAGTCGTGGCCTTTGTCCAATACAGGCGCAAAACTCAGATCAATATCGTGGGCAATCAGCTCCGCAGCCATCAACCAGCCAGCCTGCTCTGCTAATTGCTCACCATTATTCTTTGTCGCAAATTCTTGAGCGGCTGGGATAATCGAAAAACCGTCGCGAAAACGCTGTACTCGACCACCTTCTTGATCAACCCCGATCAGTATTGAGCGTTTTGCAGCCTTGCGGATCGCTTTATTCAACGCTGACAGTTGTTTGCTATCGTGATAATTTCTAGCAAATAGGATGAGGCCCCCAACCGTTGGATGCTCTAAAATTTCTCTGTCTTCAGCGGTCAGCTCGTAGCCAGCAACATCAACCCACAACGGTCCCATATTTATCCCTTTTTAAACCAAATTTCATACACTTCACGAGATTATTCCCTTTGAATTTGCTTTACAATGTTTTTAAACCAATCTTTGGAAGAGTTTAGGAATGCGGTTCAAGAGCTTAAGAATAGATCATAAAGAACTTTATATTGGCGTGATGTCTGGAACGAGTATGGACGGTGTTGATACAGCTTTAGTTTCCATTGAGGGTACTAACATCACTCTACTCGCGCATGATGAATTTCCTATGCCAAGCGAACTGAAAGAACGTCTTCTTAAAGTCTGTATTGGGCAAAAAACCGATCTGATTGCGATTGGCGAGTTGGACCACCAGCTTGGTCACCTATTTGCCGATGCCGTACTGCAACTCCTCGAAAAATCGAACACTCTGGCCTCTGCGGTCACTGCCATTGGTAACCATGGGCAGACCGTGTTTCACCAGCCAACGGGTGATGCTCCATTTACCATGCAACTCGGTGATGCCAATATTATTTCGGCACGGACAAATATTTCGACTGTGGCTGACTTTCGCCGTAAAGATATGGCCTTAGGAGGGCAAGGTGCTCCACTGGTTCCGGCCTTTCATCAGCATATTTTCAGCACACAAGATTCAACGGTCGTGGTTCTGAATATCGGCGGTATTTCAAATATTTCCGTACTTCCAGCGCAATTAAACCCTGAACATCCGAGTGACATCAATTTTGAGCCTAGCGTTATTGGATATGATACAGGTCCTGGCAATATGCTTATGGATGCATGGATTAAAAAGCAGCGCGGGGAGCAATATGATCATGATGGGCAATATGCTCAAAGTGGGCAAGTCAGTGAACCATTACTAAACCAACTGTTAAGTGATGATTATTTCACTCAAGCCGCGCCCAAAAGTACCGGAAGAGAGCGGTTTAATTTACCTTGGTTAGAATTACAATTAGCCCACCACTCACTTACGGGTGAAGATGTACAAGCAACACTACTGGAGTTCACTGCGGTTTCAATTGCCAATGAAGTGTTGCGTTATCAAGTAGGAAATAAGCCCGAACTGTTAGTTTGTGGCGGTGGCGTAAGAAATACGTTTCTCATGGCTCGCCTGCAACAGTTGCTTCCAAATTGGATAGTAGCTTCGACACAAACTAAAGGTATTGATAGTGACTATATGGAAGCGATGGCTTTCGCATGGTTAGCTCATCAACGCATTCATGGCTTACCAAGCAACTTGCCACAAGTAACAGGAGCAAGCCGACTTGCTTCTCTCGGGGTAATTTACCCTATCGATCCCTGTCATGTGGATTAAGGATATTTAATGACAAACGACGCTCTACTTTCAGCGCTTTCACAATTAGTGTCTGAAGGACGTAA
Organism: Vibrio cortegadensis; assembly: GCF_024347395.1. Classification (NCBI taxonomy): domain Bacteria; kingdom Pseudomonadati; phylum Pseudomonadota; class Gammaproteobacteria; order Vibrionales; family Vibrionaceae; genus Vibrio; species Vibrio cortegadensis. The sequence continues at coordinate 2,523,435 of NZ_AP025472.1, forward strand.
CCCTGAGACCATGGATATCGATTTGCTTTCGGCGCATGAAATCATCCAACGGATCAATCAACAAGATAAACAAGTTCCCATCGCGGTCGAAAAAGTGATTCCAGAGATCGCGCAAGCCGTTGAAAAAATTACTGCTGCTTTCAAATCTGGCGGGCGTTTGATCTACATGGGAGCCGGAACCAGTGGCCGCTTAGGCGTGCTCGATGCTTCGGAGTGCCCACCCACTTTTGGCGTGTCAGATCAAATGGTGATCGGTTTAATTGCCGGTGGTCCAAAAGCCATTCTAAAAGCGCAAGAAGGGGCGGAAGATTCACTGGAACTCGGAGAACAAGATCTCAAAAACATCCAATTTAATACCAACGATGTTGTGGTTGGGATCGCGGCAAGTGGTCGCACACCTTATGTGATTGGGGCTTTGGAGTACGCGAATGACATTGGAGCCACAACTGTTGCACTCTCTTGCAACCCAAACTCTCCTATCGCGGATATCGCCAACATCGCGATTTGCCCAGTCGTAGGCCCAGAAGTACTGACAGGTTCGACGCGTTTGAAATCTGGAACCGCACAAAAACTCGTACTGAATATGCTCACGACCGCCAGTATGATCCGCTTAGGTAAAAGTTATCAGAACTTGATGGTCGACGTGAAGGCAACAAATGAGAAGTTAGTTGCGCGCGCCGTCAGGATTGTCATGCAAGCGACCGACTGCCCAAAATCATTAGCTGTGATTACACTGAAACACACAGACTATGATGTAAAACTGGCAATATTGATGATCTTAACGGATCTCAACTTAGACGAAGCGAAAGAACAATTAAGCCATCAACAAGGGTTCTTACGTAAAGCGGTAGAGCAATCTAAATAACATCAGTCATCCATAGTTAAGCAGTCATGTTGGCTATGGATGATTAAGAATGACCGGCTCTAATTATTTGAATCTGCCCAGCCACGTTGCCATTCCATTCGGAATCGTTGGGCTTCCTCTGTCCCTTCACATACTCCCTCATAATTAAAACCCGACAAACCAATCTGATACGCATGATCAGGATTACAATATTCCGCCACACCTTTTAGGTAACCTTGGTCATAATCGGCTTGATTTGCCTGCCCAAACTTATTCAACGCACTATAACTGCGTTGAGTCTGGCCTCTTAACCCGTCACGGTATCCAATTTCAGACCAATCTCCATCTTCTGCTAACTGCTGTGTCGATGCCGCGCATCCCGCCAAACCAATTAACAGGCCAACTACTATTGTTTTTCTCACGTTCAATCCTTTGTAGTACTCATTTATGGTGCACATTAATTTTCAATTAGGCTCAACAGAATCACCGTATTTTAGCCAAACTTAGACGTTTAATATCTAAGAGGTTCACCCGCTCAGAATAAGGTTAGTTTACCAAAACTCTTCGCAGACAATCATAATAATAATCCACTTTCATATCACTGACGATTTCTCGAAATAGCCAAAACCACTTAACGTTAATGGCTACCACTTAATTCGCTATTCCACCACTCACCTTAGAAGCGCATGACGTGAGCGAGTGGCAGTTTTACTATCTCATACGACAGATAAACTTAACCTGAATTCGGAATACAAATAGAAGGGATAACAAATTATGATGTGGTTTCTAACTTGTGTGGCCGCACTAATCGGTGGCTATTTTATTTACGGTGCTTTCATTGAGAAAGTATTTGGTATTAATGAAAACCGCCCTACACCAGCAATAACAAAACAAGATGGTGTGGATTACGTACCAATGTCGACCAAGAAAGTCTATTTGGTTCAGCTACTCAACATTGCAGGCGTTGGTCCAATTTTCGGCCCTATCATGGGTGCGCTTTACGGCCCCGCGGCAATGCTATGGATTGTCATTGGTTGTATCTTTGCCGGTGCCGTTCATGACTACTTCTCAGGTATGCTCTCTATTCGAAATGGCGGCGCATCAGTACCTACCATCACAGGTCGATACCTAGGCAATGGCGCAAAACATTTCATGAACATTTTTGCCATTATTCTACTTCTACTTGTTGGTGTGGTTTTCGTTTCAGCGCCTGCTGGCATGATCACTACTTTAGTTAACGATCAAACTGATATCGCTATGTCGATGACAACGATGGTCATCATTATCTTCGCTTACTACATTCTAGCTACCGTGGTTCCGGTAGACAAAATTATTGGCCGTTTCTACCCATTCTTTGGTGCACTGCTGATTTTCATGTCTGTCGGTCTTATCACTGCCATTGGCTTATCAGATGAACATACGATTTTAGGCGGCTATGAAGTGAGCGACATGTTCACAAATATGAACCCTAACGATCTGCCACTTTGGCCTGCTCTATTCATCACTATCGCTTGTGGTGCAATCTCTGGCTTCCACGCTACCCAATCTCCTTTGATGGCGCGCTGCATGGAAAACGAAAAGAATGGTCGCTTTGTCTTCTACGGAGCAATGATTGGTGAAGGCATTATCGCGCTGATCTGGTGTGCACTTGCCTTGTCTTTCTTCGGCTCAGTAGATTCTCTTGCAGAAGCGATTAAGAATGGCGGTCCGGGTAACGTCGTGTACAGCGCTTCATTTGGTCTGCTTGGTGTATTTGGTGGCGTGTTGGCTTTCCTTGGTGTGGTCATTTTACCTATCACTTCTGGCGATACCGCTTTCCGTTCAAGCCGTTTGATTTTGGCTGAATACTTCAACATGGAACAGAAAACACTGCGTAACCGTCTATTTATGGCACTGCCTCTGTTTGTTCTTGGTGGAATCTTAACTCAAGTTGATTTCGGTATAATCTGGCGCTACTTCGGTTTTGCTAACCAATCGACAGCAGTGATGATGCTATGGACGGCTTCAGCTTACCTACTACGCCACAATAAACTGCATTGGGTTGCGACGGTCCCAGCGATATTTATGACCACTGTTTGTGTGACCTTTATTCTAAGCAATAGCCAACTCGGTTTCGGCTTACCAATGACGGTTTCAACCATTGCAGGGATTGTGACGGCACTATCCGTTACTGCTTATGTGATTAAACGTTCAAAAGGCAAAGGTGACGACTTTGCTGATGAAGATGAAACATCCGATAAAACTAAAGCTGTCACTGAAACAGCGTAAGCGTCAACGTTACCTTCACTTGCTAAATTAAGAAAAAACCCATCTCCGTGATGGGTTTTATTTTATCTCTTAAAAACAAAAGGAGATCGATTCAGTCAGTTTTAATCACGAAAGCTCAACACATCCTAGTAGTTTGCTTTAAAATACACCCTATATCTCCCCTAGGTGACAATTATGGAATTGGTTTTATCTCTGCTTCAGCAGATGTGTGTTTACCTTGTACTGGCCTACATGCTAAGTAAAACACCCATTTTTTTGCCTCTACTGAACATCTCATCTCGTTTCAGTCATAAGTTCAGTTGCTACGTTTTATTCTCCCTTTTTTGTATCATGGGCACCTATTTCGGTTTGCAGATCAACGATGCGATAGCCAATACCAGAGCCATTGGCGCGGTAATGGGCGGGCTATTTGGAGGCCCAATTGTCGGATTTGCTGTCGGTCTAACTGGCGGAATACACCGTTATACATTAGGTGGATTTACCGATGTAGCTTGTGCCATTTCAACGACAGCTGAAGGCTTAATTGGCGGACTACTGCATATTTACTTAGTACGTAAAGATAAGAGCGAGCAACTGTTTAATCCGGTGGTGGTATTTAGCATCACTCTGGTTGCGGAAATTGTTCAAATGCTGCTGCTTCTATTGGTCGCTAAACCTTTCGACCAAGCTTATGCTCTCGTCTCTGATATTGCAGCACCAATGATCATCGCAAACTCCGTTGGTGCAGCCCTTTTCATGAGTATCCTTCAGGACAGGAAAACCATTTTTGAAAAATATTCAGCCACTTTCTCACGTCGAGCACTCTCGATTGCAGATCGCTCTGTCGGCATTTTGCACACCGGGTTCAACTCCGAAAATGCAGAAAAAATTGCTCGTATCGTTTACGAAGAGACCAACGTCGGCGCTGTCGCCATCACAGATAAAGAGAAAATTCTCGCGTTTGTCGGCATTGGCGATGATCACCATAAACCCAATACTGTCATATCTTCTCAATGCACCCTCTCCTCTATGGAGAAAAACGATATTATCTATTTAGATGGGACAGAAAATCCTTACCAGTGCTCAATTTCTTCTGAATGTAAACTTGGTTCAGCACTCATTATCCCTCTGAGAGCAGGAAGCGAGGTGGTTGGAACCATTAAGTTGTATGAACCTCGTAGGAAACTCTTCTCGACGATTAATATGTCGATGGCAGAAGGGATTGCCCAACTTCTTTCAAGCCAGATCCTTTATTGTGACTATCAACAGCAGCAGACCTTACTCACTCAAGCGGAGATCAAATTGCTGCACGCACAAGTTAACCCGCATTTTCTGTTTAATGCACTTAATACCATTAGTGCGATCACGCGCAGAGATCCAGACAAAGCACGAGAACTCATACAGCACCTTTCACACTTCTTCCGTAGCAACTTAAAGCAGAATATCGAGACGGTGACGCTGAAAGATGAGTTGGCACACGTCAATGCATACCTAACCATAGAAAAGGCGAGATTTACCGATAGGTTAGAGGTTGAATTTGATATCGAGCCTAGGTTACTGGAAGTCAAAATCCCTAGTTTTACTCTGCAACCTTTAGTCGAAAACGCGATTAAACACGGTATTTCAAATTTACTGGAAGGTGGCTGCGTCAAGATTTATAGCCAACAATGTAAGCAGGGCTATCAAATTGTGGTGGAGGATAATGCGGGAGCTTATGTTAAACCGGAGTCTGATCACTCGGGGTTAGGCTTAGATATTGTAAGCAAACGCCTCACCAATAAGTTGGGCCGTGACATAACACTAAAAATAGAAGTAAAACCACAGCACTACACTCGAATGAGCTTTATCATTCTTCCTTCAAATCAAGCTGACCATTAAGGCGATTGAATGTTAACTGCACTTGTCATAGATGATGAACTTTTTGCTCGGGAAGAGCTTGCAGAGTTACTGGCACAAACGGGCGAAATTGATGTCGTCGATCTTGCAAGCAACGCTATCGAAGGCCTACAGAAGATCAACAGTTTGAAACCTGATGTGGTTTTTCTCGATATTCAGATGCCTCAGATTTCAGGTATCGAACTGTTGAGCATGCTGGATCCTGACACCATGCCAACGGTGGTGTTTGTGACGGCTTTTGATCAATACGCAATACAAGCTTTTGAAGATAATGCTTTTGATTATCTTTTGAAACCTGTCGATCCTTGCCGCCTAAAGAAAACCGTTTCTCGTCTCGTTAAAGTTGCCCGTTTTAACGCTCAATCCGAGCCACAAAACATCGCTGCGATTGCTCCCACGCACTTAGACCAGATTCCTTGTGTTGGACATAATCGTATTATGATCATTGCTACAGAAAACGTTGAATGTGCCTATAGTGATATCAGTGGTGTACATGTTAGGACGCAAAACCAAACCGCATCGACTCAGTTAACGCTGAAAAATTTGGAAGAGAAAACTGACTTGATCCGGTGTCACCGCCAGTATTTGGTCAGCATAAAAGCGATTAAAGAGATCAAACTATTGGAAAATGGATTGGCCGAGATCCTCACACTGACGGATTATGAAATTCCAGTCAGTCGACGGTTTTTAAAAGCTCTGAAAGAGACCCTAGGGATCCAGTAGACGTTTTGATACGTTTAGATCAGATTCAGTCAATTTAAACCCATAAAAAAGCGACCTCAAATAGGGTCGCCTTTTACAATCATAATGAAATGCAATTAATCAATCTGCTTGATTTGTAACTCTTTTGGCACTTCAAAGAACATATTCTCTTCACGACCAGAGACCTCTTCAATGCTCTGAGCGCCGAGTTCTTGAATGCGATCTAGGATCTGTTTCACCAACTCTTCAGGTGCCGATGCTCCCGCCGTCACACCTATTTTCAATTTAGCCTCAAACCACTCAGGGTTAATATCTTCAGGGCAATCAATTAAGTAGCCTGGAGTGCCTAGCTTTTCAGCTAACTCTTTCAAACGGGTAGAATTTGATGAGTTTTTAGAGCCGACGACAACGACTACATCAACGTCTTCCGCTAGTTCACGAACCGCATCTTGACGGTTTTGAGTCGCGTAACAAATGTCATCTTTACGCGGCCCTTGGATCTCAGGGAATACTTCACGCAACTTCTCAATCACGTCAGACGTTTCATCTACAGATAGGGTCGTTTGGCTCACATAGTGCAAGTGACTCGGATCGTTGACGACGAGTTTCTCTACATCTTCTGGCTTCTCGACTAAATACATCCCACCCGTTTGGCTGGCGTACTGCCCCATTGTGCCTTCGACTTCTGGATGTCCAGCGTGACCAATGAGCACCACTTCCATATTCTTACGGCTTGCACGAGCCACTTCCATATGCACTTTGGTCACCAGAGGACAAGTCGCATCAAAGACCGTAAGCTCTCGCTCTTTAGCTTCTTGTCGAACCGCTTGCGATACACCATGAGCTGAAAAAATCACAATATTATCGTCTGGCACTTCATTCAGTTCTTCGACAAAAATGGCACCACGCTGCTTTAACCCTTCAACCACAAAACGGTTATGCACCACTTCATGGCGAACATAAATCGGCGGCTGATACAGTTCAAGTGCGCGCTCAACGATACTAATGGCACGATCCACTCCGGCACAAAAACCTCGTGGATTGGCTAACATGATTTTCATTTCATTGCTCATGGGTATTATCTTATTTGGTCGGCTATTTTACGTTAAACGATGAGTTACTCAACAGACAAAATTTCAACTTCAAAAGTGACATCTTGCCCTGCCAGTGGATGGTTAAAATCCACCGTCACTGAATCGCCCGCAATATCGGCGATGATACCAGGAATTTCCATACCATCCGGCCCACTAAACGCCATGATAGTGCCAACTTCAACCTCTGCATCACCAACAAATTTAGCTCTGTCCATATGATGGATATTGTCTGGGTTTGGCATGCCAAAAGCATCTTCAGCTTTAAGCTCTATCGCTTGCTTCTCACCCACTTGAAGCCCGATTAAACACTGCTCAAAACTGTCACTTAGGCTACCATCTCCGATAACAAGTTTCGCTGGCTTATCCATGCTATGTGTACTATCAGCAACAGAACCATCACTCAGTTTAATCGTAAAATGCAGGGTTACTGCGCTCTCTTTTTGTATTGTTGTCACGTTGGTTCTTCCTTGGGTCAATTTAATGTTCGTTATTGTTTTTATACGTTTAACTTAAATAACAAAAAGCGCCGACCGAATCAACGGACAGCGCTTAAGGTTATTCTAATTTTGAGCGAGGCGGTTACTTTGCATCGTCTTTTTTACGAAAACCATCAAGGATGATCATCGCAGCGCCAACACAAATCGTAGAGTCCGCTAAATTAAAGGCCGGCCAATGATACGTTCCCCAAAAGAAATCAAGATAATCGACAACAAAACCATGAACAACTCGATCAAATACATTGCCGACTGCACCACCAATAATCATGGCGTAAGCAATATTGTTCCATTTATCTTTTGCAGGTAACTTACTCATCCAATAGGTGAGCATTGCCGTTACAGCAAAAGCGATACCAGTAAACAACCAACGTTGCCAACCCGCTTGATCACTCAAAAAGCTAAACGCAGCACCGTAGTTATGCACATACAAAAAATTAAAGAAGGGCAATACTTCAATGCGATTCGCCCAGCCATAACCAATGTTATCCATCACGAATAATTTGATGCTAATGTCGGCAATAAAGATCAGTACAGCAAGCCATAACCAACGAACACCAGACTGTTTCAATGTTACTTCTGTCATTCCAAATCCTAAAAACAACCCCAGTAAATACTGGGGCTGCTAAATAGATTAAAAGTTCAATGCAATCGTAAATAATTGAATTGGTTAAGCGTATTTACGCTCTTCACCTTCACCAGATACGTTTGTTGCACAGCGACCACATACTTTCTCGTGACCTTCGATTGTGCCGACATCTGATGTATGGTGCCAACAACGATCACACTTCTCAGCTTCTGTTGCCGCGACTTCTACGAATAGACCTTCAACATCAGTAGCGTGTGCACTGTCTGTTTTTTCGCTTAGCGCTTTCACTTGTGCTTTAGACGTTAGCAATACAAAACGCAGTTCATCTTCTAGCTTGTTAATGGTTGCCGCTAGAGCATCATCAGCGTAAAGCGTCACTTCAGCTTGAAGTGAACCACCAATGGTTTTCTCTTTACGAGCATCTTCTAGAAGTTTGTTTACTGCGCCACGAACGCCTTGGATTTCAGTCCAAAATTCGTTGTTCAGCGCTTCTTCTTCAGATAGAGCAACTAAACCGTCAAACCATTCGCCAGTGAATACAAACTTATCACGTGTGCCTGGCATTTCGTTCCAGATTTCATCAGCAGTGAATGACATGATTGGAGCCATCCAACGAACCAATGCTTCTACGATGTAGTAAAGCGCTGATTGGCAGCTGCGTTGAGCGTGTCCGCCCAATTTCGCAGTGTACTGACGGTCTTTGATTACGTCTAAGTAGAAAGAACCCATTTCGATAGAGCAGAACTGCATAAGACGTTGTGTTACGCCGTGTGTGTTGTACTCACCGTATGCTGCAACAATCTCTTCTTGTGCTGCGAATGCACGACCCACAGCCCAACGATCCAGAGCAACCATCTCTTCAACTGGCACTAAATCAGTTTCAGGGTTGAAGCCGTTTAGGTTTGCTAGGAAGAAACGTGCTGTGTTACGAATACGACGGTAAGCATCCGCTGAACGCTTAAGGATTTCATCAGAAACCGCAACTTCGCCAGTGTAGTCTGTTGAAGCAACCCACAGACGCAGAATATCCGCACCTAGTTTGTTGGTTACATCTTTAGGCGCGACAACATTACCGATAGATTTAGACATCTTACGGCCGTTACCATCTACCACGAAACCATGCGTAAGCACTTGCTTGTAAGGCGCTACGTCTTTCATCGCGATAGATGAAATCAGTGAAGACTGGAACCAGCCACGGTGTTGATCTGAACCTTCAAGGTAAAGATCAGCGCTGTGAGTTCTCTCTTCATTAGGGAAGTTGTACTCTTCACGAGAATCCACAACAGAGAAGTGCGTCACACCAGAGTCGAACCATACGTCTAGCGTATCCATGACTTTTTCGTACTTATCAGCGTCTTCTGCGCCCATAAGTTCAGCTGTGTCAACATCCCACCAAGCTTGAATGCCTTTCTCTTCAACAAGCTTCGCTACTTTTTCAATAAGCGCTGGGCTATCTGGGTGAAGTTCTGACGTCTCTTTGTGAACGAACAGAGCAATTGGTACACCCCAAGTACGTTGACGAGAGATACACCACTCAGGGCGACCTTCAACCATACCTTCGATGCGGCTTTGACCCCATTCAGGCAACCACTCAACACTCTTAATTGACTCTAGTGCTTTTGCACGTAGGCCAGCTTGATCCATTGAGATGAACCATTGTGGTGTTGCACGGAAAATGATTGGCGTTTTGTGTCTCCAGCAATGTGGGTAGCTGTGCTCATAAGCGTGGTGGTGCAGTAATGCGCCTTTCTCTTTCAATACTTCTAGTACTGAATCGTTCGCTTTAAACACGTGCTGACCAGCAAATAGCTCTGTATCTGGTAGATAAACACCATTTGAGCCAACTGGGTTTGCGATTTCTAGGTCGTATTTTTTACCAACCACGAAATCTTCTTGACCATGGCCAGGAGCGGTATGAACCACACCAGTACCAGAATCAGTTGTTACGTGATCACCCAGAACAGCAGGAACCGTGAAATCGTAGAATGGGTGGTTGAATTGAGTAAGCTCAAGATCCGCACCGCTTGCAAAACCAAGGTTATGGAAGTGTGCAATACCAGCACGATCCATCACATCTTTTGCTAATTCAGAAGCCACAATAATACGTTGAGCCGCTTGCTCTTCCGTTGCTTCGACTTGAACCATTACGTATTCAAGATCTTCACGCAGACAAACTGCACGGTTAGCCGGTAGCGTCCAAGGCGTTGTTGTCCAGATAACAATAGAAAGCTCACCTTCACCAGCGTGATCGCCAGCCAGAGAGAATTTACCTACTGTTGCAGCTTCGTCTGCCGCAAGGAATTTAACGTCAATTGATGGCGATACTTTATCTTTATATTCAACTTCAGCTTCGGCTAACGCACTGCCACAATCTGTACACCAGTGAACAGGTTTGAAACCTTTCAGTAAGTGACCTTGATCAGCGATTTTACCAAGAGAACGGATGATGTTCGCTTCAGTACCAAAGTCCATAGTGCGGTATGGCTTATCCCACTCGCCCATGATACCTAAACGTTTAAAGCTCTCTTTCTGACCTTCAACTTGAACAGCAGCGTACTTACGGCACTCTTCACGGAATTCAGAGGCTGTGATCTTCTGACCAGGCTTGCCTTTCTTCTTCTCTACCATCAATTCGATTGGTAGACCGTGACAGTCCCAACCAGGGATGTACGGTGCATCAAAACCAGAAAGCGTTTTCGATTTAATAATAATGTCTTTAAGAATCTTGTTCAGCGCGTGACCAATATGAATATCACCGTTAGCGTATGGAGGGCCATCGTGTAATACGAAAGATTTTTTACCTTTCTTTGCTTTACGGATTTCACCGTAAAGATCTTCTTTATACCAACGCTTAAGCATTTCTGGTTCGCGATTGGCTAAGTTGCCACGCATTGGGAACCCTGTTTCAGGTAGGTTCAGGGTATCTTTATAATCACTCATCGATTCTTAATTCCGTTATATTGGGCGAAGTTTAGACATTATGCTAATCGGTGGAATTGTCCGATTAACGTTTAGGCTGAAGCAACCACACCCTTGCGGCTTCAGCATCCAATTCTATTTGTTGCTTAAGAGCATCAAATGATTCAAATTTCTTTTCGTCGCGTAATTTATGCAAAAGCGTTACTTCTAACTGCTTACCGTATAAATCCGCGCTAAAATTAAATAAATGTACTTCTAGTTGCTGACGAACGCCATCAACTGTTGGCCTTTGACCTATATTTGCTACCCCACCGACAGGCTGTTCTCCAAGACCTAATGCTTGAACAACATACACCCCTGACACTGGAGATACACAGCGTTTTAATGGGATATTCGCGGTTGGAAAGCCAATGGTTCGGCCTAATTTTCGACCATGAGAAACACGGCCATTAATACTGTATTCTCGGCCAAGCATCTTAGCCGATGCTTTCATGTCATCTGCGGCTAATGCTTCTCGAATGGCGGTGCTACTGACTCTTTTCTGTAAGCCATTATTTTTAAAACAATAACTTTGAGTACTCACGACCTGAAAACCAAACTCCTCTCCTGCTTTTTTGAGCATAGAAAAGTTGCCTTCTCGGCCTTTACCAAAACAAAAATCATCACCAACGACTAGAAATCTAACACCCAAACGAGTGACCAACAAGTCACGAATAAAGGCTTCTGCCGATAAATTAGCAAAGTACGCATTAAAATTCACACAAAGTAAACGATCTATATCCAGCTTGCTGAGCTGTACATATTTATCACGCAATCGAGTTAGTCTCGCCGGAGCTTTGTCTTTAGCAAACAATTCCATTGGCTGAGGTTCAAACGTCATGACTACCGAAGGTAAACCTAAAACATCTGCTTGTTCAGACACTTGGCTTAAAACTTCTTGATGTCCTAAATGAACACCATCAAAGTTACCGATAGTGAGTACACAGCCATGATGCTGCGACTTTATATTATGAATGCCTCGGATCAATTCCATTTGAATTAACTAAAAACCTATATTTATCATTAAACACTGTATGAAACCGACGGATTATATACTAATTGTTACGTTTCCACTATTGCTCAGTCAGCATCCAAAACGCTTAATCAGTTCCCACTTTTAAGTCTTTCAAGCGCAAACCAAGAAGTAACACGGTTAATAGATAAGAACCCGCTCCCGCTGCGATCAAATAAACAAGGGTGAGCACTCTCTGGCTAAAGTTCCACGTCAACCAAAGGGACATATCATCAAGCAACCAAATCACCGTAGCGACCATAACACCACCAGCAACCATTAACCGCGCGACAAACAGTAATGTTCTCTTTGTGAGGCGATACACGCCCTGAATATGCAGACCTCGATACAAGAGCGCCATATTGACAAAAGCAGAGAGGGCCGTCGCCATGGCAAGTCCAACATATCCATAGAGTGATGCAAATATGGCGTTAAATACCATATTGGTCACCATCGCAATAATGCCATATTTAACGGGTGTTTTCGTATCCTGACGTGAGTAATAACCGGGAGCAAGCACCTTAATCAGCATGAAATTAAGTAGGCCGGATGCGTAAGCAAGGAGAGAAAGAGAAGCTTGTTGGACATCATGAGGAGAAAACTCTCCACGCATAAACAGAACCATCAACATGGGTTTTGCCAATACCATCAGCCCTAGCATTGCTGGTACCCCAAGAAGAGTCACCATTCGAACCCCCCAATCCATCGTGTGGGAGAAGCCTTCACTTTGAGCATCAACATGTTTACGCGATAACGCAGGCAGTATGACGGTCGCAATCGCGATACCGAATAGCCCTAAAGGAAATTCGAGTAAACGGTCTGAGTAATAAAGCCAACTGATTGATCCCGTTGCGAGAAAACTGGCAATGAAAGTATCAAACAACAAATTGATCTGACTTACCGACACACCAAATAGCGCTGGGATCATTAATGTGCGAATTTTTACCACACCCGGATCATGCCAACCCCATTGAGGTTTAACCAGCATGCCCGCCTTGATAAGAAATGGCAGTTGAAAAAGAAACTGTACTAACCCACCTAAAAAAACTCCAATCGCTAATCCAATTTCTGGCTGTTCTAAGTTAGGCGCAAGAAAAAGCGCGCAGCCAATGATCATCACATTCAGAAAAACAGGCGTAAATGATGAGACGGCAAACTTACCAAGTGTATTTAAGATCGCTCCAGATAACGCGACAAAAGTAATAAACCATAAATAGGGGAAAGTTATCTTCAACATGAAGCTTGCTAACTCAAACTTACCGGCATCCGGTCCATCGTTTAGCCAGTCAATAAACCAACCAGCTCCAAACATAGCCGTTACGACCCCAGAGCCTAAAACGCCGATTAACGTTACGATAGTGACAATGACACCTAATGTACCCGACGCCCTCGCGATAAGTTCTCTAGTCTTATCTTTATCTCCAGAGGCGTGATATTCCGTTAGAACAGGAACAAAAGCTTGAGAAAACGCACCTTCCGCGAATAAGCGACGTAAAAAGTTAGGAATTTTATTAGCAAAGAAAAACACATCGGCACTTGCCCCTGCTCCCATTAAATTGGCTACTACCACGTCGCGAACTAAGCCTAGAACACGAGAAATAAAAGTCATCGCACTTACAATCAAGCCTGACTTTAATAGTCGTTTACTCACAAAAACCTCGGAATGCTATCAATGCTATGTCATTGAGTTTGCGTCATGTTGATGACTATCGTCGTTCAACTATCATATTTATTAGCATTGGTATAAAAATGCTGTTAGAATCCCCGCCATCTTAACCGCGATAACCTTTCCATACCAAAGTTTGTTTGGTTCAGGTGGGTTTTTGCACAAATCATTTGACATTTAAGCGCCTATGAGGGATAGTCCTCGCCCTTAAATTGTCACCGAACTAAAGTTTTTGGGAGTTAGACCCTTGGCAAACTGTAAATCTGCTAAGAAGCGCGCTATCCAAGCTGAGAAACGTCGCCAGCACAATGCTAGCCGTCGTTCTATGATGCGCACTTACATGAAAAAAACAATCGCAGCTATTGAAGCTGGCGATAAAGAAGCTGCAACTGCTGCACTAGTAGAAGTTACACCGCTTCTAGACCGTATGGCGACTAAAGGCCTTATTCATAAGAATAAAGCTGCACGTCATAAGTCTCGTTTCACTGCTGCAATCAAAGCTCTTTAATAGAAATTTGATTCTAGTGAACGAAAAAAACCGGCTTTTGCCGGTTTTTTTATATCTAAATTTTATAGCCGTAAACAAAACCTCACCTTCAGACTGCATCATTAAATATTTAAACGATAAAAAAGGCTGATATTTTCATACCAACCTTCTCTCATTGATCACGCTCTATGGCGACTATCTAAAATTAGTCCTGACAGTAAAGTCCATGAAGCAATTCAATCATCGCCTTCACTTCTTTACTACTTAAACTATAGTAAACCGTCTGCGCTTCTTTACGAGTATCAACCAAGCCATCTCTACGCAACCACGCTAGGTGTTGTGATAATGCAGATTGACTCAATTCTAAATTACAGCACAACTCACCGACAGAGAGTTCTTGATTGTGCAATAAACATAAGATTTGCAAGCGTCTTTCATTCGCCATGGCCTTCAGCAAAACAACCGCGTTCGCAGAGTTTTTTTCCATCTCTTCAAGGTTCATGTACTACCCCTGTAAAATAAAATAAGTGTAACTTTATATGTTTTTATAATAATTCGATGATAATCCATTTACTGGCGATAATAAAAGCGATCATTTAAACAATTGACTAAAATCGGCGTCACATACATTTTTTACGGCTGGATGTTGGATCATCCTTTCAGCAAAAATGACATAATATTCTTCTTTTAGCTCATCCATATGCCCTAATAACTGCAATGTACGCTCATCTTCTATCTCGTTCATATACAAGCTTGGGGCTAAGAAAATCACATCTTGGTGGTAGCGTGAGAAAGCTTTCATTAAAGCAACATCATCAAATTCACCTAAAATATTAGGCTGAAGCCCTTGGCGATCAAACCACTGTAGAACTTTCCGCCCCATTGATGTTCGGCTCCCAGGGATGAGCAATTTTCGTTCTTCCAAAACAGCTGGAAAACTCACATTTTCCACATTACCCGTACAGAAGAAGCTCATATTAGTTTCACCAAGCTTCTTACTAAATAAACCCGGGATCTTGCCTGAATCCACCGGACAGTCAGATAAAATCATATCCAGTTTATGCTGAGATAAACGTTCTAGTAACATTTCATGAGTCGACTCAAAGCAACGTAGGTGAATGCTGTCATCATCGGGAACCGTGGTCATTAAGATTTTACTTACCACTCGCTTGGAGAGCGCATCCGCCACCCCTACCTCAAATAATATGTTGGAGTGCTGACTGTAGTTAACAATATCAAGCATTTCATAGCTCAAGCCGAACATACGATCAGCGTATTTAAAAACCAGTTGCCCAAGCTCTGTCGGTTCGATACTACGACCATTACGCTTAGTCAGTTTCCCATCCATACGCTCTTCGAGAGCTTTAATTTGACCGGTCACTGTTTGTGGCGTCAAAAACAGCGCATCCGCCGCTTTCGTTACTGAGCCTTGTTTACACACCATCCAGAAATAATATAGGTGGTTATAGTTTAAATGAGACATTGTTAGCCATCGTGCTAGTCATTTGAGTATGCCTTTATAGCAAATGTTACATCACACAACAAACTATCGGAAATTACGACCAGTTCAAACTAATTCCATACTTTTCCCGAACAATGATGTTCATATTTAAAATAAAAAAGTAATAGGAATGCCATTTAATTGAAATTAATTACTCGATAGACATCTAGACACCTTAAACAATTTACGCCTTAAAAACCTTTAATATCAGCAACTTAAATCCAAAAATTACAAGAAAAATGAATATTTCCTGAGAATTCATACAAAAAACTTTCTTCGCCACATAAGTGTCATATTACTGAAATATTTAACCTCTAACATCGCGGACAGATTCAACAATCGACCAAACCTACTTTAAATGGTCAAACGGAGATAACTATGATTAACCAAGCAACTGCTGCTGCAGCGCCGATTTCAAGCACGACTCGTTGGCTACGCTGGGCTAACTTGGCGTTCATGCTATACCTACTTTTACTTGCTGTTTCTATGGTTGGAAGCGGCTTCAAATTAGCAACAGGTGAACAGGCAAAAGTTCTATTTGAATTTGCTTCACACCCTGTAGCCGGTTTAATGATTGGCTTAGTTGCGACAGCTTTAATTCAATCTTCAAGTACCGTCACATCGATTATTGTTGGCCTTGTGGCTGGTGGCTTGCCTGTTGAAACCGCCATTCCTATGATCATGGGTGCAAACATTGGTACAACAGTCACCAATACATTAGTGAGCCTAGGCCACGTTCGATGTAATCAAGAGTTCAAACGAGCTTTTGCTAGTGCCACTATCCATGACTTCTTTAATTTACTCGCAGTCGCTATTTTCTTACCGTTAGAGATGGCGTTTGGCATTCTAGAAAAGATTTCACACTGGTTAGTTTCACCAATGCTAGCAACCGGTGATATGAGCATTAAAGGCTTAAACTTTATAAAGCCAATCACTAAACCTGTTGTCAGCGCGCTTAAAGAGCCTCTATCAACCTTTGGGGATGTCGCTGGTGGTATTGCGCTTATTGTTCTCGGTATTGCGACCATCTTCGTTGCTATCACCGTCATGGGTAAGTTGATGAAGAGCCTAATGGTTGGTCGTGCTCGTGAGATTCTAAAGAACGCGATTGGTCGTGGACCGATTCACGGAATAGTATCAGGATCTATCGTTACGGTACTCGTACAATCGTCTTCAACAACGACAAGCTTGATGGTGCCACTGGTTGGTACTGGCGTGCTTAAAGTTCGCGATGTGTACCCATTTACCCTTGGAGCAAACATTGGTACGTGTATTACAGCCCTATTAGCTGCAACGGCTGTATCTGGTGAGTTTGCCGTGTTCGCACTACAGATTGCTTTGGTTCACTTAGCCTTTAACATTCTGGCGACGGTATTTATCTTCGGTATTCCGTTCCTTCGTGAGCTGCCTGTTAAGTGTGCTGACTTTATTTCAGACATGGCGGTTAAGAATAGAGGCATTGTGGCCGCTTACTTAGTCAGCGTGTTTATCATCATGCCAGGTACAATCCTCGCATTAACGGTTTAATTTCTCAGCTTAATTAACGATGAGCTTCGTTAACTATGAGCTTAATTCTCTATGAATAGTAAAAAAGCCCCAACACCGAAAGGTATTGGGGCTTTTTAGTATTAGATTCGTTTACGGCAATATGAGTTTACAGTGACATCACACCGAGAATGGGTATTTGATACCTTCATGAGACTCATAACCTTCAACCTCAAAGTCATCTAAAGTCACCCATGTTTCTAGATCTTCTAACGATTGGATCTTCGGGTTAATTTTAAATCGAGGAACCGATAAAGGTTCACGCTTCAGCTGAATATCACGCATTGGTGCAAGTTGGTCTTCATAAATATGTGCATTTACAATCTTATGATATGCCACACCCGCTTTCTTACCGGTTATCTGCGCCATGATGGCAAGAAATGCATAAACTTGAACCATATTAAAATTAAGCCCTAGTGGGACATCACACGAGCGTTGAGTACTATTTAAGTACAGAGTATCACCCAGTAGTGAAAAGTGATGACTGTACATACACGGACGCAAGCAACCCATATGAAATTCACCAGGGTTGTAGAAGTTCAAGATCTCACCGCGATCATCCACCCCTTTGGTTAGGTCATCAACAATCTTACGTAGCTGATCAACCGTGCCACCATCAGGTTTCGCCCAAGCACGACCTTGAACGCCATACACGCGCCCCATGTCATCTTCCCCTTTACGGAAAGGACTCTTGAGCCATACTTCATTTAAGTTCGAGTTTGCATCCCACGTTTTCGTGCCCAGCTTACGAAAATCTTCAGCGTTATCGTAACCTCGAATGTAACCAAGTAACTCAGCGACTGCGGCTTTCCAGAAGCTCTTACGCGTGGTAACAAGTGGGAATTGATTCTGTCCAACATCATAGGTCAAATCAGCATTAATCACGGTTAAACAGCGTTTACCCGTTCGCTCATTTTCAATCCAAGTACCTTGGTCAACAATGCGCTGACATAAATCTAAATACTGTTTCACTATCTATCCTTTGCTAACTGTTAGCGTGTTACTTTGTTATTCATTTTATAGGCCCAAGCAATAAGCAGAGCCCCTAGCAATACCATTGGAAGAGAAAGAATCTGTCCCATTGAGATAAAGCCACCAAACAATCCTAAATGAGCATCAGGTTGGCGAACGTATTCTACAAGGAAACGGAAGGTGCCGTAACCCATCAAGAATAAACCAGCCACCGATCCAGCAGGACGCGGTTTACGAATAAACCAATTAAGAATAAAGAAGAGAACAACCCCTTCTAGCGCAAACTCATACAGTTGAGAAGGATGACGAGGCAAAGGGCCGCCATTTGGGAAAATAATCGCCCATGGCACATCAGTCACACGTCCCCATAATTCACTGTTCATGAAATTACCCAAACGGCCCATCCCTAAACCAAACGGAACTAATGGAGCGACAAAATCTGCAACCGCAAAGAAGGTACGCTGGTTTCTACGCGCATACCAAAACATCGCGGTAATGACACCAAGCAGGCCGCCATGGAATGACATCCCCCCCGTCCACACCTTAAATAGGTAGAGAGGGTCTTGCAAAAACAGATCAAAGTTATAGAACAGTACATAGCCTACTCGGCCGCCAATCACGACACCAAGAAAGCCAGCAAAAAGTAGGTCAGAGACTTCTTCGCGCGTCCAACCACTTCCCTGTTTATCCGCTCGGCGGTTAGCAAGCCACATCGCGAACATAAAGCCGACCAAATACATGAGTCCATACCAGCGTATAGAGATTGGTCCTAATTCAAGTAAAACAGGATCAATATTGGGGAATTCGATAAATCCCTGAGACATAAGAAAGTTCTCTTTTTAAAGTGAGTCTACAGCAGCATTGTGCCAGCGATAAAAATTAAAAATACAGCAAAAATCTTTTTCAACACAGGAGTTGGCAGTCGAGTGGCTAAATTTGCACCGACTCTAGTGGTTAACATAGAGGTAGAAGTGATCGCGATTAATGCGGGAAGATACACATAACCCACGCTATACGCGGGTAAACTTTCAACTGCTGAACCATGCAAGATAAAACCAAGCATGCCAGAAATGGCAATCACACAACCACACACAGATGAGGAGCCTACCGCTTTACGCATCTCAACGCCATGACGATTTAAAAACGGAACAGACAGCGAGCCACCACCAATTCCCGCCAACGATGACACGACACCAATTCCTGCTCCACAGCACATAGTGATGATTGAACTCGGCATGGCTCGTTGAATCGTCGTTTTAATCGACAATAACATTTGGATTGATAACAGAAGCACAATCACCCCAAAGACTTTTGGCAAATATTGGGCGGGGATCAATTCGGCAATATTCGAACCGACAAACCCACCAACAATCACGCCAGGCATCAACCATTTAACAACAAACATATCGACATTGCCGAGCCTAAGGTGGTTTAACGCTGAGGATCCAGATGTAACAATGATACTGGCCAACGACGTTGCTAATGCAATTTGCATAATGATATCAGGCTGAATATTCGCCATAGGTAAGAGAAAGAGCAGCGCGGGAACGACGATTAGGCCTCCCCCAATACCAAGCAAGCCAGCCATCACACCTACCACTGCACCTAGCGCAAGCAGCAAGCTTAATAATTCGTAATTCAAAGTGGTTCCTATTTTTTACCCGCTCGGATGAAGCCAGCAAAACCTTTACGTTCAAAATATTCCAGCATCATAGTATAAATCGATTCACCATACGGCTGCATCAAGGCTGTGTCAGCAAGTACCTTAAGTTCTTGAGCATCAGAATGACGCAACAAATATTTAATTCGAGCTACATTAGAGGTATTCATACTCAAGGTTCGATAACCGAGCCCAAGCAGTAGCAATGAGCCCATAGGATCACCCGCTAACTCACCACAAATACATACAGGCAACGAATGACGCTCACATGTATCATAAATATGCTTAAGTGCCATGATGACAGCAGGATGCATGGATTCATAGACATCAGAAACCCGTGAATTGTTTCGATCAACCGCCAATAAATATTGTGTTAAGTCATTGGTACCCACCGACACAAAATCCACTTTATCAGCAATCAAAGGCAACAAATAAAGCATTGAAGGGACTTCAATCATGATCCCAATCAGGGGTTTTCGGATAGAAGCATCTTGCAGGTTGACCTCATTAAATGCTTGTTCAATCAACTGTAATGCATCATCCAGCTCTTGAGTACTCGAAATCATCGGCAATAAAATGCTCAGGTTATGATGCTGAGTGCTCGCGCGTAACATCGCTCGCAGTTGAATAACAAAAATATCAGGATGATCTAAGGTAAAACGAATTCCACGCCAGCCTAAGAATGGGTTGTCCTCTTCGATCGGTAAATAGGGAAGGGCTTTATCACCGCCAACATCCAGTGTACGCATCACAACTCGCTTATCAGGGTAGGCATTTAAAACCGAGCGATACTGCTGAATTTGTTCTTCTTCTGAGGGGAATCGGTGCTGAAGTAAAAATGAAATTTCCGTTCGATAAAGCCCAACACCATCGACCCCTCTATTGATCGCGATGTTACTATCAGCACTTAAACCCGCATTGAGAAGTATCTCTACCGATTCACCATCTGAGGTGTGAGCATCGTGGAAAAGCTCCGCCTCAACCATGGTTGAAAGCTCACTCTCTTCGTGAACTAACTCTTGGTATTCTGCTAATAGCTGCCTATTCGGCTCAATGAAAATCTCGCCACTATAGCCATCAACAATCCCCTGCTTATGATTAATCGCTTTAGGATTAAGATTAACCCCCATAACGGCAGGGATCCCAAGCGCTCTAGATAATATGGCCGCATGAGAATTCGCCGCCCCTTCAATAGAAACAACCGCGAGTAATTTATCTTTGGGGATGGACGCTAAAATGGATGCCGTTAACTCTCGGACAACCAATATGACTGGCTCATCAAGCTTCTGCTGTTCTTGCTCTCGACTGTGGAGGAAATAGAGTAGTCGCTGTCCTAGTTCGCGAACATCTTGTGCACGCTCCCGAAGATAGACATCAGACATACGAGCAAAGCGGTTAGAATAAGTCTCCACAACCTGCCTCAATGCCCAATCAGCCCTGTCACCTTTCTGGATTTGAGCTTTAAGATCCGTCCGCAGCATAGGATCGTTCAGTAAGTGAGTGAAAAGATCAAAAATGGCTAGCGCATCTTTGTTTATTTCACTGTCTAACTTTTTACGCAGGCGACGAAAATCCGTTAATGCACTCTCAATCGCGAGTAGCAACCACTCTTGTTCGCGTGCAATATCCAGTGTCGAGGCAGGGTAAACGTCGGCCAGCTCAGGCTGAGTGTTATCCCACCAAAAACGGCCAATCGCGACACCTGATGACGCGCCAATACCTTGGGTCGCTTGCTGTTTATGACTCAGTAACCAGTGACCTTGAGTTTGAGCATGTGCAATGATCACCGCAACTTGAGCAGAAAGAGTGACTAAAAAAGACTCTTCCATCTCACTAAAAAGACGCGGCTGTTTTTGTTGTACAACCAAAACCCCAAGTACTTGCTTACGGTATATGATGGGTGTACCAAGAAAGGAGTGATAAATATCTTCCCCAAGTTCCGGGAAAAATTTGAAATTAGGATGGGAAGCCACGTCGGTAAGGTTAAGCGGCTCTGCACATCGTTTAACTAATCCAACAAGCCCTTCATCGTAACCGATATGAATTTTATTGCCTTTAAAAGTCAGCCCTTGAGTTGCCATCAACTCAAGACGCTGCATTTCATCATTTGCAAGATAAACGGTACAACACTCAGACTGCATAGCACTGCATGTCTCCTTTACCAAAAGCTCCAATGCCACATAGACATCTTCGACTCTCGATACGTGTTCAACTATGTCCCTTAGCTGAGTGAGCATGTTTATCCTCTACGCTGTTTTCGCTTTGCCTTAATCTTTCGCTCTTTAAAAGGCATAGCTAAAGACGCAAACTCTTTCATCGCACGACGGTAAACATCACGCTTAAAAGAGACAACTTGCCTAACTGGGTACCAATAACTGACCCAGCGCCAACCATCAAATTCAGGGGTGCTTCCACGATTCATATCAATATGTGATTCATCACAATCTAATCGTAGAAGAAACCATTTCTGTTTTTGTCCAATACAGACAGGTTTAGAATCCCAGCGGACAAGACGTTTTGGTAGTTTATAACGTAACCAATGACGGCTTGTTGCTACAATTTTTACATCCTTTTGAGTAAGACCAACCTCTTCGTATAACTCACGGTACATTGCTTGTTCCGGAGTTTCTCCATCGTCAATTCCACCTTGAGGGAATTGCCACGAGTGTTGTCCGTATCGTTTAGCCCAGAAGACCTGACCATGGTTGTTACATATTACAATCCCGACATTTAAGCGGTAACCATCGCCATCTATCACTGGCCAACCTCTAGTTAAATTTCTAATTACTCTGATTTTTCCACATATCCCCAATAGGAGCAAACTTACTGATGTGATTAAACCGATATTTATTGCTATCCATTAAAAATTGGATAACTTTTAAACAAATTTAAGTTATCAACACAGGAGTGAGACATAGCCCACATTTATTCACCTTTTCTGTGAATAAGTATGTGCAGAATTAGATTCAAACTGAAAAACACGTTTACTGTTTGAGCATTGTAAAATAATAGGTTTTAAGTAAATTTAAATTTAGTCATTAATTAACAATAACTTGAAACCAACCAAGCAAGGTGACATTCAAAAAATAATGCATTGATCTTTTCATTTTTAAAATTGATTAAAGATCAACCAAGTTGAACTTTATCCACACAGTTAAAGCGACAAACCAGTTACGGTGTTTTTTATCAAGTAAAATTATGCCTTACAACCCCTGTTTATTGATCCAGAAAAAAGCCCAAAATAACTTTTTAATATCGTCCTGTGGATAACCTATGAATTGATCGTATTTTACCCAGCATGATCATTTATACCGCGCTCAAGATTGCTTCTCTCTCAGGTATTGAATTTGATATAATTATTTTTTTACTTGATACCGATAATATGAAACCTGAACCACAATCTGAATCTGAGCTTCTTCAACGAGCGCAAGCCATTGCTGGGATTAGCTTTCAAGAACTTGCTGATGAAGCAGAGATGACCGTTCCACCCGATCTGAAGCGTGACAAAGGTTGGGTTGGGCAGTTGCTAGAGTGGCATTTAGGAGCGTTAGCGGGCAGTAAACCCCAGCAAGATTTCGTTGATCTTGGAATTGAACTAAAAAGCATCCCAATAAGCTACTCCGGAAAACCTTTAGAAACGACCTTTGTTTGCGTCGCGCCCCTTATTGGTGTTCATGGGCTTCGTTGGGAAAACAGTCATGTTCGAAATAAGCTTTCTCGCGTGCTTTGGATCCCGGTGGAAGGTGAACGAGAAATCCCACTAAACCAAAGGCATGTCGGCTCACCTTTGATCTGGTCACCTTCTCAAGAAGAAGAGCGCCAACTAAAAACAGACTGGGAAGAGTTAATGGAGCTGATTGTATTAGGAAATGTAGAGCAAATCACCGCTAGGCATGGCGAAGTATTGCAACTGAGGCCCAAAGCTGCAAACAGCAAAGCGCTCACCGAAGCTTATGGAGCCAGTGGTAAATTGATAAAGACATTACCGAGAGGATTTTATCTTCGTAAAGAGTTTACTTCCCAAATACTGGAACAATACTTTATTAATTAGATCCATTAGTGCGTATTTAAAGACAGTTCTATATCGCAGTAGAGTGCGCCATCATCGCAGCCACATTCATCATAAGCATTATGTAAGCGTAAGTAGGCTTTTTCTACCCCCAAACGAGTCAACTCCTCTTTTACTAATTCAAGAGATTTAAAGTGCATTAGCTCATTATCTTTCTTGATTGGCTCAAGTTTGTGTTTGTACTCAACTGCCAATAAGTACTGTGAAATGTCCGCACAACCAATGACATAAACCTTTGGTGGCTTATATGTATCTTTATGACGCCCATGTATCCATAAATCCAATTGATGTTCCTGCATAACTCACCTCCACTTAGATATTAAAGTCTAGTTGAAGCTCACAAGAATGCTAAAGTTCTCAATTCAATCACCAATATTCAATTCCAATGCAGTATATTGAGATTTCATCATTCTCATTAAAACGAATATTTTAGTGTCTGCACTCGCTCCATTTCAGCACCAATGTTCGACAAACCAACTGGCAAGGACGTCATATGCAATATACTCAACTGCCCCACTCTAGTTTAGAAATTAGTAAAATTTGCTTGGGCACAATGACATTTGGTGAGCAAAATTCTCAACAGCAAGCATTCGACCAAATTGATTATGCATTAGAGCGTGGTGTTAATTTTATTGATACTGCGGAAATGTACCCTGTTCCTCCAAAGAAAGAGACTCAAGGCTTAACTGAAACTTACATTGGCAATTGGTTGAAAAACAGTGGTAAACGAGAAAAAATCGTATTAGCAACGAAAGTGGCAGGACCGCGTAATGTGCCCTACATTCGCGACAATATGAGCTTAAACCGTCGTCATATTCACACGGCGATTGATGACAGTTTGAAACGACTTCAAACAGATTATGTTGACCTTTACCAATTACATTGGCCTCAAAGAGAAACCAACTGCTTCGGTCAGCTAAATTACCAATATTCTGACCAGCAAGAAGAAGTCACGCTGATCGAAACACTCGAAGCACTCAACGACCTTGTGCAAGCTGGCAAGGTTCGGTACATCGGCGTTTCCAATGAAACACCATGGGGTGTCATGTCTTTACTTAAATTGGCAGAAAAGCATAATCTACCAAGAATTGTCTCAATCCAGAATCCGTACAATCTTTTAAATCGAAGCTTTGAAGTTGGCCTTTCTGAAATCAGTCATCACGAAGAGGTCAAGCTACTTGCCTACTCTCCACTGGCATTCGGCTGTTTAAGTGGAAAATATCTGAACGGCGCTCGTCCAGTTGATGCTCGTTGTAGCCTATTTGAACGCTTTGTTCGCTACTTTACCCCACAGGGAATAAAGGCGACTCAAGCCTATGTTGATATCGCCAATAAGCATGGATTAGATCCGGCGAAAATGGCATTGGCCTTTGTCAATCAACGCCCTTTTGTCGCTTCGAATATCATTGGTGCGACGAATTTAGAGCAGCTAAAAAGTAATATAGACAGTTTAGATGTAACGTTAAGTACGGAGTTGCTTCAAGAGCTACAAGAGGTTGGAACCACTTACTCCAACCCTTGTCCGTAGGAAGGTTTCGGGGCTAAACGAAACTCATTGCTTAGCCCCTATCGATTACGTTGTAATTCTAGAACTTAAGACTCGTCGTAGGTGACGAACTCGACGCTCAGCAGTCACGGCTTCAGGTTCAGATAACCCCAGTGGACGACCATCAATATCCAAACCAACATCACGCAATAAAAACGCATTGTCCCAAGGAATAGCGTGAACGGAACGACGAACTTTCGCTCTCCAAACTCTCTCTTCACGACGAAGATCAGCACGAACAAGTACAGTTGCAAGTTGTAGATATAGTGAATGACGCATAATAATTCTCCAGTAGATTGAATACACTGGGAAAAATGGCGTAAAAATTGGCTGTATAGGAAGGGTAGATAAGTTTGTATCCTATTTAAGCTGCCATTTTTCCGCAGCCTTTAAGGATACGGATTAATTAGTTATCAATGATTATGGTTTGATCGTCACACTTACCTGAAGTGCTGGCGTGAGCCATATTCAAAGTAGTGGGGTTATGATCAAAAGACGCACAGAATAACTGAACAAAATCGAAATATTTCATGATGCGCCTCCAAGTAACTAATTAATCCAAAAGTGTGCGTGACTATTCAAGTCACGGTTAAATTGTAAGCAATCTTGAGTATTCTTCAACCCTATTGCGATTAAATAATATAAAACAATTCAATCAACTAGATAATCATCAAGCTAAGCATTTGGAATAACATATTCACCTAAAGAATAATAAAATCACACTAAAAATGACCAGATATAAAAAAGCCACCTCTTTATAGGTGGCTTTATAAATTTCAATTTAGGCTAAAATATTCAGTTATTTAGACGATGCCTTCACTTTCTGTGATTAAATTATGCTTGTTCAATAAACGATACATCGTCGCTCGTGACACCCCTAGCTCTTTGGCTGCATGGGAAACATGCCCAGAATGAGACTCTAAAACAAGACGCAGCGCATCGCGTTCTGAACGCTCACGAATACTTTTCAAACTCCGCTTACTATCATTTCGCTTTGAGAGTTCAAGTTGAGTTTCATCAAGCATAACGGTATCCGACATTAGCACCACACGCTTGATCTGGTTCATTAACTCACGAACATTTCCCGACCAATGGTATCGAGTCAGCTCTTTAAGCGCTTCTTCAGAAAAACTTCTAACTTGAGCATTAAACTCTTTCGAGTACTCCTGTAAAAAATGTTTAGCCAAAATAGTAATATCACCGGTTCGTTCTTTAAGGCTTGGGACATTAATCCTCAACACATTAATGTAATGATACAGCTCTTCACTAAAATCCCCTTCCATCAGTGCTTTTTCTACATCTGAAGAGTTGGCCGATAAAATTCGCACATCGACTTCTTTTAAGCCATCTTTCGTCTCAATCGTTCCCTCTTTAAGAAAATGCAGCAAATTTAGCTGTTGGCATTTTGGCATATGAAGAATGTCATTCAAAAGAACGGTGCCGCCATCCGCTTGCTCTAATAAAGAGAGCTTATCACTATCGTTTTGATCAATACCAAACAGTTCACTCTCCATTCGCCCTTCAGAAAGTGCTCGGCAGTTAATGGTAAGAAATGGTTTCTTTGCTCGGGATGAGGTGTTGTGAATCGCTCTCGCTACCGTCTCTTTTCCTGTGCCGTTTTCGCCATAGATCAAAATACTGACGTCGGTCGGGCCGATACGCTTCACTTGATCGCGTAGGCGCTTCATTGGGATCGATTCTCCTATCAGTCCCATGTCATTTTTTGAGCCATAGTTTGGCCACACTTTTTTCTCTAACTTTAACATTCCCAACTGGTGACCAATGGTATTCAGCAATTGAGCATCAGGAATTGGGGCCGTAAAAAAGTCGATACAAAAGTTAACGATAAACTGGCAAATAGTATCTGAGCTAAGTTGTGACTCTCGGATAAATGCAATCCATCGAACCTGTTTATGAGTGCTAACTAAATTAGCCATCCCATTTAAACTAAATTCATCGTGACTAAGATCGACAATGCCAATACATGGGCCAGTCTCACTAAACAAAGCATCTGCTTTACGTAAATCTGCGCACTGAGTGCAACGCCAACCAACCTGTTCTAATACGGTTAACCAAGGTTCGTATGTCCCACCGACTACGACGAGAGAACCAGGGACAGAATCCATTCGGAATTGAGTTCCCATTAGTTTCTTCCTTATTATTTATAATATTATTTATAATAAATATGCCATCTATATGATGTATATATATTGAGACTATCTTCTTAGATTTGACGTCTCAATACTAAGACTAGTTTGGAAATAGTGGATTCTCTACCTAATCATTAGGCTGGATTCACAGAAGAATGCATAACAGAATGTACTCACCTGCATGTTTACAGCCAAGTTCACATAATGTGTGAGTTATTGCTGTAAATTTGAGCGGTTGAAATGTACTAAACATTTGTAAATAGGTATAAAAAAACCACCCGAAGGTGGCTTTTTTTAATTAGATGGGCTGTCACAGCCCATAAGCGAGTATTACGCTTGTGGACGCATTGCCGGGAATAAAATCACGTCACGGATTGTGTGCGTGTTTGTAAATAGCATTGCCAGGCGGTCGATACCGATACCTTGACCAGCAGTTGGCGGTAGACCGTGCTCTAGTGCAGTAATGTAGTCTGCATCGTAGTACATCGCTTCGTCATCACCTGCATCTTTAGCGTTAACTTGCGCTTTAAAACGCTCGTCTTGGTCTTGTGCATCGTTAAGCTCAGAGAAACCATTCGCAACTTCACGGCCACCGATGAAAAATTCAAAGCGGTCTGTGAAGAATGGGTTGCTGTCGCTACGACGAGCCAATGGAGAAATATCCGCTGGGTAGCCAGTGATGAACGTTGGTTGAATTAGCTGAGGCTCAGCCGTTTCACCAAAGATCTCTTCAAGAAGCTGGCCACATGTCCAGAATTTCTCAACGTACAGACCCACTTCTTCTGCAATTTTAACCATCAATTCTCTGTTCTGAAGATCATCTTCAGTCAGAGCTTGAATGTTTGCATTTTCAGGGGTGTAGTGTTTGATTGCATCGAACATACTCATGCGAGCGTAAGTGCCACCGAACTCAACCGTTTCGTCGCCGTAAGGCATAGAAGTCGAACCAAGAACGTCCATCGCTGCTGTGCTTAGCATCTCTTCCGTTAGATCCATTAGATCTTTGTAGTCAGAGTACGCTTGGTAGAATTCCATCATTGTGAATTCTGGGTTGTGACGTGGAGAAAGACCTTCGTTACGGAAGTTACGGTTGATCTCGAATACACGGTCAAAACCACCAACCACTAGACGCTTAAGGTAAAGCTCAGGTGCAACACGTAGGTACATGTCGATGTCTAGTGCGTTGTGATGAGTGATGAATGGACGTGCAGTTGCACCGCCTGGGATCACGTGCATCATTGGCGTTTCAACTTCTAGGTAGCCTTTTGAGCTCATGAAGTTACGAATTGAAGACACAAGCTTAGAACGCACGATGAATGTGTTACGAGAATCTTCGTTCACAATTAGATCAACGTAACGCTGACGGTAACGCATCTCTTGGTCAGTAAGACCGTGGAACTTCTCTGGCAGAGGACGAAGTGCTTTCGTTAGCAATTCAAACTCTTCCATGTTCACGTAAAGATCGCCTTTACCTGATTTGTGAAGTGCACCTTTAACACCGATGATGTCACCGATATCAAGGCCTTGGTACTTCTCTTTCAGTACTTTTTGAACATCTTTTGCTGCGTATGCTTGGATACGGCCAGATGTTTCTTGAATCGCTAGGAATGGACCACGCTTAGCCATTACACGACCAGCAATTGCCACAATGTGGTTCAGCTCTTCTAGCTCTTCTTTTGTCTTTTCACCGAATTCAGCTTGAAGATCACCTGCAAGGTTCTCGCGGCGGAAATCATTTGGGTGGCCATTCGCTTTACAGTTTTGGCGGATATGATCCAGTTTGCCACGGCGCTCTGCAATCAATTTGTTTTCGTCTTGTAGTTGCTCAGTCATTGCTTAACCTTTTGCTTTCAGTCGGTTCGCTTACAGGCCTGATTTCAGGCTGGCTTCGATAAATTTGTCTAAATCTCCGTCGAGAACCGCTTGAGTATTGCGGTTTTCTACGCCGGTACGTAAATCTTTAATGCGTGAATCGTCGAGTACATAAGAACGAATTTGGCTGCCCCAACCAATGTCAGATTTTGCATCTTCGTTGGCTTGTTTTTCCGCATTCTGTTTTTGTAGCTCGTATTCAAATAGTTTTGCACGAAGCTGTTTCATTGCTTGATCTTTGTTCTTATGCTGAGAACGATCGTTTTGGCACTGAACAACCAGGTTAGTCGGAAGGTGGGTAATACGTACCGCAGATTCCGTCGTATTGACGTGCTGACCACCAGCGCCTGACGCACGATATACATCGATACGTAAGTCAGATGGGTTAATATCAATAGCGATGTTGTCATCAATCTCAGGATAGATAAATGCAGATGCAAATGAAGTATGGCGACGGCCACTTGAATCAAATGGTGACTTACGAACCAAACGGTGTACACCCGTTTCAGTGCGTAACCAACCGTAAGCGTACTCACCAGAGATACGTACTGTTGCACCTTTTAGCCCTGCGACTTCACCGTCAGAGACTTCGATCACTTCAACTTTGAACCCTTTAGACTCTGCCCAACGCAAATACATGCGCAGCAATATTGAAGTCCAATCTTGCGCTTCTGTACCACCAGAGCCAGATTGTAAGTCGATATAGCAATCAGAAGCGTCATGATCTCCAGAAAACATACGGCGAAATTCGAGTTTTTCCAGTTTCGCTTCTAGTTCAGCAAGCTCTGGCTCAATTTCATCAAACGTTTCTTGATCTTCTTCTTCAACAGCAAGTTCAAGTAGACCTTCAACGTCTTCAACGCCTAAATCTAATTGATCGATAGTTTCAACAACCGCTTCAAGTGCTGCACGTTCTTTACCTAACGCTTGTGCGCGCTCAGGTTCGTTCCATACATCCGGTTGTTCTAGCTCTGCATTTACCTCTTCTAGACGCTCTTTTCTAGCGTCATAGTCAAAGGTACCCCCTCAGGATATTTGTGCGTTCAGACACATCCTGTAGACGGTTTTTAATTGGATTGATTTCAAACATGTTTTCTCATCATTTATGAGTAGAAATTAACCGAGGAATTCTACTCAAAAATGTGACGAAGATACAGAATTTTTTGTGCTAAAGGGCTTGAAATAAAAAGTGAAAAATTATGCATAAATCCACTTTTTACTCTATTCCTATTTCGCTTCGAGGTGATCCACTAACAATTGAAGAGATTGATTACCGCGGAACTCGTTAATATCAAGTTTATATGCAAGTCGAATCGTTTTTGCGGATGCATCAGGCCAACGGCGTAAATCGACATTAAAAGCGATACCGTCAATCATGACGTTAGTTGGCAGCCCTTTGTATAACGGCTCTAGCATCAATTTCAAATGCTTTTCCCCCACCAGCTTTTGGTGCAACACTTTAAACTCACCATCAAAAATGGGATCCGGGAACGCTTGCCCCCAAGGGCCGCCAGAACGAATGGTTTGAGCGGTATGCATGGAAAACTCTTCTGGCTTTAATTCTCCATCGGATAAGATCACCCCTTTTAAGGTCGACTCACCTAACTCTTGACGAACTGAGTCATCAAACAGTTGGCTAAATCGCTCAAAATCTTTTTCCATAATGGTTAAGCCAGCCGCCATCGCATGACCACCAAATTTTAAAATCAAGCCGGGATTTTGCGTATCGATTCGATCAAGAGCATCGCGCATATGAAGACCTTGAATCGAACGGCATGAACCTTTAATCATCCCTTCTCCGCCGTCAGCAAAAGCGATAACAGGACGATGAAATTTGTCTTTCACTCGTGACGCTAAAATACCGATAACGCCTTGATGCCAATCACGTTGAAATAGAGCAAGACCATAAGGTAGTTCAACCCCTTCACCAAACTGAAGTCGCTCACAAAAAGCCATTGCTTCTTGCTTCATGCCCTCTTCGATCTCTTTGCGCGTCTGGTTAAGACCATCTAACTCACTGGCCATTCGACGAGCGGCATGGATGTTATTACTCATTAAGAGCTCAACCCCAAAAGACATGTCATCTAATCGGCCTGCGGCGTTAATTCTAGGCCCTAATGCGAAGCCGAAATCAGAGGCAACTAATCTTTTTGCGTCACGCTTAGCGATTTCAATTAATGCTTGAATACCAGGGCGAGCTTTACCTGCACGAATGCGTTGCAAGCCTTGATGAACTAAAATTCGATTATTCTCATCCAATGGAACCACATCGGCGACAGTCCCTAGCGCCACCAAGTCAATCAACTCCATTAGTTTTGGTTCTGGCATGCCTTGCTGTATAAACCAACCTAGTTTTCGCATGTGGACACACAGAGCCATCATCAAATAAAACGCGACACCTACCCCTGCAAGTGCTTTTGATGGAAACTCACAGCTCTCAAGATTTGGGTTCACCATTGCATCAACCGCAGGTAGTTCATGTCCAGGTAAATGGTGATCCGTGACCAGAACCGTTAACCCCTGCTCTTTGGCATAACGCACCCCGTCAATTGAAGAGACACCGTTATCTACCGTCATGATCATTTGCGCACCAAGCTCAATGGCTTGATCGACCACTTCAGGACTTAATCCATAACCATCTTCAAAACGGTTTGGAACCAAATAGTCAACGTTATTACTGCCTAACATTCTTAAAGCGAGAACAGACAGAGCAGAACTGGTTGCCCCATCGGCATCAAAATCACCCACAATAATAATGCGTTTTTGAGTGCTAATGGCCTCAAACAAAAGCTCAACTGCTTTATTAATGCCACCTAACTTCTGAAAAGAGTGAAGTCCTTTTGCCGCCGTTTGAAGCTGATCTAAATGAGTAATGCCACGGTTGATGTAAATTCGCTTCAACAGATCCGGCATAGATCCGGGAAGCAAAGTGACATCAGCATCTGGACGACGTTGGATTTCAATCATGAATGTGGTTCTCTCTCGACGAGTAAATCTAAAATAAGAAATTTGCCTTTAAGACAATCGAGGCCTGGTATTCACCAAGCCTCATTATGAAAGCGTTTAAAGCCGGTGTTATTTAATCTGTTCTAAGCGTTGTAATAATTTTGCAGGAGGAAGGTAGCCGCCAACCAATTCGCCATTTGGCAAGAAAATAGCGGGAGTACCACTGATACCCAACTCACGACCTAAATTGTAGTGCGCTGAAATCGTCTGTTGGCATTGAGCTAAATCATTCACGCCCGCGCCAAACTTACGGTTTACTTTTGCATCGTGCATCGCAGATTGTGGATCCGCAGCACACCAAACGCCCGCCATTTGCGTCGCTACTTGACCTGTTGGGCCTTGACGAGGGTACGCCATGTAGCGCACCGTAATGCCTAGCTTATTATAGCCGTCCATTTGACTGTGTAATTTCACACAGTACCCACAAGTAATATCGGTAAAGACCGTTACTACATATTTTTCATTTTTAGATTTGTATTCAATTGAACTGTCTTTAAAGGACGCAATTTTTTCAGCATTGAGTGGAGCTTGTCGCTCAGCAACCACATCCACATAGTTACCCTCTTCATCCAGTGAGTATAGAGTACCCGCTAAAAAATGGTCTCCATTTGGAGAAGCAAAGATAACACCACCGCTCGTTTGAACTTCCACTAAACCATTAATATCCGCAGGTGCAACATTCAAAACCTGAACACCTATTTTAGAAAATCTCGCGGTCAGTTCGGCTTTATCAAACGCTGTCATTGTCACTTGTTGAGAATCAACTTTCGCCGTCGAAGCTTCAGCAGTTGTGCCATCTGCACCGTTACAAGCTGCAACAAAAAATGGCAGTGTTAAAAGAGTTAGTCGGCGTAATACGCTCATGAAAATCACCTTAAAAAATAGTCGAGTTAAGCCCTTGGATGGTGCTCGTGATGAATCTGTTTTAGTCTTTCTGTCGCGACATGAGTATAAATTTGCGTGGTCGATAAGTCACTATGTCCTAGTAACATCTGAACCACTCTTAGATCTGCACCATAGTTTAGTAAATGTGTGGCGAATGCATGGCGCAATACGTGAGGAGATAACAACTCAGTATCAATTTCAGCAATCAGTGCATAATGCTTTATTCGATGCCAAAATGTTTGTCGCGTCATTTGCCTTGCTCGTCGGCTAGGGAAAACCACGTCTGACGTTTTTTCTCCTAATAGCAATGGACGCCCCTGCTCGATGAAGGTTTCAATCCAATCAACGGCATTTTCACCCATAGGAACCAAACGTTCTTTGCCCCCTTTACCTATCACTCTTACTACGCCTTGGCGCAAACTGATGTTTTCCATAGTCAGGCTAACAAGTTCAGTCACACGTAAACCTGTCGCGTACAAGAGTTCGAGCATCGCTTTGTCTCGAAGTTCAATCGGATCGTTAGGATCGGGCGCATTCAGCAAATCATCAACTTGCTCTTCGCTTAAATCTTTCGGTAAACGCTGAGGCAATTTAGGGCTAACAAGCAGTGCACTTGGATCATCCGCTCGATGCTTTTCTCTATGTAAGTACTGAAAAAGACGCCGAATCGCCGACTGCATTCGAGCTCGTGATGTCTGTTTGTAATCTTGATCAACCAACCAAGCTTGATACTCTTGTAAACCCGATAGACTGATGAAACCTAAACGATAGTTGTGCTCACTCATCCACTTAATTAACTTCGATAAATCGGTGCGATATGAAGAAAGGGTGTTTTCAGATAAACCTCGCTCCATCCACATGGTATCTAAGAACTGTTCAACTATCCCTAAATCACCACTCTGATTTTGCAGCTTATCTTCATTGTTATTATTCGAAGTCATCTAGATTTTTTACTACCGTAAATCCTTTGTCATTATCGCCTCAGATTAAGGCAGAGCTTCGGTAATTACTATAAAAAAGAGAACTAGAGCGGATATTCACTGCAATCATCCGCAAAATATGGGTAGAATTCGCCATCACTTCTCAAAACCAACGATGCGCTATGAAAATTGGACTGTTCTACGGCTCAACCACTTGCTACACCGAAATGGCTGCCGAAAAAATTCGGGCAATTATCGGGGAAGATCTCGTCGATATTTTTAATGTCAAAGATTGTGATATTTCCCAAATGAGCAATTATGATCTCTTAATCTTAGGCATCTCGACTTGGGATTTTGGCGAAATTCAAGAAGATTGGAGCGCGATCTGGCAAGAGGTTGGTGGCGTTCCACTGAAAGATAAATGCGTCGCTCTCTTTGGTTTGGGCGATCAAGAAGGGTATGGTGAATGGTACCTTGATGCGATGGGTCTACTTCATGATGAACTCAAAAGTAGCGGCGCACAGTTTATTGGTTACTGGCCAAATGAAGGCTATGAATTTGAAGCATCAAAAGCTCTCACAGAAGACAACTCTCACTTCGTTGGTCTAGCGTTAGATGAAGATTCTCAATATGAGCTAAGCGATCAACGAATTGAAGATTGGTGTGAACAAATTTTAGTTGAGTTCCACGACTCTCTATAAATAACTACGCCAAATAAAAAAGGGGTTGATGCTTAACACATCAACCCCTTTTTTAGTATTCAGAATGACGTTATGCCACTTCTTCTACTAACTCTTCTTGCTGAGATTTACCTACAAAGAACATGCAAACCATCGCGGTCACTGTCGGTAATAACCAACCCATACCGATGTCAAATAAAGGCAGCATATTTAGCGCAGAAACATCAACGCCAGCCACTTTAGCGCCATCAATCATAGCGAACATCAGAGAGACTAAAATCACAACACGGTACGCCATTTGCGGGTTTGGTAGCTTCTTACGGATAAAGGTAAGTGCAACCAATGCAATCGCCACTGGGTACAGTGCAAACAGCACAGGTACAGAGAGTGAAATAAGCTGAGCTAGACCCACGTTTGCCACTATTGCACAAGCCACACCATTGATGATGACCCATTTTTTGTAAGACAGTGGCGTCAATGAGCTGAAGTAATCAGAACATGCTGAGATCAGGCCAATGGCTGTGGTTAAACACGCTAGCATTACGATGACAGACAGAACAATCTGGCCAGATGGTCCAAACAGAGCTTGAACGTATAGGCTAAGAACAACACCGCCGTTATCTACACCACTTGCTACTGCTGCACTTGTCGCGCCAAGGTAGAACAGTGAGATATAAACAAATGCTAAACCAGCAGCCGCAATACACGCTGCGCTGATCAGGTATTTAGTTACTGCAGCACGCTCTGTTACGCCTTTACTGCGCATGGCATCAACAATTAGCATACCAAACATCAATGAACCGAACGTATCCATTGTGTTGTAGCCTTCAAGGAAACCTTTCGTCAACGGCTGAGTCAGGTAATCCCCTTGAGCGGCAATCATCGCACCTTGAGGGTTTGTGAATACGGCAACAGCTAAAATAATAAGACCGACAAAAAGTGCAGGTGTTAATACTTTACCAATAACATCAATCAGTTTGCCCTGCGTCCAAGCGAAACCCATCGCGATAGCAAAGAAAATGATAGAGAAGATCGTTAAATCAATTTGAGCGGCATCGATAATGAATGGTTTAACTGCCATCTCGTAGGCAACAAGACCGGTACGAGGTGCTGCAAATGCAGGGCCGATAATGATAAAGATCAGAACCGCCATGATAGTCGCAGCTTGCTTTGGCAAGTCTTTAGTCAAATGGCCCCATGTGCCACCCGCAACAGCAATAGCAATAATGGTAACCAAAGGAAGACCTACCGCTGTTAATAAAAAGCCACTCATTGCAGGCAATAGGTTTTCACCCGCTAGCTGACCCGCTAGAGGTGGAAAGATAATGTTGCCAGCACCCAAGAAAAAAGCAAAAAGCATGAAGCCCAATGCAATTATATCTGTTAATTTTAAACTCTGTTTCACAGATAACCCTTATACTTATAATTTATTAAATGTTGTGTTTACTTTCGGAAATGAACCACTCAAAAATGCGAGGTAGCATCAAGAAAATAGAGCCGCATAATGACCAAACACTCATCAATCCGCAAGTCTCAAGAAAAAAACACCATATTAATTTACATATTCACCTCAAAAGCAGTGAATATCACTGGCTCTGAAAAAATATCCAGTATTATATTTGGATCATAAAAGACCCAAAACCGATAACAACCAGAACATTCAACCAAACATTTGTTTAACATTAGATGTAATTACTTAAATTAATCAAAGCGCCAGAATAAACATGAAAAGTAGCACGTTAAAAACTAAGAGCTTCAATTTTAAACAATTCTCAATCAATGGGGGGCAAAGTGGTATGCCCGTTAGTACCGATGGCGTTCTACTCGGTGCGTGGTTCGAGCCACATCAAGCACAAACAATATTGGATTTAGGAACAGGGACAGGATTACTCGCTCTCATGTGTGCTCAACGTTTTCCAAATGCCAAGCTCCAAGCTATCGATATTGATCAACATGCAATTCAAGCGGCAACACACAATTTCCAATCATCACTTTGGTCACCGCGCATTAAGGGTTTACTTGGGGATATTCTTACTCAAGATTTCAGTCACACATTTGATGCCATCATCTGTAACCCGCCTTACTTCAATAATGGCGAACAGTCACAACATACCCAGCGAGCCACTGCCCGTCATACCGACACCCTATCGCATCGCGATCTATTAGCACGCAGCCACACACTACTTTCTGAACAAGGAAAAGCGAGTTTTATTCTGCCAAAAGTGGAAGGCCAAGCTTTCATTGATATGGCGAAAGAGATGGGCTGGTTTTTAAGTCGAATTTGTACCGTTAAGCCTTCAGAGCGAAAACCTGAACATCGGATCTTATTCGAATTAAGTAAACAACTGGAAGAAACGTCGGTGGAATGTTTAACGATTCACGGCGCAAACGGTTATAGCGATGACTTTATTGCGTTAACCAAAGATTTTTATCTCAAGATGTAGAAATATCATGTGATCCTAATCACTAATGCTTCTATAATGCCCGACTATTCTTTTTTATCCTCCATGCCGTAAATGAAATGGCTTGTGGAGAACATTATTGCTTGTGGAGAAACAACAGTGATCAGAACCTTTGCAGAACTCGATCTTGACCAAGATCTGCTAAAAGCAATCGACGAAATGGGCTACGAACGCCCAACACAAGTGCAAGCAGAAGCGATCCCACAAGCGTTAGATGGAAAAGACGTTTTAGCATCAGCCCCGACAGGCACAGGTAAAACTGCCTCTTTTGCTCTGCCCGCTTTACAGTACTTACTCGATTTCCCACGTAAGAAAGGCGGCCCTGCGCGTGTCCTGATTCTTACTCCGACTCGTGAGCTTGCTATGCAGGTTGCCGATCAAGCTCGTGAAATGGCGAAATACACCAGTTTAAATGTCTTCACCATTACCGGTGGTGTCATGTACCAAGAGCATGCTGATATTCTTGGCACGACTCAAGATATCGTGGTTGCAACACCAGGCCGCTTAATGGAGTACATTGAAGCTGAGCGTTTTGATTGCCGTGCCATTGAATGGCTGATCTTAGATGAAGCTGACCGCATGCTTGATATGGGCTTTGCTCCGGTTGTTGACCGCCTTGCTGCTGAATGTCGCTGGCGTAAACAGACGTTGCTATTCTCAGCAACACTAGAAGGCAAAGGCGTTGAAGGCTTTACTGAAGATCTTCTTAAAAACCCTGCTGAAATCGATGCACAATCATCACTACGTGAACGTAAGAAGATCACTCAGTGGTATCACCGTGCCGATACGCCAGATCACAAACTTGCGCTACTGAAACACATCATCACAGAGCAAGCGGAACGCACTATCGTATTTTTGAAAACCCGCGATCGTTTGGCTGAACTCCGTTCTCAATTAGAAAGTGCCAAGATCCCATGTGTTTGGATCCAAGGTGAAATGCCACAAGATCGTCGTAACAGTGCTATGTCTCGTTTCCGTGATGGCAGCATCAACGTATTATTGGCAACCGATGTTGCCGCGCGTGGTATCGACCTTCCGGACGTAAGCCACGTTATCAACTACGATATGCCTCGTACTGCCGATGTCTACCTGCACCGTATTGGCCGTACCGCTCGTGCTGGTAAGAAAGGTAATGCGATTTCGATTCTTGAAGCCCATGACCAACCAATGATTGAACGTGTTGCTCGTTACACCAAAGAGAGCATTAAAGAGCGTTTCATTGAAGGCATGCGACCAACGCATAAAAAGCCGACTTTCAGTAAGAAAAAGAAAGTGAAAAAAGACGACAAAAAAGCCGTCGCTAAAAAGAAAAGCGCGAAGAAAAAGAAAAAGTAGTTCGATTTGAAAAGATGAGGTTATCGATCTTGTGACACAAGCGTCTACCTCATTACTAAATTGAAAGAGACAAAAAGGCCGATCAATAGCAATTGATCGGCCTTTTCATTGAGTTCATCTAAATTGAAACTAAGATCGCTTGAGCTGAGAACTTAGCCAAACAAACTAAATTAGTTCTGCTCTTCGCGCTTAAATACCAACTCTTTAGCGTTTGATTCTTGTTCTACAAAGTAATAACCCGCCACATCAAACTTCACAAGCTCTTCAACCGACTCAATACGGTTTTCAATAATGTAACGCGCCATCAAGCCTCGTGCTTTCTTCGCATAAAAGCTGATCACTTTATATTGGCCGTTCTTACAATCTTTAAATATTGGCGTAATCACGTCGCCATTCAATTTCTTTGGCTTGACCGCTTTAAAGTATTCATTCGACGCCAAGTTGATCAGCACATTATCGCCTTGCGCTTCTAATGCTTGGTTCAACTTATCGGTAATGAGATCACCCCAGAACTGATACAAGTTAGTGCCACGAGCGTTGGCTAACCGCGTTCCCATCTCTAAGCGGTAAGGCTGCATCAAATCTAACGGCTTTAACAAACCATAGAGGCCCGAGAGCATACGTAAGTGTGACTGTGCATAGTCAAAGTCGCCATCACTCAACGTTTGAGCATCGAGCCCAGTATAAACATCGCCTTTAAAAGCCAAAATAGCTTGTCGGGCGTTCTCAAGGCTAAACTCTTCACGCCACTGTTCAAAACGCGCCACGTTCAAGCCAGCGATTTTATCACTCACTTTCATTAATGCTGATATATCGGTAGGGGTAAGTTTACGACACTCCTCAATCAGTTCTGCCGAATGTTCAATAAATTCAGGCTGAGTAAAACGTTCAGTGACAAGTTGAGACTCATAATCCAACGTCTTAGCGGGTGAAACAACGATTAGCATGACTTGTACCTTATAGTAATATTTTTCTTAGAGTATAAAAAAAGCCACGCTGCGTCATTAACTGACTGCAACATGGCTTTTATTTAACTATTTCAGTAATTCGAAACAGTTAGTCTTTTTTGTTGTTATCCCAAATGCCATCTTCA
Source organism: Vibrio cortegadensis (assembly GCF_024347395.1). Lineage (NCBI taxonomy): Bacteria > Pseudomonadati > Pseudomonadota > Gammaproteobacteria > Vibrionales > Vibrionaceae > Vibrio > Vibrio cortegadensis. The sequence goes on from NZ_AP025472.1 coordinate 2,563,120, forward strand.
AGCTGAGATTTTAGCTCAGGGAAATCATCTGCATTAAAAGTGGGTAGTTTGCCTGCTTTCAACTGCTGGTTGTAATCTTTCGCAAGCTTAATCACGATCCCTGATAGCAAGATAATCGCCACCAAGTTCACTATCGCCATCAGCCCCATTGATACATCAGCAAGCGCCCAAACCGTTGGCAGGGTCGCCATTGAACCAAACATCACCATTGCAAGAACCACGACACGGAATATACCAATGCCCGCTTTATGATTATGCTCTAAGAAGATCAAGTTCGTTTCAGCGTATGAGTAGTTAGCAATGATCGATGTAAAGGCGAAGAAGAAGATTGCAACGGCAACAAAAATGCCGCCCCATGGACCCACTTGTGCCGTCAATGCTCGTTGAGTCAGCTCAATACCCGTAATTTCGCCGTGCGGAACATATTCACCCGACATTAGGATAATCGCAACCGTCGCTGAACAGATCACAATAGTGTCCATAAATACGCCTAGCATCTGAACATAACCTTGAGATGCTGGGTGTGGTGGATATGGTGTTGCCGACGCCGCAGCATTAGGTGCAGAACCCATACCCGCTTCATTCGAGAACAAACCACGTTTAATACCTTGGATCATAGCTTGAGCAATCGCGTAGCCTAAACCACCCGCAGCCGCTTCTTGGAAACCAAACGCACTCTTGAAAATCAGCGCTAACACTTCAGGTACTTTTTCAAGGTTCATAAACATCACGAACAGAGCAATACCTAAGTAAGCGAGAGCCATTACAGGAACGATCAGTTCGGCAGTACGTGCAATACGCTTGATGCCACCAAAAATAACCACAGCGGAAAGAAGAACGATACCGATACCGACATAGATTTCTTCAATGCCAAAAGCCGTTTTCATTGCGCCAGCAATTGAGTTCGCTTGAACTGCATTGAAAACAAGGCCGAAAGCGATGATAAGGAAGATAGAGAATAGAACCCCCATCCAACGCATTCCTAACCCTTTTTCCATGTAGTACGCAGGGCCACCACGGTAGTTACCATCGTCATCTTTAGTTTTGTATAACTGCGCCAATGTGCTTTCGGCAAATGATGTTGCCATACCAAGCATCGCAATTAGCCACATCCAAAAAATAGCACCTGGGCCACCAGCAGTAAGAGCAACAGCCACACCAGCCATGTTACCCGTACCAACACGAGCTGCTAAACTGGTACAAAGCGCTTGAAAAGAAGAGATACCAGCACTGTCCGCTTTACGGCTGTCTTTTAGGACACTGAACATGTGACCAAAATGGCGAAACTGAATAAACCCAAGACGGATAGTGAAGTAGATACCTACACCAACCAAAAGATAAACTAAAATCGATCCCCAAAGGAGATCATTCATTAAATTGATTAAATCTGTCACTTGAACCTCACATAGAGTTGCACTGATCCTGCTTCCTAGCCCTCCTCTAACTCGCTTATGCCATGTGTCAATGTTGTGTTTGGCATTGGTTATATTGCGTTTTATTGCAAGTTAGAATGTAAATTGTCGCTTCATGCATCCATTTTACGTATCAGTGTATTTTGACGGGCGGATAATGCAGCTTGATTGGGGAAAAATCAATAAGAGATCGAGCGCATAACGTATGTTAATTCTCACCAATACGTCACCTACCGTTAACACAACAGGAAACATTTACTTTCAATTCCAGACACAAATAATCACATAAACACCACAAGATAGGTGTTCACCCTCTTATGGGAATGGCATTCCTTATGTGAGCAATAAAAGTAGGCAAACCAAGGTGTCAGCCAAATCTCTCAAATTATATTGACCCATCCCACATCCATTCTGAATTAGGCTATAAGAAACAAAACACACACTACGCCAAATACGCCTAATTAAACACGATTAGTTAACAATTAGAGCCTACAAATTTAATCACGAACATCGACTCGTTTGGATAATTTTTAACCAAATCACATTGTAAAAAGTGTGCGGCTCAGTGAAAAATAGTACGAAAACGTAATGAAAAAGAAACAAATGAGAAACATATCAAGGTTATACTGCTCGAAAATATGCTAATAAACAGCTTCCGAGAAGGAAGAATAACTAAACAAATGAGGTAGCTTATGGAAGGGTTGCAACTAGAACATGTTATGGATAGCTTTACACCTCCAACTCGCTCAACAAAAACCAAACCCGCCAAGCGTAAATGGCGAGAAATTGAAGCGATTAACGATAAAAAACGTCTCCAAAAAGAGCTAATGGATCTTGATGGATGTCTAGATTACAAATATGAAGATATTGAGCTTTAACCGTTAACTAGAGAGTCTGGTTTCCCTTGCTCTCTAACTCAACCCAACGATCAATATAAAAGAGGCGCTGCATATGCGCCTCTTTCTATTTAGCCAAATCAACTATTACAGTGAACTGAAAAGCAATCTTCCTTAAAGACAACCTGCTTAGTCTCATCTCACTTAGCTGAAAGTATCGTGTAAACTAAATGCATTCCCGCTCAGTCTGCCGAACTCTTTCTGCCAACTGTAAATACCGATCTGCAATCGTCTCCCCAAATACTGGGTCATTATCTTCTTGTTCCCACAACGCTTCGACTTGTTGCCAATCTTCCGTTGTAAACGCTCGATTAATCAGAGGGATGATCTTTTTCTCTTCAAAATCGAGATGCTCATGCTGGTCAGTAATAAATTCTTGGAGTTGTTTAGTAAAGACTTCACGTGGAACAACGGCATCTTGCAAAATCATTTCCACGACGCCTAAGAATTCATGTGTTTTTTCAGATAACGTGACATGCTGAGATTCAAGGTTTTCGATCTCTTGTTGATGACCGTAATGCTCTTGGTAGTAGTGATATAGAACATCTTCTTTAGGGTGGTGTATTTTTTCTGAATGATTCGCTAAGTAATCGACTACCTCTTTTACTAAGCTGTAGTTGATTGGTTGATCGTTATTCAACTGCTTGAGTTTAGTACTTAAAATGGCTAACAGGCGAACCATATAGCCATGCTCTCGTCTAATCCTTTCAATCATCATTGTAAGCCTCCGTTATACTCACTAAAAGTAAGTGTATATAAAGAGGGCTCATCCTGCTTTGATTTTGGTCGAAAAATAGCCAATTAACTTTTTAAGCAGACTTTATTGAACATGATGAACTATAACGTTACAGGAAGATGCCAATTAATCGGTTGTTTTCCACTATCAATAAGCAATTGATTGGCTTGAGAGAAATGCTGACAACCAAAAAATCCACGTCGGGCTGAAAGTGGTGAAGGGTGTGGAGCAGTCAAGACATGGTGACGCTCACGATCGATCATTTGACCTTTCTTCTGGGCATGCGCTCCCCATAATAGAAAAACAATGCCATCACCTTGAGCATCCAGTACTTCAATCACCTTGTCAGAAAACGTTTCCCAGCCACATTTCGAGTGAGAGTGAGCTAACCCTTCTTCAACCGTAAAGACAGTATTAAGCAGTAACACTCCTTGATCTGCCCAAGAGGTCAAATAGCCATGATCTGGAATTACAAATCCATCAATATCTTCAGCCAGTTCCTTGTACATATTTCGTAGTGATGGCGGTGTTTTTATTCCCGGAAGCACTGAGAAACATAAACCGTGTGCTTGATTTGCACCGTGATATGGATCTTGCCCCAAAATAACCACTTTAACCTTGCTAATCTCAGTATGCTCAAAAGCATTAAACACATCAGATTCAGGAGGGTAAATCGATTTACCTTGCTTTCGTTGTGATCCGACAAACTCAACCAGAGTCTGAAAATACGCTTTCTGCTTTTCAGACTCAATGACATCATTCCAACAGCTAAAAGGGTTCATTGTAATTCTCGAAAAATAAACATTGTCCTATTCTACGCTGCGGCATGTACATTAGTAGAGAATTAATTTTAGGGTCGAGGGCGAGTTGGGCAGCGGTGTGGGTTTGGGCCAGTGATATGCCGATTAGGGATCGGCAAACGTGATGTTGGGGACAGGGGTCTCACTGTTGGTTTCGATATTCCTATTAAACCGTTTGAATCTTGCATATGGCATCCTCCACTACATTCAACTAAATCAGATCCTACTCATTCAGCCCCCTCCTGCTAATAAATACTGAGCAGGAGAGTGCCGTATAAAAGACATGAAAAAAAGATGCCAAGTTTATGCGTCAGTCAATTAGCGAATTGAATCCAAATGAAATTTTCTTAGCTGCTGAATTTCATCTTTCCAAATGGTTGAATCTATTGTTTCTAAAATCAAAGGGATAGAATCAAAACGCTCATCAGCCATGATATATTCAAAACAGCTCCAACCAATTTCTCCTTTACCCAATGAATGGTGCCTATCCACTCGGCTCGCAAATTCTACTTTCGAGTCATTTAGGTGCATTGCCCTTAAATATTGCATGCCTACAACATGATCGAACTCAGCAAACGTCGCTTCACAAGCCTCTGCACTTCGTAAATCATACCCCGCAGTAAATGTGTGGCAGGTATCTAGGCATACACCAACTCGCGATTTATCTTCTACTTGATCAATGATTTCAGCGAGATGCTCGAAACGCCAACCAAGGTTTGTTCCTTGACCTGCCGTATTCTCGATAACGGCGACAACATTAGGCACCGCTTGATGAGCTAAATTTATTGACTCGGCAATCTTAGACAAACATTCGCTCTCTGAGATTTTCTTTAAATGGCTACCGGGATGGAAATTAAGCAGTGTTAGCCCCAACTGTTGGCATCGCTCCATTTCATCTATAAATGCCGCGCGCGATTTCTCAAGCTTCTCTTCTTCTGGAGCGCCCAAGTTAATCAAATATGAGTCATGGGGCAGAATTTGCTCTGCAGAGAAGCCCAGCATTTTGCAATTCGCTTTAAATGCGCTGATCGTTGCCGCTTCAAGTGGTTTTGCTACCCACTGTCTTTGGTTCTTAGTAAACAGAGCAAAAGCATTTGCTCCTAATTCTCGTGCCCTTAGTGGAGCTTGATCAACACCACCTGCCGCCGAGACATGTGCACCAATATATTTCGTTATTTGCTTTGAAGTTTTCATGTTCTTTAATCACTTTGTACTTTCAGTTTTAGTCTCTAACCGGTTGTTATTCTTTGATTGAGTTCAAAATTTAGACTCATTTTGTAGTAAGTTTACAACAAAATGAGTTGTTAACTATTTTTTATATTATCAAATAAATTGTAACCAGCATGTTTTTAAAGGTTTTATTGATTCAGCGCAATAAAACAACCTTGAAAAAATAATGGTTTTTAGTTGTAATTTGATCTAAATCAATACTATCATGTCGGATATTGGATATATAATACCCTGCTCAATAAAATTCGAAAGTTAACACCACAATAAACACCACAGAAGTGGACTAGGAGATAGTGATGATTCAAGGTATTCAAATTACTAAAGCTGCAAACGACGCGCTACTAAACTCAATCTGGCTACTAGACAGCGAAAAAAATGAAGCTCGCTGTGTTGTTGCTTCTGCAGGTTACGAAGCTGACCAAGTTGTTGCAGCAGCAGAACTAGGTGAGTACGAAAGCCGTGAAGTTGCAATTGAAAGCGCACCGCTAATCGAAGGTGGTCAACACCTTAACGTTAACGTTCTAAAACGTGAAACACTTGAAGATGCAGTTGCGCACCCAGAAAAATACCCACAGTTAACAATCCGTGTTTCTGGCTACGCTGTACGTTTCAACTCTTTAACTGTTGAACAGCAAAAAGACGTAATCGCACGTACTTTTACTGAATCTCTATAATTGATACTCAGCTATCTCAACCTTAGGTTGGTGTAGCATCAAATAGAAAAACGGCACTCAATTGAGTGCCGTTTGTTTATCTGTCACTTGCGCTTACTTTTGAGCGTTACGTAATACCACTTTCAAAGCATCAAAATCATTTTCTAGATCTTCCGATAATAGCGCTAATGCCGCATGTTTTGCTAAAGGCGCTGGCAGTTCGATGTCTGTACCTAAAATATCATCAACCACGTCTTTAAACTTAGCTGGGTGAGCCGTACAAAGGAATAGTCCTGTTTCATCAGCCTGAAGTTGCTCATCAAGCAGACGATAAGCTATCGCACCATGCGGCTCGCATAAGTAACCTTGAGCTTGTAGGTCACGTACAGATTGCGCACTCTGCTCGTCTGATACTTTACCTTTACCTAACGTATCCAAACCCCAGCCTTTCAATTGACAAAGTTCTTCTATACGAGGCCAGTTATTCGGTTGGCTTACATCCATTGCATTTGATGTTGTCGCTACCGTTGGTTTTGGATCCCATTGACCAGTCTCTAAATAACGAGGCACAGTATCGTTTTCGTTGGTTGCCGCAATAAAGCGCTTAACAGGTAGCCCTAACGATTTTGCCAACAACCCAGCGGTCAAGTTACCAAAGTTGCCGCTTGGTACTGAGATCACTAGATTTTCACGCTGCTCTTTTGTCATTTGAGCAGCAGCTTCGAAGTAGTAACAAATCTGAGCCATTAAGCGACTAATATTGATTGAGTTCGCCGAATTTAAACCTATCTCTTTACGCAGTTCGGCATTATCAAATGATTGCTTCACTAATGCTTGGCAATCGTCAAAATCACCATTAATGGCTACTGTGTGAATATTTTTACCTAACGTGCAGAAAAGCTTCTCTTGCAGAGGGCTGATCTTGCCTTTCGGATATAGGATCACAACATTAATGTTTTCCATACCATAGAAAGCATGAGCAACCGCAGCGCCTGTATCACCCGACGTAGCAGTAAGAATAGTGATCTTTCCACCATCGGATACCGCTGCCAAAGATTGAGCCATAAAACGACCACCAAAATCTTTGAACGCTAGTGTCGGCCCATGAAATAGCTCCAGTGCGTACACTCCCTCTTTTACCTTTTTAATCGGTGCTGGGAATTGGAATGCAGCATCCACCAGTTCATTGACTGTCTCAGCTGACAGTTCATCACCAATCAGTGCGGATAATATTTTGCTACTACGAGGGATAAAATCCTCTGCAAGTAGTGCATCAATATCGTCAAACTTTGGTAATACTGATGGAAAAAATAGACCTTGATTACGACCTAACCCTTGGCGCACGGCTTGGCCAAAAGAGACTTGCTCGTCATTTTCTTTGATGTTGTACAGCTTCATAGTGAACTTCCTGTAACGATCGAACCCTGCTTATCTAAACGACAAACATGAACGAATCCTTCTTTATTTTGTACGTAATTTTGTTCGAGCCAAAGAGCAACGCGCTCTGCGACATCTTGTGTTTCGCAAATGCTAAATAGCGTTGGACCACTGCCTGAGATTCCTGTGGCAAGCGCTCCGGCTGATGTCGCATAGTTACGCGCATCAGCAAAACCCGGTAGCAGTTTCGCACGATATGGTTCAGCAATCACGTCTTTGATCATCTTCGCGGCAAGCTGAGGTTGATTCGAGTGACACGCATGAATAAAGCCTGCGAGGTGACGTCCGTGTGCAATAATATCTTGGCGGCGATATTGAGACGGTAGAATTTCACGCGCTTCCGCAGTCGATACTTTGATACCCGGATACGCCATCACCCAGAACCAATCATCAAAGCATGGTACTTCTTGGCTGATGATATCGAGCTCTTCTAGCATAAGTTGCACGCCACCAAGATAACAAGGGGCGACATTGTCATAATGGATACCACCAGAGATCTTCCCTTCCATCTCTCCCATTAGGGCTAAAAGTTCAGTCTCATTTAGTGGCTGTTCATGAAAACGATTGAGCGCATCGAGGGCAGCGACAATCGAACAGGCACTCGATCCTAGCCCCGAACCAATTGGCATGTTTTTCTCAAGCGTCATTTCAAGAGGTTTAAGCGCTACCCCTTTGCGATCTAACTCGCGAGCAAACACAACCCAGCAATCATACACAATATTATCTTGTGGATTTTCAGGCAGCTTAGAGACAAAGTTACCTGCAGTTTTTAAGCTAAAGGCTTGCTCACCATCTTGCACCAACACTCGGTCACCAAGCAGCGAGCCATCAATTGGCGATACCGCGGCACCCAGTACATCAAAGCCAACACTTACGTTGCCGATAGATGCTGGTGCGTAAACGACAACACCGTTATTCGTAGAACTCATGGTTAAACTCCCAACTTCCAGCCAAGGGTACGCATTACATCAGAGAAAACCCCTGCAGCGGTAACTTCGGTTCCCGCACCGTAGCCACGTAATACTAACGGGATCGGCTGATAATAGCGGCTATAGAAGGCTAAGGCGTTCTCACCATCTTTAATCTTAAACATTGGGTCGTCGCTATCCACAGCAGCGATACGAACTTTGCACTTCCCTTCGTTAATTTCACCGACATAACGTAAAACTTTACCCTCTTCTGCGGCCGCAGCTAACTGCTGTTTGAAGTATTCATCCGCTTCAGGTAAACGCGCCATGAACTCTTCGATACTTCCTGAATCGTCAAAACCAGGTGGTAGAGCTTGGTCCACTTCAACATCTTCCAGCTCAAGAGCCATACCCGCTTCACGAGCGAGGATCAGCAATTTACGCGCGACATCCATACCAGAGAGATCATCACGAGGGTCGGGTTCCGTAAATCCATTCTCTTTTGCTATGTTCGTTGCTTGACTTAATGTCATGCCTTCATCAAGTTTGCCAAAGATGTAAGAGAGAGACCCAGATAAAATACCGTTGAATTTCTCAAGCTCATCGCCCGCTGAAATCAGGTTTTGCAGGTTTTCAATAACAGGAAGCCCCGCGCCTACCGTTGTTTCATACATCAACTTACGGCGCGAGCTTCTCGCCACATCTCGTAATTGGTGATAGTAAGCCATGCTTGCGGTATTGGCTTTTTTGTTTGGTGTGACAACGTGGAAACCTGCACCTAGGAAATCAGCGTATTGCTTAGCGATCCCTTCACTGGATGTGCAATCTACCAATACAGGGTTGATAATATGGTTGCGCTGAACAAGTGAAATGAGCCTTGCAAGGCTGAATTCTTCTGTTGCGCTTTTCATTCGGTCTCGCCAGTGTTCAAGTGGCAATCCTTCACTATCAAGCAGTAAACCTTTACTATTCGCCAAACCACAAACACGGATCACAATGCCTTTGTCCGCCAATTTTGCTTGTTGACGCTGAATTTGGTCGACTAACTCACCACCGACACCACCAATCCCAACAACGAAGACATCAAGGAAATGTTTAGAGTTAAATAAGTTCTCATGACACGCTTTGATCGCTTCTTTGATCTTATCTTCTGGGATCACCGCTGAAATTGCTCGCTCTGAAGAGCCTTGAGCAATCGCGACAATATTGACGTTCACTTCAGCCAAAGATGCAAAGAATTGAGAAGCCACACCACGAGAAGTGCGCATACCATCCCCAACAAGAGTGACAATGGCCACATCATCAATAAACTCTACGGGCTCTAAAAGACCATCTTTAAGTTCCAATTCAAAAGCGTCACGTAGAACTTGCTGTGCTCGCAGTTTATCCATTTCTTCAATACAGAAACTGATACTGTACTCGGATGAAGATTGCGTAATCAGGACAATAGAAACACCAGCAGAGGACATCGCACCGAAAACACGGCTCGCCATGCCTACCATGCCTTTCATACCTGGGCCCGATACATTAACCATTGTTAGGTTACTTAGCGTGGTGATCCCTTTAATTGCGAGGTTATCTTCACCTGTATCTTGACCAATAAGTGTCCCAGCACCTTGTGGATTAAAACTATTTTTGATTAAGCATGGAATATGGAATTGAGCAATCGGTGCGATGGTTTTAGGGTGCAATACTGAAGCACCAAAATAGGATAACTCCATCGCTTCTTGATAGCTCAGTGATTTTAACAAGCGAGCGTCATCAACCAAGCGAGGGTCACAGTTATAAACACCATCCACGTCCGTCCAGATCTCACAGCAATCTGCACGCAAGCATGCTGCTAATACGGCAGCTGAGTAGTCAGAACCATTACGACCTAAAGTGACTAATTCACCTTTTTCATTACCGGCGGTAAAACCAGGCATAATGCTGACGCTGCCGCTAGGAAGTGGATTCTGACGAAAGTTTTGAGTAGAAACATCAACATCAACCATGGCTTCAAGGTGATCACCTTTGGCAAATAGATATTGAACGGGATCGATCAAGTTGGCAGCTTGCCCTTTTGCCTCTAATACCGCTTTCATTAGCTGAATAGAGATTCGCTCGCCTTTACTGATAATGCGTGCATTAACATGATTTGGGCACATACCCAGTAAGTTAATACCATGCACAAATTGGCGTAGTTGCGATAATGAGGTCTTAACTTGATTATCAAACGCCGTGTTTGCGATATTAGGCAGAACAGCCTTAATGGCGATAAATAGCTCTTGAAATGATGACTCAAGCTCCGCAATTTGCAGATCGGCTTCGCCATTGCGTAAAGCTCCATCGATCACTGCTACTAATTTATTGGTCGTTTTTCCTGGTGCAGATAGAACAACCGCAACCTCTTCCTGTTGAGCATTATTAGCAATGATATCCGCAGCTCGTAAAAAACGATCTGCATCTGCTAACGATGATCCTCCAAACTTTAAAACTCGCATCCCTTTCTCCAAAAATCGTAAAAATGACCTAAAAAAAAGGCCCGTATCTCGTTAGATACAGGCCTTTTTTTGAAAAATTTCGCTTAGCAGCCTGCCCCAACATTTATAATATCGGTAATAATAATGGTGGTGGTCATTACTAGTTGGCTGTTATGAAGCATATGATAATTCTCTATACTCTTTGCGATTGCGTAACTCTACGTTTACCGATTTTACAAACTTTAGTCAATTAAAAACTGATTTTTTTTCATATTTAACTAGAATTATCGGTTGAAAGCTCTTTTTATCGCTTCTAATTAGCTCAAACAAAGCATTGTCAAAGACACATAAGTTAATAACTAATTGCTATATGATTTTTACAGCAATCACTTTTCCATTGTGCTTTAATTAGATTCATAGAGTGAAAGCATGCTCATAAAAATAATAATTTGTGCCGTTAGTACAAAATCAATCAAGGAGTGGATAATGAGATTATTGATCTGTCTATTAACCTTGATTGCGCCTGCTTGTTTCGCAACCACACTTCCACAACTTCCCTCTTCGCTGAATGCCTCTCCGCACCAGTTTTTCCTTTCTAGTGAAAATCAGTTCAACGAAAAATTTGATGTCTGGAACATTGATGGTGGTTACTCATACAATCTATTTAACTCTGTGGATTTGTATGTGGGGGCTCATGTCAATAATTCTGCACTTGGCAGCGATAATGGTTTTCTTAGTGGCGTCAGTTATAAGGTGAGTGAGCGGATCATTGTGAAGAGCACTCTGCGCTCGACAAACGTTGAGATAAATAATGAGAAACAAGGTGTGATGGCTGCTGAGATCTCAAGTCGAATGCGCTTGTCTGACAATCTAGATTTACATGCCACTCTCGATTACCAAGAGTGGCAGCAAGGTATTGAAGTCGGTTTAGGCTTTCGTTTTTAATATACTTCCGTTTTTAAAATGAAAGTAAATCCTTTGATGTGAGTATCCCATTCCAGTCGGAATAAATATAATCACCCGGTTGAATTAACTGATTTTGTATCGTCAGCGTCACCTGCGTATCACCTGCTCCGCGCTTCTCCGTTTTAAATGGGCAACTACCTAACGCTTTAATCCCGAGATCCATTTGAGAGAGCATAGCTACGTCTCTTACAGCACCATAAACAATGATGCCTTCCCAATGATTCTCAATCGCTTTAATCGCTAATTGATCCCCAAGTAACGCTTTTTGGCATGAACCATTGCCGTCAACAAATAACACTTTCCCTTTGCCGTTTTGGTCTAATATATCGCGAACTTTTGAATTATCGTGATAGCACCTTACCGTCACAATCTCGCCCCAAAAGGCATCTCGTTGGCCGAAGTTTTGTAGTGGTAAGTTGAGTAGTGTGACCTTATCTTCATACTGATCACAAATATCAGGGGTTATATCTTTCATCATTCCTCCATGAGTTCAGAAGTCATTATCCCTATAAATTATAGGACTAATAACAACTTTAAATTTTACTACGCCATCATTTTTCACATCTGGCGTCTTTCCTTATCGCAATCCTAGGATAAAAAAAGTCTGTTTTCGGTCAGAGTAGAGCAAAAGCAAAGATCGAAAACTAAAAAATTGGACTGAGGTCAAAACTCGTTAAAACGTCTATAATCTTATTAAGAAATTTACGGTTTCGTTACCTAAGACAAATAACTGTACTCTAAATTCAGAAAAATTTCTTATTGATATTGGTTTCTTATTCTGTATTTTCAATTTATAGAGGCAGTAATATATAATTTAAAACATAAAAAACAGATTAAATTACAGTGCTTTATAGACTAATTATAATTATATCATTAATTAGAAGCTAAATTCATCTCTGAATAAGAGCGCAACTCAAGCTATCATTCAGTCATATTGATACATGTTTTGGATTTTCTGCATACTATTAATATTTGTTACATTTCATCTCTTGATATAAATCAACAAAGTGAATGGAATTAACATTCTAGCATTGTTAGCAAGCTGTTAAGATTATAGAATCCGCTCATTAACTGGCAGAATAATGAAAGACGTAACGGAAACCTCGTTCTTTGGCAACTTTCCATGGATGGCGGATAGCTTAAGTAAGTGTATTTTTGAAAACTTTAGTTTATTATCAAAAAAACATTACCTGTATGTTATATTTTTGCCTAGAATTTATTCTATTAGCACAATTTCGTCACAAATTTAGGTACCGCCAATGCAAACCCCGCAGATTCTTATCGTTGAAGATGAGCAAGTAACTCGTAACACTCTTAAGAGCATTTTTGAAGCAGAAGGATATGCTGTTTTTGAGGCTAGTGATGGTGAAGAGATGCACCAAGTGTTATCTGACAATCAAATTAATTTGGTTATCATGGATATCAACTTACCTGGCAAAAACGGTCTATTACTCGCTCGTGAACTCCGTGAACAAGCAAATGTAGCGTTAATGTTCTTAACGGGTCGTGATAACGAAGTCGACAAGATCCTTGGTCTTGAAATTGGTGCTGATGATTACATCACTAAACCATTCAACCCACGTGAATTAACTATCCGTGCGCGTAACCTATTGAACCGCTCTATGAGTGCTAACACAGTTCAAGAAGAGAAACGTAGCGTAGAGAAGTATGAGTTCAACGGTTGGATCCTAGATATCAATAGCCGCTCTCTAGTAAGCCCTGACGGCGAAGGCTACAAACTGCCTCGTTCTGAATTCCGCGCATTGCTGCACTTCTGTGAGAACCCTGGAAAAATCCAAACTCGCGCAGACTTACTGAAGAAAATGACAGGCCGTGAGCTAAAACCACACGATCGTACTGTTGATGTAACGATCCGTCGTATCCGTAAGCACTTCGAATCTATTTCAGGTACTCCTGAAATCATTGCAACGATTCACGGTGAAGGTTACCGTTTCTGTGGCGATCTAGAAGAATAGATTTCACTGAAAACAGAGTATCAAAAAAGGGATAATGCGAAAGCATCATCCCTTTTTTAGATCTGAGCCCTTAAAACGTAAGGCTTAGGTTTTAGGTTTTAGATCTTAAGCTTAGAGCTTAGGTCTTAGTAAATAGCGTCAATATTGACACCTTTCTCGACTAACCACTCCACCTTGTCTTCGTTTTTCGTTTCTACGGCGATATCAATCGGCAGGTTTGGAAGTACATCTAATTGCCACTGAAAAGCGATTTCCCACGAGTTTTCACTGTGAGTTCTCACTTCTATCGCATCTCCATCTAAAAGCCATAGGTTCTCTCCTTGGCGTAAGGTCACGCTGTTCAACTCAAGTGTCGCAGGTAAGCTAGTATCAGATTTTAAATAGATAGAACCATTTAATGTCTGCTCTTGTGCCTCCCCAATCTGTGGCATCTTATTGACCCACAAATTGCTGCTTAATTTAACTTCCGACTGAGCAACTAACATCTGACTATCTTGCTGCCAATCAACTTGTGCTGTTGAACAACCTGCTAATACAAGCATGCATGCGAGTGTTAATTTTTTCATAACGTTACCTTTGGTTTAGCCAATCTTTTAATACTTGAATATCATGCTGATACTCATTCTTTATTTCTTCTACCCAATCAGAGATATTTTCCCACCATGCTGGAGCATCCGGTGTTTGAGCTTTTTGAGCAACACTTTGGATATGCTTTAGTCCAATCGAGCCAGCCGCACCTTTGATTTTATGAGCTTCCGATACAATACTCGGTTTATCTTTAGCTATCATATTTGAATCGAGAATCTCTAAATAGCTGGGCATCATATCTTCAAACATAGCAATACTATCAAACACAGGCTTCGTGCCAACAATATCGATATACGATTCCAACATGGTCAGATCCAGCAGTCTAATTTCAATTTCTGTTGGTTCACGCGCCTTGGTTTGTTCTAGCACGGGTGGATGAACCTCTGGTTTTGACTCTGTTGATTCAACCGCTTGTTCTATTTCAATAAGCTCTGTAATAGCATCTTGAATGGCCTTCACAGTTAAAGGCTTGCTGATCGCTTCATCCATGCCATTTTCAAAATACTCACGCTTATCTTTTATCACATTAGCAGTCAGAGCAACCAGCGGTGGTAATTGAGGGTAATGCTCTCGATAATATTTCGCGACATCAAAACCTGTCATATCCGGTAATTGAATATCCAGTAAGGCCAAGTCGTAAGCATCAGGTTGGAAATTAGCAATGGCCTCTTCACCTGTCATCGCGACAGTAACTTGGTGCCCTAAGTTTTCCAGCAACGAACGCGCCACGGTGACATTCAATTCAATGTCTTCAACCATAAAAATATTAAGACTTTGTTGAGCTCGTGGTTGCTTGCGAATAGGAGTACCTTCTTGAACCAAAGGAACTCGGATATTGACGGTAAATGTACTACCAAACCCTTCCTCACTTGTCAGGGTTATGTCTCCATCCATTAAATTAATCAGTTGTCTTGAAACCGCTAAACCAATCCCTGTTCCCACCGCATGTAAATTGTCTTTTCCTGATTTAACTTGGTAGTACATGGCAAAGATTTTATCAATTTCATGCTCCGGTATCCCAATACCACTATCTTCCACTTCCATGGTGATATCGGCAAATTCGTCACCAATATCAGCACTGACGTTCATGACGACACCACCTTCTTTGGTGAATTTCATCGCATTACTAATCAGGTTCCACAGTACTTGGCGTAAACGCGTGGCATCTACTTTTATTGCGGTGGGTAGGTCACTCAATCTTTCAAGATCAAACCTTAAGCCTTTCTGCTCAGCCATGAGAGCGGAAATACTCTCCATTTCTGACACAAAATCATCAAAATTCAGCGGCACGGGTAAAAGCTCAAGTTTACGACGATCAAATTTATCCATATCGATAATATCATTGAAGATATGGCCTAAAGTGACCGCACTCACTTTGATGGTTTGCATATGCTTACGTTGCTCGTCAGTCAGTTGAGTTTCTAACAACATCCGACTTAAACCAACGATACCATTTAACGGTGTTCTGAGTTCATGACTAATAGTGGAAATAAAAGTGGTTTTGTCACGGCTCGCTTTTTCAAGCGTCTCTTGGTATTCCTTACGCTCTGTAATGTCTCGACCAAAGCCAACCAAGCCAAGGTGACGTCCATCTTTGTTATAAAATGGCACTTTACGAAGTTCAAAGTAGCTCTTATGCCCATCAGGATACTCTAGCCACTGCTCATAAGTCAGAGCTTGATTATCACTAAAGACTTTCTCATCTGTCTCTACCACTTGTTGCGCGATCTCTTTGCTGTAGACATCCCATGGGGTCAGCCCCACCAGTTGCTGCTCTTTTTTACCCGTCAACTCTTCAACTGCACGGTTACAGCCAGAAAATACCCCATCGGCATTACGGTAGTAGATCAGGTCAGGGGAAGCATCGATAAATGAGCGCAGTAGCGCCGTTCTTTCTGCAAGTTCAACTTGAGTCCGCTCTCTTTGATACACTTCATTCTCAAGATCTTTAATTGCTTCTTCTCGAGCTTCTTCCGCTTTCTCTCGCTCCTCAATCTGCTGATTAAGTTTTGCAATATTTTGTTGTAAACGCAGATTAAGCTCTTGATCGCGAGAACGCATATCTTTTAATTTAGAGACGAGTTTAGAGAGACGTTGACGAGACTCTTCGAGCTGATCAACCACAACTGAAAGGAAATAGACGGCCCACGGAGTAATCAGCAAACCAAAGAAGACAGAGCGAACGATATCAATATCGCCAACGCCACCTTTCAACGCTAAGGTAATACCAACTTGGACAACAACGGCTAAAGCGACAAGCGCGAGGGCTAATAAGATAGAAAATCGGAGAATGCCCAATTTAACCAACAGGTCAACGTAGTATTGGGCGAGGTTTTTCATGGGTTTCATCAACGGCTCCATGCGATAAGACTCAGAACATTCTAACCTGTTTAAACTCAACAGGTAAGCTAAGCCCATCACATGGAATGGTATAACTGTAAATCAAATGAACGTTATCACTGCTCGTCACTGCCTGCAGAATAGATACACGTTTGATTCCGGCCTTGAGCTTTCGCTTGATATAACGCTTTGTCAGCATTCGCAACCGCAACTTCTGCAAGTTCATTAAACTTAGGAACACACGAAATCAAGCCAATACTGATGGTAATATGGTCGGAGATCAGTGAGTCATCATGTTCGAGTTGTAAGCTTTCGATCTGGGCATGTATCCGTTGCGCGACTAACTTCGCTCCTTCAAGCGTCGTATTTGGCAGAATGAAAGCAAACTCTTCACCGCCATATCTTGCAACACAATCGGATGAGCGATTCAAAATTTGCTTAAAGACATTCGCCACTTGCACTAATGCATCATCGCCCTTTTGATGCCCATAAAGATCGTTGTATCCTTTAAAGTAATCAATATCACAAAGCATGATAGAAATCGGTAATCTTTCTCGGGAGTGATGGGGCCATAATGTGCTTAGTTGTTCATCAAAACGGCGACGGTTAGGCACTTGAGTCAAGCTATCAATAAAACTTAAACGTTCGAGCTCTAAGTTAGCTTTTTCCAGTTTCTGTTCAGCAAGATAGCGTTCTGAAATATCACGAGCCATAACTAGCACACCATTAGTACCTGATGCAGGATCCCAAAATGGCGACTTAACCACGTCATACCAAGTAAACTCCCCTCTGCTAGATCGAACTTTATCAATGTACCTGAGTGATTTATCTTCGTGTAAAACTTGCCTATCCGTTTCAGATAATCGGCTATACATTGAATCAGGAATGACATCTTGTAATCGTTTACCGATAAGATCGTCGACATGATTTATCCCCAATGCGTGAACAAATGGTTCATTACACGCTTGATAAATCATATTCTCATTGAAGATACCGATTGAGTCAGGGCTAGACTCTAAGATGTTTTGCAGAATGGTATCACGCTGTGCCAACGCGACTTCAGTATCTTTACGCCGTTCCATTTCGTCACGTAAATTCTGCTGAATATTGTGCCATTCCGTTACATCATGGCTGATGCAAAGAGTACCTAAGGGTTTCCCTTCTTCAGACATCAATACACTTTGGTTAGTTTCAAGCAAACAACTGCGGCCTTCAGGTGAAATAGTCCACCTTTTAGAACTGGTGCGATTTCTTACGCCTTCTTCAATCTTAACATCGCCTTCATCAAGTCGATTCAGCCAAAAAGAGTCGAATGCACGGTTAGTGGCTAATAATTTATCGTCACTATCTTTAATATAGATAAGCTCACTCAACGAATTGAGTGCCGTTTTGGCCACGCTTAATTTTGCTAGCTCTTGCTTATGCTCTTCGTTGGTGGCTTCACGTTCAATTACATAAATTAACCACACGCTTTCTCCTTGGTAAGCCACTTTTCGACCTGAAAAGCTGATCTTTACCGATTCATCACTGGATACTGGCCATGATCTATTTAATCCTCTAAATTTTTTTTCGGTTAAACCATCAAAAAACGAGAGGAAATAATCGGAAGGAATTGATTCTGGCATCAGGTGCATATTACCGACTAAGCGAATGCCTAGTAATTGCATAGAGTGTTGATTAGTAAGTAGTAATTCACCTGTCTTTTCACTGACAAGCATAAGCGCAAGAGGAGAGCCTTGGATCAATATGCTCAATTGGCGCTGGTAATGGTTATAAGTAAACCATATGCTAAAAATGCATATTATAATGACGAGAATGACAGCGCCGTATCCAAAGGCTGGCTGCCATAACCAGTGCCACAATTGATCCATTAAATAACGTATCCATATATTATTTCTTAACTATTAAACAATATATCAGCTTATACGTCAGTTATCTTTATTTCGTCAGCTATTTTGTCGAAAGTAACTGTGGCTTGGTATAGACAAAAGCCTCTTCAGTTAAGCTTCCTTGAGCTCCCTGTCGATTTAGACTTCGACCAATTTCAGTCATCGCTAACCAACGGTTTTCACACCATAATGGAGAAAGCAGTGTTGGTCGGCGAGCCGCAGAAGAGACTCGATGAAATACAATATCAGCAGGCGTCATGCGGATCATATGACTGGCGATATCCACATACTCTTCTAACTCAGGCGCTTCCAATCGCCCCGCTTTCCATGCTTTAGCCATCGTGCTTCCTTCCACAATATGCAAACCATGCAACTTAATACCATCAGTGCCCACTTCGAGTACTTTTTCCAACGTTTCAATGTTGTCTTTTTTGGTTTCTTTAGGAAGGCCTACAATCAAATGAGTGCAAATCTTAATGCCTAATGCGCGAGCTCGTTTGGTTATTTCTGCATAACATTCAAAGTCATGGCCTCGGTTAATTCTTTTCAACGTATCGTTGTTTGCTGTTTGTAAACCAAGCTCTAGCCAAATTTCATAACCTTGATTGACGTATTCAGAGAGCAAATCTAGTACCGCATCAGGTACACAATCAGGCCGGGTGCCTACGCATAGACCAACAATATCCGCTGCTTTTAATGCTTCTTCGTACATATTTCTTAATACTTGCACTTCCGCGTAAGTGCTCGTGTAGGCTTGGAAATACGCGAGGTATTTTTTTGCACGGTGAATTTCACCCGCACGATCTTGCAGTTGATCAACAATGCTTTTTACTTGAGTCTGTTCGTCAGAAAAAGAGGCCACATTACAAAATGTACACCCTCCTTTACCAATCGTCCCATCTCGATTAGGGCAGCTAAAACCGCCGTGCAACGTCAATTTATGTACTTTCTCACCATATCGACGCTGAAGATCTTGACCCAAAGTGTTTACTAATTCATGTAATTGCATATTTAAACTCGTTGAACAAATAAGAATGAATCTCAGTTTGATTCATGAAAGTAAATTACATCCCTGCAAAATAAATCCGGCGATACTAGCAACAGGTATTTAAATTCAACCTAACAAATATCAATAAACATGCATTAAATAAGCGTTATTTACTTAATGTTGCACAAATGTTACTCGATATATTCATTTTCGCGCGAAAAAAATGGTCTACAGAGGGCAACTTTCGTTGGAGTTTAATAAAACAAAATTGTAGGATACTTACACTTATTCGCATTTTTTGTGACTTTTATTACACGTGCATATGCGGATAAGTCGGTGATATTTAGCTCCCACCTATATAAACCACTAGTTTGTGGCTTCAATTAAACGGATATCACTAAGGATTGTTTTTTTCGCAAAATTTTTCCTGCGAAAGACAGAAAGGACTCAAGCTAGCCACACACATAGGCTGGTTTAGATTCATAAATATAAAAGGACAAGGTTCACTCGCTTAGGCAAAGTGCGCCTAGATTAAACTGGAAGGATGTATCTATGGTAGATCAAGAGCAGAACTCACAGGGTCTGTATACTCCTGAACTGGAGCATGACGCTTGTGGTATCGGTTTTGTTGCGCATCTAAAGAATCGCAAATCTCATGATGTAGTAACTCAAGCACTCGATATGCTTGCACGTATGGAACACCGTGGCGGTCAAGGCTGCGATCCGTGTTCTGGAGATGGTGCAGGTATCCTGCTACAAAAGCCTCACGAATTCTTACTAGAAGAAGCCGTAAAGCTTGGGATTAAGCTACCATCTTTTGAAAAATATGGTGTTGGTGTTGTACTTTTCCCTAAAGATGAACATAAGCGTGCGCAGTGTCGTGACATTTTAGAACGCAATGCACAACGCCTTGAGTTAGAAGTTATCGGTTACCGTGAACTTCCAACTGACAATTCAATGATTGGTGCAGATCCATTAAGCACTGAACCTCAATTTGAGCACGTGTTTATTTCTGGCGGACCGGGGAGCACTCCAGAAGAGCTTGAACGTAAACTGTATGTTCTACGTAACTACACCGTTCGTGTATGCCTAGAAAGCGTGTCAAATATTGGGGATGACTTCTACATCAATTCGATGTCTTACAAGACGGTGGTGTACAAAGGTCAGCTAACGACTGAGCAAGTGCCTCAATATTTCTTAGATCTTCAAAACCCAACGATGGTGAGTGCCCTAGCGCTTGTTCACTCTCGTTTCTCTACCAATACATTCCCACGCTGGCGTTTAGCTCAGCCTTTCCGTTACATCGCGCATAACGGCGAAATCAATACGGTTCGTGGTAACTTGAACTGGATGAAAGCGCGTGAAGCGATCATTGAATCTGATCTTTTCACCAAAGCCGAAATCGACATGCTTCTTCCTATTTGTCAGGAAGGCAGCTCGGATTCATCTAACTTCGATATGGCACTAGAGCTTCTGGTTCTTTCTGGTCGCAGCCTGCCACATGCCTTGATGATGATGATCCCGGAAGCGTGGCAAGAAAATAAAAATATGGATCCAACTCGTCGTGCGTTCTACCAGTACCATGCGAACGTAATGGAACCATGGGATGGCCCGGCATCTGTCTGTTTCACCGATGGTGTTCAAGTTGGTGCCACACTAGACCGTAATGGCCTACGTCCTTCTCGCTACACAGTAACCAAAGATGACTTCCTAGTGATGGCGTCTGAATCTGGTGTGGTAGAAATTGAGCCGGAAAACGTTGAGTTCCGTGGTCGTCTTCAGCCAGGGCGTATCTTCGTTGCAGATCTAGAACAAGGTCGCATCATTTCTGATGAAGAAGTGAAAGATGGCATTGCCAACGCGCAACCATACGAGAAATGGGTTGAAGATAATCTTCTGAACCTCAAAAAACTGCCTGATGCAGAAAACGAATTCAGCCAACCGACACCAGAAAAGCTACTACACAAACAGCAAGCGTTCGGTGTAAGTTCAGAAGAAGTAAATGAAATCATCGTGCCGATGGCGAAAGATGGCAAAGAGCCTCTTTCTGCAATGGGCGCTGACTGGCCACTAGCGATCCTTTCGCACCAGTCTCAACATCTATCCAACTACTTTAAACAGTTGTTTGCTCAGGTAACTAACCCGCCGATCGACCCGATCCGTGAGCGTATGGTGATGTCTCTGAATACTTACTTAGGTAAAGATCAGAACCTACTTGCTGAGTCACCAGAACACTGTCAGAAAGTTGAACTTGAGTCTCCTGTTCTTTCTAACTCAGAGTTAGAGAAACTGCGTGCAATCGATAACGAGCACCTACAAGCGAAGACGCTAGACATCGTATTCCAAGCCAGTGAAGACGAAGGTAAGCTAGAGCGCGCACTTAAGCGTATCTGCCAATACGCAGAAGATGCGGTTATTGACGGTTACTCTATTATCCTTCTGACTGACCGTGCAGTGAACTCGAACCATGCAGCGATTCCAGCAATGCTTGCGGTTGGCGCGGTTCACCACCATCTGATCCGTAAAGGTCTACGAGCTAAGTGTGACATTGTGGTTGAAACGGGTGATGCTCGTGAAACACACCACTTTGCAACGCTAATCGGCTACGGCGCAAATGCCGTCAATCCATACTTAGTTATCGAAACTATGGTGGATCTACAGCGCACTAAGAAGCTCGATCCACAAACCAACATCAAAGATCTATTCGAAAACTACCGTAACTCTATCAACGGCGGTCTACTGAAGATCTTCTCGAAGATGGGTATCTCAACGTTGCAGTCTTACCACGGTGCTCAAATATTTGAAGCATTAGGCGTAAGTAAGTCGGTGGTCGATAAATACTTCACTGGTACTGTTTCACGTATTCAAGGTCTAACTATTGATGACATCGCTAAAGAAGTGATGGTGCGTCATCGCATTGGCTATCCAACACGTGAAATCCCAGTACAGATTCTTGATGTGGGTGGTGTTTATCAGTGGAAACAACGTGGTGAAAAACACCTGTTTAACCCTGAAACGATTTCGCTACTGCAAGAATCAACACGTAACAAAGACTACGGTCAGTTCAAGAAGTACGCGAAAGCCGTTGATGACCAAGGCGATCATGCGGCAACACTGCGCAGCCAATTAGACTTTGTTAAGAACCCAGCAGGCTCTATTCCACTTGAAGAAGTTGAACCGATTGAAAAAATCCTTAAGCGTTTTGCGACAGGTGCAATGTCATTTGGCTCTATCTCTCATGAAGCACACTCAACACTCGCCGTTGCGATGAACCGCATTGGCGCGAAATCGAACTCTGGCGAAGGTGGCGAAGACCCAACCCGTTTCGAGCGCAAAGAGAACGGTGACTGGGAACGTTCAGCCATCAAACAAGTTGCTTCAGGTCGTTTTGGTGTGACCTCTTACTACCTATCTAATGCAGATGAGCTACAGATTAAGATGGCTCAAGGCGCAAAACCAGGTGAAGGTGGTCAATTGCCAGGTGACAAGGTTGATGACTGGATCGGTGCAACACGTCACTCGACTCCGGGGGTCGGTCTGATTTCTCCACCGCCACACCATGATATCTACTCAATCGAAGATTTAGCCCAGCTGATCTACGATCTGAAAAACGCGAACCGTAATGGTCGCGTTAACGTGAAGCTAGTATCGGAAGCGGGTGTTGGTACGATTGCATCAGGCGTAGCGAAAGCGAAAGCTGACGTAGTCCTCATCGCTGGTTTTGATGGTGGTACGGGTGCATCTCCGATGTCTTCTATCCGTCACACTGGCTTGCCTTGGGAACTGGGTCTAGCGGAAACTCACCAAACACTACTGAAAAATGGCCTACGTAATCGTATCGTGGTTCAGTCTGATGGTCAGATGAAAACTCCGCGTGACCTTGCAGTCGCAACACTGCTTGGTGCTGAAGAATGGGGCGTAGCAACAGCCGCACTGGTTGTTGAAGGCTGTATCATGATGCGTAAGTGTCACAAAAACACTTGCCCTGTTGGTATCGCAACACAGAACAAGACACTGCGTGAACGTTTCGATGGTCGCGTAGAAGACGTTGTGACTTTCTTCCAGTACATGGCTGAAGGTCTGCGTGAAGTGATGGCTGAGCTTGGCTACCGCTCTATCGATGAGATGGTCGGCCAATCTCACAAACTTAAAGTTCGTGACGATATTCAGCACTGGAAATACAAGAACCTAGATCTGTCACCTGTTCTGCATATTGAACAGCCTCGTGCAGAAGATGGCGTTTATAACCAGACACAACAAAACCATAACTTAGAAGACGTACTAGACCGTAAGTTGATTCAAGCAGCTATTCCAGCACTTGAAAAAGGCGAAGCAGTGAACGCTGAATTCCCTATCATCAACACCGACCGTTCAGCGGGTACTATGTTGTCGAATGAAATATCTAAGGTTTACAAAGACGCAGGCCTACCACAACCAATGAACGTGAAGTTCAATGGCTCGGCAGGTCAGTCATTCGGTGCTTTCCTTGCGAAAGGCGTGAAGTTCGAAGTAGAAGGTGACGCGAACGACTACTGGGGTAAAGGTCTATCAGGCGGTACGCTAGTACTCTACCCTAACGCAAAATCATCCATAGTTGCTGAAGATAACATTGTAGTGGGTAACGTATGTTTCTATGGCGCAACGTCTGGTGAATCTTACATTCGCGGCATGGCAGGTGAGCGTTTCTGTGTACGTAACTCAGGAGCGAAAGTCGTTGTTGAAGGCATTGGTGACCACGGTTGTGAATACATGACTGGCGGTGTTGCAGTGATCCTTGGCTCAACAGGTCGTAACTTTGCGGCAGGTATGAGTGGTGGTGTCGCTTACGTTTGGGATAAAGCAGGGGATTTTGATACCAAGCTAAACCCTGAACTGGTCGACCTAGACCCAATTGAAGCAGAAGATCGCGAACTACTGAAAGAGATGCTAACCAAGCAAGTTCAATTCACAGGAAGTGAAGTCGCTCAGTCTTTCCTAGACAATTTTGAAGCAAGCCTAGCCACGATGGTGAAAGTAATGCCACGTGACTACAAAGCGGTGCTTCAAAAGCGTAAGGCTGAAGCCGAGCAAGCACAAACGGAAGAAGTGGAGGCAGTATAATGGGTAAGCCTACTGGATTTTTAGAACATGGTCGCGAGCTTCCAAAGAAACTCGACCCATCAGTTCGAATTGAAGATAACAAAGAGTTTGTACTCAACGAAGAGTTTGGTGACAAGATCAATACTCAAGCCTCTCGTTGTATGGACTGTGGTGTTCCTTTCTGTCACAGCGGTTGTCCGATTGGTAACATTATCCCTGAATTTAACGATGCGGTTTATCGTGACAGCTGGGAAGAAGCTTGGAACATTCTAAGCTCAACCAACAACTTCCCTGAGTTTACAGGTCGTGTATGCCCTTCCCCTTGTGAAAGTGCATGTGTTCTTGGTATCAACCAAGATCCAATCACTATCTGTAATATCGAGAAAACGATTGTGGAAACGGCGTACCGTGAAGGGTACGCAAAACCGAAAACACCACGATCTCGCACAGGAAAGACGATTGCTATCATCGGCTCTGGCCCTGCCGGCTTAGCTGCGGCAGAGCAACTAAACAGTGCTGGTCATTCAGTCACGGTGTTTGAACGAGATGAAAAAGTGGGCGGTTTACTGCGCTTTGGTATCCCAGATTTCAAACTGGGTATGGACGTGATTGATCGTAAGATCAACCTGATGGCGGAGGCCGGCGTTGAATTCAAAGTGAACCAACATATTGGTGTTGATGTCAATGCTCAGCAACTTCGTCAAGAGTTTGATGCCGTACTATTAACTGGCGGCTCAACCGTTCCAAGAGACTTACCTATCCCGGGTCGTGAACTCAATGGTGTACACTTTGCGATGGAGTTCTTAGGCCAAAATAACCGTCGTGCCAATGACATGGATTTGAAAACCAAAGAGATCCACGCCAAAGGCAAGCATGTTGTGGTTATCGGTGGCGGTGATACGGGCTCTGACTGCGTAGGTACATCTAACCGTCATGGCGCAGCAAGTATTACTCAAGTTGAGATAATGCCAATTCCACCTGAAAAACGCCCTGCAAATATGCCTTGGCCTCAATACCCAATGATTATGAAAACAACCACTTCACATGAAGAGGGCTGTGAGCGTCACTGGAATATTTTGACCAAAGAGTTTATCTCTGACGATAACGGAAATGTTACTGGGCTTCGTATCGCTGATATCGTGTGGCAAGACGCAAAACCAGGCGAACGCCCTGGGTTTGATGAAGTGGCAAATTCTGAGCGTGTCATTCCATGTGATATGGCATTCCTAGCAATGGGCTTCCTACATCCAGAACCAACGGGTGTTCTCGCTCAACTTGATATCAAGCTTGACGAACGCGGTAACGTTGCGACGAATGGTTTTGCGACCAACCAGAAAGGTGTTTTTGCAGCTGGTGATATGCGAACAGGTCAATCGTTAGTGGTACGCTGTATCAATGAGGGACGTGAATCCGCTCGCGAAGTTGATAATTACCTCATGGGTGGCACAAACCTAGAAGCAAAATCTGACTCACTTATGCTTTCAGCTTAAGAGAACAGAATAAGTAAATAACGCTAGCCGATAAGCCGTTCACTTACGCTAGCGTCACAATACGTTCGACAAGTCCTTCCAGACTTTTGGCCAGTGCATTCGTGCTGGCCTTTTTTATACTCATAACTCCCTGCCTTTCTATGCTTTTAGGTTAATTAATTGTAAATAAAACAACATCTATCTCTTTGATTCAATTAAACATAGATAGGGTAATATTTGGTTAATACTCAAAATGCGCAACAAACAACCAATAACTTGACCTTTTGCATAATAAGCTATACGTTGTGAAACTATCGAAAACAAAAATGATGATTTTTGTTAAAAACAACAAGTCAATAAAAGTGCATAACTATAGAGAAAATAACAACAATAAAGAATAGTTAGTCATTTCTCTGCTAAAGAAGCAGGAAGCAAAAGGAGAATTGCAATGGCTCTATATAATCCAAATCTTGAAAAAGATAACTGTGGATTTGGCCTCATCGCGCACATGGAAGGCCAAGCAAGCCATAAACTAGTCCGCACCGCTATTTCAGCATTGGATCGAATGACTCACCGAGGGGGCATTGCCGCCGATGGAAAAACGGGTGATGGTTGCGGTCTGTTACTACAAAAGCCAGATACCTACCTAAGACTCATTGCAGAAGAGAACCATTGGAAACTTGGCAAGCAATACGCCATCGGGATGATCTTCTTCAATCAAGATCCAGTGAAAGCAGAGCTTGCTCGCGACATCATCAATAAAGAGCTCGCTCAAGAAACTTTAACCGTTTCAGGCTGGAGAGAAGTTCCGATTAACGCCGACGTTCTAGGGCCAATCGCAACCGAATCTCTGCCCAACATTCAACAAGTGTTTATTTCAGCCCCCGCAGGATGGCGAGAAAGAGACATAGAACGCCGACTGTATATTGCTCGTCGCCGCATCGAAAAAAGCATCCAAAATGATGATGAATTCTATATTTGCAGCCTATCAACTCAAGTCATTGTTTATAAAGGGCTCTGCATGCCTGCGGATTTGCCAAGATTCTATTTAGACTTAGCCGATCTGCGAATGGAATCCGCAATTTGTTTGTTCCACCAGCGCTTTTCAACCAATACCCAACCTCGCTGGCCGCTGGCTCAACCGTTTCGTTATCTCGCTCATAATGGTGAAATCAATACCATTGAAGGTAACCGTCAATGGGCTCGCGCTCGTGCTTATAAATTCTCATCGCCACTTCTGCCCGACTTACAAACCGCCGCCCCATTTGTGAATGAAACAGGCTCAGACTCTTCAAGCTTAGATAACATGCTCGATCTGTTTTTATCTGGAGGCATGGACGTATTCCGCGCGATGAGGATGCTGGTTCCGCCCGCTTGGCAGAACCACCCAGACATGGATCCCGATCTACGTGCCTTCTATGATTTCAACTCCAAACATATGGAACCTTGGGATGGCCCAGCAGGGATAGTCCTTTCCGATGGGCGATATGCCGCCTGTAATTTAGACCGCAATGGGCTACGACCGGCTCGCTATGTGATCACAAAAGATAACCTGATCACTCTCGCATCTGAAGTTGGGATCTGGGATTACACGCCTGATGAGGTATCAGAAAAAGGTCGTGTGGGGCCTGGTGAATTACTCGTTGTCGATACTCGTCGTGGCAAGCTATGGCAATCCAGTGAGATCGATAACGATCTAAAAAATCGTCACCCTTACCGAGAGTGGATGGAAAATAATGTCCATAAACTGACGCCATTTTCAGATCTTGAAGATGACCAAGTCGGTGAGCGATCTCTCGATAACGATCAACTGAAAACGTACCAAAAACAATTTGCGATGAGCAATGAAGAGGTTGATCAAGTCATTCGTGTATTGGGAGACATGGGACAAGAAGCGACAGGCTCAATGGGAGACGATACGCCAATGGCGGTATTGTCATCTAAAGAGCGACTGGTTACAGACTATTTTCGCCAGAAGTTCGCCCAAGTGACTAACCCTCCCATAGACCCTTTGCGTGAAAAGCATGTGATGTCACTTGCCACCAGCGTCGGGCAGGAAATGAATGTCTTTTGCGAAACCGATGGACACGCTTACCGAGTAAGCTTTGAATCCCCCGTGTTACTGCACTCCGATATGCAGCAACTATTGGCACTTAGTGATAAACACTACCGACATACCATTGTTGATCTAAATTACAACCCAGACGAAAAAGATCTTCAGCAAGCCCTCATTCATGTATGTGATCAAGCTGAACGAGTTGTCCGCGAAGGCACCGTTCTTATCGTTCTATCAGATCGTAATATTGAGAAAGCAACATTACCGATCCCAGCAGCGATGGCGGTAGGGGCTGTGCAAGTTCGTTTAGCTGAAACCGACCTTCGTTGTGATGCCAATATCATTGTCGAAACTGCAACTGCGCGAGACCCACATCAATTTGCTGTTATGCTTGGATTTGGTGCAACCGCTGTCTATCCATATCTAGCTTACGAAACCTTAGGCAAGGTAATTGACGAAGGTGGGATCGCGAAAAGTTATAGCCAAGTCATGTTGAACTATCGAAACGGCATCAACAAAGGACTATACAAAATCATGTCCAAAATGGGCATTTCAACCATCGCCTCTTACCGTTGCTCTCAACTATTTGAAGCGGTGGGCTTACACCAAGAACTGGTAGACCTCTGCTTTAAAGGCGTGACGACTCGTATTCAAGGCGCAACCTTTGATGATTTCCAACAAGACCTACACAACCTATCTCGCAAAGCGTGGGCAAAAAGAAAGAGTATCGAACATGGCGGTTTACTGAAGTATGTTCATGGCGGTGAGTACCATGCTTACAACCCAGATGTGGTCGGTACACTACAGCAAGCTGTGAAATCTGGAGAGACTTCCGATTACAAAGCTTTTGCCAAACAAGTGAATGCTCGCCCAGTCGCGATGCTGCGAGATTTAATGCAATTAAAGAAAACAGGACAGACACTGCCACTCGAACAAGTTGAGGCGAGCACTGAACTATTCAAACGATTTGATTCTGCTGCCATGTCGATTGGAGCCTTGAGTCCTGAAGCTCATGAAGCGTTAGCCACCGCCATGAACCGTTTAGGTGGCTATTCTAACTCTGGAGAAGGTGGTGAAGATCCTCGCCGTTTTGGCACTGAGAAAAATTCACGCATTAAGCAGATTGCCTCCGGTCGATTTGGCGTAACCCCACACTACCTCGTCAATGCGGATGTACTACAAATTAAAGTCGCACAAGGCGCAAAACCCGGAGAGGGCGGTCAACTCCCAGGGCATAAAGTGACGGCTGAAATCGCTAAATTACGTCATTCCGTTCAAGGGGTGACGTTAATCTCCCCTCCTCCACATCACGACATTTATTCCATTGAAGATCTTGCGCAGCTGATTTTCGATCTCAAACAAGTGAATCCAAAAGCCTTAATCTCCGTCAAACTCGTTTCTGAACCCGGAGTTGGCACCATCGCCACTGGTGTTGCCAAAGCCTATGCCGACCTCATCACGATTTCAGGCTACGATGGCGGAACTGCCGCAAGCCCACTCACCTCAGTGAAATATGCGGGGAGTCCATGGGAGTTAGGTTTAGCTGAAACCCAGCAAGCGCTCGTCGCTAATGGTCTGCGACACAAAATCCGCTTACAAGTCGATGGTGGATTGAAAACAGGTCTAGACGTCATCAAAGCGGCAATCCTTGGTGCTGAAAGTTTCGGTTTTGGCACCGCGCCAATGGTCGCAATGGGATGCAAGTTCTTGCGGATCTGCCATCTCAACAACTGCGCGACTGGTGTGGCAACCCAAGATGAAACTCTGCGTAGAGAGTATTTCAAAGGTCTTCCTGAAATGGTGATGAATTATTTCATTGGATTGGCCGAAGAGGTACGCGAACACCTATCTGAGCTTGGAGTCGAAAAGCTAACAGACTTGATTGGGCGTACCGACTTACTTGAAACCGTACAAGGCATGACCGCAAAACAGAGTAAACTCGATCTATCAGCAGTACTCGAAGCTCCTGTATCTCCTGAAGGGCATCCACTATTTTGGACAGAGCCTAACGCTCCTTTTGATAAAGCGCAGCTCAACCAAACCATTTTAGATGATGCGTTAATCAGTATAGAAGCAAAACAGAGTAACAATTTTTACTACGATGTCATCAATACCGATCGATCCATCGGAGCTCGGATCTCAGGAGAGATCGCACAGCGTTATGGTAATCAAGGCATGGCTGGAACACCGATTAAACTGCACCTTAACGGAACCGCAGGGCAATCATTTGGTGTATGGAATGCGGGTGGCGTAGAGCTGTATCTTACTGGCGATGCCAATGATTACGTCGGTAAAGGCATGGCTGGCGGAAAAATCGTTATCAAACCCCATTTAGGCACGGCATTCAACTGCAACGACGCCACCATTATTGGCAACACCTGCTTATATGGTGCTACCGGAGGAAAGCTATTTGCGGCCGGCACCGCAGGCGAACGATTCGGTGTTCGTAATTCAGGCACTATCGCTGTTATAGAAGGTGCAGGAGACAACGCATGTGAATATATGACCGGAGGGATTGTCGCAATCCTAGGGGCGACAGGTGTGAACTTCGGCGCGGGTATGACCGGTGGTTTTGCCTATGTGATGGATCAAAACCAAGATTTCCAAGGGCGAGTAAACAACGAATCTGTGGAAGCGGTCTCTCTAGCGGATCTCTATATTCACCAAGAACATTTACGTGGCTTAATTGCCGAACACTTAGAAGAGACAGGATCAACACACGCCGAAAACATATTAGCCAACTTTGATGAATGGATTCCAAAGTTCTACCTTGTTAAACCTCAAGCCGCTGATCTGCGCACGCTACTCGGACATCAAAGCCGAAGCTCTGCAGAACTACGCGTTCAAGCCCAGTAATAGAAGGAGTCTTATCATGAGCCAGAACGTATACCAATTTATTGATGTCAAACGCGTCGACCCAGCGAAGAAACCGGTAAAAATTCGTAAGATCGAGTTTGTAGAAATTTACGAACCTTTCACCAAGCAACAAGCGACGGCTCAGGCTGATCGCTGTTTGGACTGTGGAAACCCCTATTGCGAATGGAAATGCCCAGTACATAACTACATCCCTCAATGGCTGAAACTCGCTAATGAAGGACGAATCATTGAAGCAGCAGAACTTTCTCATCAAACCAATAGCTTGCCCGAAGTGTGTGGTCGAGTGTGCCCGCAAGATCGCCTGTGCGAAGGATCTTGTACCCTAAATGATGATTTTGGTGCTGTCACTATTGGTAATATTGAAAAGTATATTAACGACAAAGCCTTTGAGATGGGTTGGAAACCTGACATGTCTCATGTTGAGATGACAGATAAGAAAGTCGCCATTATTGGTGCTGGACCAGCAGGGCTCGCTGCGGCTGATATTCTTATTCGAAATGGAGTAAAACCCGTTGTCTTTGATCGTTACCCTGAAATTGGAGGCTTACTGACTTTTGGGATCCCATCATTCAAATTAGAGAAAGGGGTGATGCAAAATCGTCGTCGAATTTTCAGCGAAATGGGTGTCGAGTTCCAAATGAACGTGGAAGTCGGAAAAGATGTACAACTCCAAACCTTAATCGATGACTACGACGCGGTTTTTCTCGGAGTAGGTACATACAAAAACATGCGTGCGGGACTTGAAAATGAAGACGCTCCCGGAGTCTATGATGCGCTTCCATTTCTAATTTCGAATACTTATAAAGTGATGGATCTCCACACCGACGATCCTTTTATCGATATGGCGGGTAAAAATGTCGTTGTCCTCGGTGGAGGGGATACCGCGATGGATTGCGTTCGTACATCCATTCGTCAAAACGCGAAGAACGTCATTTGTGCCTACCGTAGAGATGAGGCCAATATGCCCGGATCTAGACGCGAAGTAAAAAATGCAAAAGAGGAAGGGGTTCAATTCAAATTCAACCTTCAACCCTTAAATATAGAGATCGATGCGTCTGGGAAAGTTTGTGGTGTCAAAGTGGTAAAAACCGCGCTAGGTGAGGCCGATTCAGCAGGACGACGTAGACCTGAGCCCGTTGCAGATAGCGAACATATTATTGATGCTGATGTGGTGATCATGGCATTTGGTTTCCAGCCACACAAGATGGATTGGCTACAGCCTTTTGGTGTTAATCTTGATCAATGGGGACGAATTCAGGCCCCTGCTGAACAAGAGTTTCAATATCAAACCAGTCATCAAAAAATCTTCGCTGGCGGTGATGCCGTAAGAGGATCCGATTTAGTTGTGACTGCGATTGATGAAGGGCGCAAAGCGGCGGAAGGAATTCTAGATTATCTAGATATCTGAACCACTTAAGAATAAGCTGTACGAAACGGATCCGCATTGGATCCTTTTCGTTATCCATCATATTGGAGTGATAAACAGGGAATCATATGAAAAAAGTAGCCTTTATTGTTTTGAGCTTAGCCACACTTACCGCTTGCAGCCAAGGAATAGCCAGCATGACAGATAGAACTTCATCCCCATGTGGTGATAAACCCAACTGTGTATCCACTCAAGATAGTCGTGATGAATTTTCAGTTGCTCCTTTCCATCTTACTCCTAATACGACGATGGATGCTATCGAAGCAGTGGCACTTACGCTTCCAGGCGCTAAAACAGCAACGAAAGAAACTGATTACCTACGCATTGAATCGACCAGTAAAATAATGCGATTTGTAGACGATTTAGAACTCAGAATTACGGGCGACACTCTGATCGTGCGATCGGAATCCCGTGTAGGTTACTCTGATTTTGGTGTGAATCGAAAACGAGTCGAGCAATTAAGAGCGGAACTACTCAGTAAAAACCTTATTAAATAACCATCGACAATCTCGCACAGTAATTCATCAATGATAGCAAGGGAGAGCATGACTAATTATCACTCTCCCTAGTCATTTATCACATGATTTATGCTACACTTCGGCCCAATTCAATCAGTCATTTTTCAAAGAGATACACTATGAAAGTCGGTATTATCGGTGCGATGGAACAAGAAGTTACCATCCTTAAAGACGCAATTTCAAATGCACAAGAGATCAATAAAGGCGGTTGTACCTTTTTCTCTGGTCAACTAAATGGTGTTGACGTTGTTTTGCTTCAGTCAGGTATTGGTAAAGTTGCAGCAGCGGTAGGTACTTCTATCCTACTAAGCGAATACCAACCAGATGTTGTTCTAAACACAGGTTCTGCCGGTGGTTTTGACTCATCTCTAAACTTAGGTGATGTGGTTGTTTCAACTGAAGTTCGCCACCATGATGCTGACGTGACGGCATTTGGCTACGAAATCGGTCAAATGGCAGGTCAACCTGCAGCGTTCAAAGCTGACGAGAAACTAATGGCCGT
Organism: Vibrio cortegadensis; assembly: GCF_024347395.1. Taxonomy (NCBI): domain Bacteria; kingdom Pseudomonadati; phylum Pseudomonadota; class Gammaproteobacteria; order Vibrionales; family Vibrionaceae; genus Vibrio; species Vibrio cortegadensis. Next base: position 2,596,328 of record NZ_AP025472.1, read on the forward strand.
TGCTGAACAAGCGCTGGCTCAAATGGATGATAAGCACGCGGTACGCGGCCTCATCTGTACTGGCGATGCTTTTGTATGCACTCCTGAGCGCCAAGCATTCATTCGTAAGCACTTCCCTTCGGTTGTAGCGGTTGAAATGGAAGCGTCGGCTATTGCTCAAGCGTGTCACCAATTCAAAGTTCCATTTGTTGTGGTACGTGCAATCTCTGATGTAGCAGATAAAGAATCACCAATGAGCTTTGAAGAATTCCTACCTTTGGCGGCTCAAAGCTCATCAGAGATGGTATTCAAAATGGTTGAGCTCCTAAAGTAAGTCTTAATTGATGCAAGAGTTATTTGACCAACTGTTTGCAAATGGCGTGCTCCTCGTAATGTGGGGAGCACTGCTATTTCACCTGATTTTACCCATCCCGCACTCCGCTCATCCCACAACGCTGTGGCATAAATTCGCTGAACTGCTAGCGAGTAAAGTCAACACCAATAACAACTACTCACAAAGTCTTGTATCTGGGAGCCTCGCTTGGTTACTCATGTGCCTACCCGCTCTTGCTGTGATGCTGGCACTTAAACCGTTAGTTTGGCAAACACAACTTTTTGAATTAGCTCTTTTACTGATTGCCATTGACTGGCGTAATAATGAGAAGCTTGCAAACCAACTGGTCTCAGCATTAGCTAAAGAAGATAAAAAACTAGCAAGACGCTTATTGGCCCCTATCGTCAACCGTCAAACAGAAAGCCTATCGACATTAGGGCTTGGAAAAGCAGGCGCAGAAACCATCATAATGGGCTATGGTCGCAATGTAGTGTGCGTTCTATTTTGGTATGCCATTGGTGGTGGAATTGGCGCACTGATGTATCGCCTAACCGCAGAACTTGCTCGTGCATGGTCTCCAAGTCGACATCAATTTTCGCCATTCGGTATTCCTGTCGTTCGTTGTGTGGCCATTCTAGATTTCATCCCCTTACGCCTTTTCAGCTTAATGATTGTCATCGGTGACAAAGCCACCATCGCTTTTAAAGGCATGCTTGAGCAAGGAAAAACTTGGCCATTACCCGGCCCCGGTTGGTTAATGGCAGCAATAGGGCATAAGCTTGAATTATCTCTAGGCGGCCCTGCTATTTATAACGATAAGAAAACCATTAGAGCGAAGCTTGGTGGACGTATCGCCCCATCCGCTCTGCATTTATCTCAATTGCAAAAATTACTCGCGGGGAGAATTCTTATTTGGATCCTCGTGCAAAGTGCTCTATTGCTGCTTTTCTATCAAGGTATCTAGCGTGTTTTCTCTTTTATCTCGACCATCTCTATTAACTTGTTTTGTCATAGGTACGAATGCACTGTGGTCTAGTTTTGCAATGTCCGCGACTTCAACCACTGACGGTAATAAAATCAAGCGAGTCATTAGCCTAGCACCTCATGCCACTGAAATTGCCTATGCAGCAGGTTTAGGCGATAAGCTGATCGCGGTGAGTGCGCATAGTGATTACCCAGACGCGGCAAAATCGTTAGAAAAAGTAGCGAATTATCAAGGCATAAAACTCGAGCGAATTATTGCTCTGCAACCTGATTTGATCCTTGCTTGGCCTGCTGGAAACCCGCCGAGAGAGCTAGATAAACTTCGTCAATTTGGATTTACTATTTACGATTCTGAAACGAAAACATTGGAAGATATCGCAAAAAACATCGAGCAGATGAGTCAATTTTCAGATGACCCCAATATTGGATTACAAGCGGCGAAGCTATACCGAAAAGGGTTAGCGAAACTCAAGCAACAGTATGAAGTATCACAGCCAGTTCGCTACTTCTATCAACTCAGTGAAAAGCCAATCATCACGGTTGCACAAGGTAATTGGCCGAGTGAAATTTTTCGTTTCTGCGGTGGAGAGAATATCTTTGCTAATAGTTCTGCGCCTTACCCCCAAGTCAGTATTGAGCAAGTGGTGATAAAGCAACCCGATGTTATCTTCACTTCTGAACATGCAATACAAGATCAAAGCCAATGGGCAAATTGGAAAGCTGAAATCCCTGCAGTGAAAAACCAGCATATGTGGTCATTAAATTCAGACTGGATCAACAGACCAACCCCAAGAACATTAAACGCAATTAAAGAAGTGTGCGCTCGCTTCGAATACACTCGTCAAAACCGCTAACTTTTTAAGAAAATATCTCGTACAATTCGCGTCCTATCCTGTCCCGTAAACTTAACAAGAGCGATCAGTAACATGGACTCCATGCTGCTTTACTTCATTGATTTATTTGGCACTGCTATCTTTGCCATATCTGGTGTTATTCTCGCCGGACGCCTAAAAATGGACCCTTTTGGCGTAATTGTACTTGGAAGTGTAACTGCGATTGGCGGAGGTACTATCCGCGACATGGCCCTTGGTGCTACCCCTGTATTTTGGATCACCGATAATACGTATTTGTGGGTAATTTTAATCACCTGTTTACTCACGATGATTTTAGTTCGTCGTCCTAAACGTCTACCTTGGTGGGTACTGCCCGTTTGTGATGCGATTGGTCTCGCTGCGTTCGTTGGTATTGGTGTAGAGAAGTCTTTAATATATCAAGATTCATCACTTGTTGCCGTCATCATGGGCGTAATCACTGGCTGTGGTGGCGGTATTATCCGAGATATCTTAGCACGTGAAGTCCCTATGGTTTTACGTAGTGAAGTGTACGCGACCGCTTGTATTGCTGGTGGCGCAGTACATACTATCGCTCTTGCCATGAACCTCGATAACTCTAGTGCATTTTTAGCAGGCGTGTTTGTTACCTTATTCATTCGACTTGGCGCAATTCGCTGGCACTTATCTCTTCCGACGTTTGCGTTGAACAAATAGCGATAGTAAGACCAAAGAAACAAAAAGCCCGCTATGTCAGCGGGCTTTGTCTATTAGTGAATAAGCAAAAGTGAAACTCTATCCGTTTGCTTAAATTTTTGCGTGTAACTCCTGAACGGAAGTGACTGTATTTCGGTCATCTTCTTGGTGCGCCATACACACCGCAAATGCTGCATTTAGCGTTGTCGTGTAGTTCACTTTCTCAGCTAACGCTCCGCGACGAAGTACTTTCGAATCTTCAATCGCTTGACGACCAGCGGCGGTATTCACAATGTAGGTGTACTCATTATTCTTAATACGGTCAAGAATATGAGGACGACCTTCATGGACTTTATTCACTAAGCGAGGGTTGATGCCCGCTTCGCCGAGAATAACCGCAGTGCCGTGAGTCGCATCCAACTGATAACCCAGTTTAATTAGCTTAGAAGCTAAATCGACTACGCGCTCTTTGTCTTCTTCACGAACAGATAGAAGCGCACGCCCGCCTTCTGGGTAAACATTGCCACATCCAAGTTCCGCTTTCGCATAAGCTTCAGCGAATGTTGCACCAACCCCCATCACTTCACCCGTAGAGCGCATTTCTGGCCCTAATAGTGGGTCAACACCAGGGAACTTGTTGAACGGTAATACCACCTCTTTTACAGAGTAGTAAGGCGGAATAATCTCTTTAGTAAAGCCTTGAGACTCTAGAGACTGACCTGCCATTACACGAGCAGCAATCTTCGCAACAGGTGCACTGGTTGCCTTAGAAACAAACGGAACCGTACGCGCAGCTCGAGGGTTAACTTCAATAAGGTAGACTTGATTATTCTTAACCGCAAACTGAGTATTCATAAGACCACGAACGCCCAATTCGAAAGCAAGCTTTTCAACTTGTTCGCGCATCACGTCTTGAATTTCTTGGCTGAGAGTATAAGCAGGAAGAGAACATGCAGAGTCACCAGAGTGAACCCCCGCTTGCTCGATGTGTTCCATAATACCCGCAATAACAACACGTTCGCCATCACAAATGGCATCCACATCCACTTCAACCGCGTCATCTAAGAAGCTATCAAGTAGTACTGGTGATTCATTTGAAACACTCACTGCTTCATTAAAGTAGCGACGTAAATCTTGCTCATCGTAGACAATTTCCATTGCTCGGCCACCCAATACATACGAAGGGCGAACGACAAGCGGGAAACCGATTTCACGTGACTTTTCAACAGCCTGCTCCATCGTCGTTACGGTAGCGTTTTCTGGTTGTAAAAGACCTAAACGATCTACAGCCACTTGGAAACGCTCACGGTCTTCAGCTCGGTCGATGGCATCAGGGCTTGTACCAATAATTGGCACACCAGCCGCTTCAAGTTCACGCGCCAGTTTAAGTGGTGTTTGACCACCGTACTGAACAATCACACCTTTTGGTTTTTCAACACGAACAATCGCTAATACATCTTCCAAGGTAACAGGCTCGAAGTATAAACGGTCAGAGGTATCATAATCGGTAGAAACAGTTTCAGGGTTACAGTTGACCATGATGGTTTCGTAGCCATCTTCACGTAGTGCTAAAGAAGCGTGTACACAACAGTAATCAAATTCAATACCTTGGCCGATACGGTTTGGACCGCCACCCAAGATCATGATTTTCTCTTTATCTGTCGGATTCGCTTCACACTCTTCATCGTAAGATGAGTACATGTACGCGGTATCTGAAGAGAATTCAGCCGCACACGTATCTACGCGCTTATATACTGGGTGAATGTCATATTGGTCACGTAGACGACGAATTTCACTTTCAGCAACACCTAGAATCTTAGACAGGCGAGCATCGGCAAAACCTTTGCGCTTCAGCTTATTCAACATCTCTTTATTTAAGCCAGCAAAGCCACTCGCTTTCACGTCTTGCTCAAGCTTGACAATGTCTTCGATTTGAACCAAGAACCAGCGGTCAATATTGGTAAGGTTAAATACGCCGTCCACCGACATACCGGCACGGAAGGCATCTGCGATATACCAAATGCGATCCGAACCTGCTTCTTTTAGCTCATGGCGAATCGTGGTTAGTGCGTCTGGTGCATCTAGATCAACCATCTCATCGAAGCCCGTCGCACCAACTTCTAGACCACGCAATGCTTTTTGCAGAGATTCTTGTTGGTTACGACCAATGGCCATCACTTCGCCAACTGACTTCATTTGTGTCGTTAAGCGGTCATTTGCACCTGCAAATTTCTCGAAGTTAAAGCGTGGAATCTTAGTCACAACATAGTCGATTGTTGGTTCGAAAGATGCTGGAGTTGCCCCACCAGTGATGTCATTCATTAACTCATCTAGCGTGAAGCCAATAGCCAGTTTTGCGGCAATTTTCGCGATAGGGAAGCCAGTCGCTTTAGAGGCAAGAGCAGATGAACGTGATACACGTGGGTTCATCTCAATGATAACCATACGGCCATCTTTCGGGTTGATACCAAACTGTACGTTTGAACCACCCGTTTCAACACCAATCTCGCGCAATACTGCAAGAGAAGCATTACGCATTAGTTGGTATTCTTTGTCCGTAAGTGTTTGAGCCGGAGCAACCGTGATTGAGTCACCGGTATGAATACCCATCGGGTCGAAGTTTTCAATCGCACAAACGATGATGCAGTTGTCGTTTTTATCACGAACCACTTCCATCTCGTACTCTTTCCAACCGATAAGAGATTCATCAATAAGCAGCTCATTCGTTGGCGAAAGGTCTAAACCTCGGCGACAAATCTCTTCAAACTCTTCTTTGTTGTATGCGATACCACCGCCTGTACCACCCATAGTGAATGAAGGGCGAATAATACAAGGGAAGCCAACCATATCTAAAACTTTGTAAGCTTCTTCCATTGTTTTAGCGGTATCAGCCGTTGGACACTCAAGACCAATCGACTTCATTGCTTTATCAAAACGAGAACGGTCTTCCGCTTTATCAATCGCGTCAGCCGTTGCACCAATCATCTCAACACCAAACTCTTCAAGCACTCCGTACTTTTCTAAATCTAGCGCACAGTTAAGCGCAGTTTGCCCACCCATTGTAGGAAGCACTGCATCTGGCTTCTCTTTCGCGATGATATTGCGAACCACTTCCCAATGAATAGGTTCAATGTAAGTCGCATCCGCCATATCTGGATCAGTCATGATGGTTGCTGGGTTCGAGTTTACAAGAATAACTCGGTAGCCTTCTTCGCGCAGGGCTTTACAGGCTTGAGCACCAGAGTAATCGAATTCACAAGCCTGACCGATAACAATCGGGCCAGCACCTAGAATAAGAACGCTTTTAATGTCAGTACGTTTTGGCATTGTCTACTACTCCGATTTACGCTGTATGCAATTTAATTAATTCAATAAAGTGGTCGAACAGCGGTGCTGCATCTTCTGGTCCAGGGCTAGCTTCTGGGTGACCTTGGAAGCTAAAGGCTGGTTTGTCTGTACGATGAATTCCCTGCAAAGAGCCATCAAATAAAGACTTATGCGTTGCTCGCAAGTTTTCAGGAAGTGTCGCTTCATCAGCCGCAAAGCCGTGGTTTTGTGAAGTAATCATCACAACATCACGCTCCAAATCTTTCACCGGATGGTTTGCACCGTGGTGACCAAACTTCATCTTCACTGTTTTAGCGCCAGACGCTAGAGCTAGAATTTGGTGACCTAAACAGATACCGAAAATCGGTATACCTTTTTCTAGGAACACTTTGGTTGCTTCAATCGCGTAAGTACATGGCTCTGGGTCGCCTGGGCCGTTTGATAGGAAAACGCCGTCTGGATTCAGTGCTAATACTTCTTCTGCTGATGTTTCCGCTGGAACAACCGTTAGGCGGCAGCCGCGGTCAACAAGCATACGCAAGATGTTACGCTTTGCTCCGAAGTCATAAGCGACAACGTGGTATGGCAATTCGCTATCATCTTTCGCTTCAGGAAGGCCACCCGTAAGCGTCCACGAACCCTGCTTCCATTGATACGCTTCTTTTGTTGTAACTTCTTTCGCAAGATCCATACCTTTCAAGCCAGGAAATTCTTTTGCCTTAGCAAGAGCCAAAGCTTCATCGATATGGCTACCTTTCAAAGATGCACAAGCAACGATGCAACCGTTTTGAGCGCCTTTCTCACGCAAGATTCGAGTTAACTTGCGCGTATCGATATCAGCAATACCAACGATATTTTGTGATTTAAGATAATCAGAAAGGGATTGTTCATTACGGAAATTAGAAGCGATGAGGGGGAGATCGCGAATTACAAGGCCTTGGGCATGGATAGAAGAGGATTCTTCATCTTCGGAATTGGTTCCGGTATTGCCTATATGGGGATAAGTGAGGGTAACAATTTGTTGGGAATAGGAAGGATCAGTGAGGATTTCTTGGTACCCCGTCATCGAGGTGTTAAAAACGACTTCTCCAACAGCGGAACCATCTGCGCCTATGGACTCACCGTGGAATACCGTCCCATCTTCTAGGACTAGCAGTGCTGACTTACTCAAGGCAACCTCCAGAATAAAAATGCATTAAAGTTGATTTAATTTGCAATTCTACCTTCCTTTACGCGATTAACCAGCGTTTTTATGGAAATTAGACAAATTGGCGGTATTCTATTGATTAGCGTGATTTGTGTCAACATTCACTCGAAAATAAATATGGTTTTTTAACGCGAAATTCGAACTTTCACCCTAAAAGCCCCAAAACAGAACATTTAGATGTAATAAACAGCTCAAAACCAGTAAAACTATTATTTGGGATAAAAATACACACTAACAATCGATCATAAGAACAAATAGACAATACGCAATCGTTACTTTAAATAATTTGATACAAATTATAAGAACAATAACGAAAAATAGACACCAAACACCCAAAACAACAAGTAAACACCTTGGATATAATGAGATTTTAGTGAATAAATATGAAGAAGAGTGGTGAGAAAAAGGTAGGGAATTTCTATGCGCCGAGAGATCTCAGCGCATAATTATCTACTTAAAGGTCATTTAAGCCTAAAACATCAGTCATTGTATAGAAGCCAGCAGGCTTTTCATTTAGCCAAACCGCAGCTTTAATGGCACCATTAGCAAAGGTCATACGATCGGTCGCTTTATGAGTGATCTCAACACGTTCACCAATATCGGCAAACATTGCCGTGTGCTCTCCAATAATGTCACCTGCGCGAATCGTTGCAAAACCAATTTCATCTTTTGTACGTTCGCCAGTTATCCCTTCGCGAGACCAAACTGCCACATCATTGAGATCATTTCCCATTGCATCTGCAATAGCTTCTCCCATGCCAATCGCAGTACCTGATGGCGCATCAACTTTATGACGATGGTGTGCCTCTACAATTTCCACGTCACAATAATCACCCATCACTTTCGCGGCTTTTTCCAGCAACTTAAAGACTAAGTTAACACCCACGCTATAGTTAGGTGCCATAATGATCGGAATTTCTTTCGCAGCATGAGCGATCACTTGTTTCTCTTCTTCAGAAAAACCCGTTGTGCCAATCACCAGTTTTTTACCATGCTGACGGCATAATTCGATGTTAACTAGAGTACTTACTGGTGCGGTGAAATCGACAATGACGTCAAACTGCTCAATTGATTTTTCTAAGTTATCAACCAGAGAAACATTAAAATGCCCCTCACCGCAGAGTTCACCAATATCGACGCCAATGAGGGAAGATTCAGGACGCTCAGAGCCAGCTCCAACAGCAGCGCCTGAGTGATGATGTGTTGCTTTTACGAGGTTTCGGCCCATTCGGCCTGCTGCTCCTGCAATCGCAATTCGAACCATTGCGTTGTTCTCCTTTTGTGATGATGAACACAATGTAACGTAAAGCGTTACTCCGTGCTAGAGTTTTAAACCCTATGACTACCGCCTAAATTCTTTTATAACTCGCTCTAAAATTGGAACATTCGCTTCAGGAAATGCATACTTAGCTAGGTTTTCGACGGCCACCCACTCCCCTTGTTGCCCCTCTTTGCCATACGGTTCATGTTTAAATTGGCTCACTACGATGAAGTCAAATTTTAGAGATTTATCCGGGTAATCAAACTCCAAATGTTCGAATAAGGATTGTTCAACAATCTCAATACCAATTTCTTCGTTTAATTCACGGTTCATCGCATCCTCGATGGATTCCCCCTCTTCTACTTTGCCACCAGGGAACTCCCAAAAGCCTCCTTTATGAACGTGATCCGGGCGCTTTGTGATAAATACTTGGCTTTTATCTGAGTTAAAGATGATCGCTGCAACGATATGGACGCGTTTCATGTACATTCCTATGTTTTACCTACAAAAAGAGCCGCCTAAGCGACTCTTTTATTTATTAAAAACAGATCATGGATTATGCAATTTGACCATGACACTGTTTGTATTTCTTACCAGAGCCACATGGACATGGTTCATTACGACCTACTTTACGCTCTTCACGTACCATAGGTTGGTGACCTTCTTCCGTATGCTCTTCATCAGATAACTGGTTATCCGCATTTTTATGTTGGAATTGCTGACGACGTGCCGCTTCTTCTGCTTGCGCTCGACGTTGCTCTTCCATACGTTCAACTTCTTCTTGTTGTTGAACTCGAACTTTGCTCAAGATAGTGATCACATCAAGTTTTAGTGCTTCAAGAAGATCCTCAAACAACTCAAACGATTCACGCTTGTACTCTTGTTTTGGGTTCTTCTGAGCATAACCACGTAGGTGAATACCTTGACGTAAATGATCCATTGCCGCTAGGTGTTCTTTCCACAACGTATCAAGGGTTTGTAGCATCACTGATTTTTCAAAGTTACGTAAAACAGTTGCGCCAACAGTCTCTTCTTTAGCATGGTAAGTCTCAACTGCCGTGTTTAAGATCTTCTCACGTAATGCTTCTTCATAAAGTTTATCATCTTCATCTAGCCATGCCTGAATTGGCATCTCAAGATCGAAGTCATTCTTCATGCGCTCTTCAAGACCTGCAATATCCCACATATCATCTAGAGATTGAGGGGCAATGTACTCGTTGATTACGGTAGTGAAGACATCTTCGCGATTGTGTTCAATCATTTCGCTGATGTCATCAGCACTCATTAGTTCATCACGTAGCTCATAAACCACTTTACGTTGGTCATTGGCAACATCATCGTACTCAAGTAACTGTTTACGAATATCAAAGTTACGGCCTTCAACTTTACGTTGCGCTTTTTCAATAGAGCGAGACAACATGCGGCTTTCAATCGCTTCACCTTCATCCATACCACTTTGAATCAAACCAGCCATGCGCTCTGATGTGAAAATACGCAGCAGAGAATCTTCCATTGATAGATAGAAACGTGAAGAACCAGCATCACCTTGACGACCAGAACGACCACGAAGCTGGTTATCAATACGACGAGATTCATGACGTTCAGTACCAATGATGTGTAAACCACCAGATTCTAAAACTTTATCGTGAACAATTTTCCATGCGGTTTTAATTTCAGCGATTTGCTCTTTGCTTGGGTTGTCTAACTTCTCAACCTGAGCTTGCCAGCTACCACCTAGTACAATATCCGTACCACGACCAGCCATGTTAGTTGCGATAGTAACCGCGCTTGGCGTACCCGCTTGTGCAACGATCTCAGCTTCCATTTCGTGGAATTTAGCGTTAAGTACGTTATGTTTCACTTTCGCTTTTTTCAGTGCATTAGAAAGCAGTTCTGATTTTTCAATCGAAACCGTACCCACTAAGCTTGGTTGGCCTTTTTCAACGCGATCTTTAATATCTTCAATGATTGCGTTGAATTTATCCTCTTCAGTACGATACACCACATCCGGCATATCATCGCGAACCATAGGTTTGTTCGTTGGAATAACAACGGTTTCTAACCCATAGATAGATTGGAATTCAAAGGCTTCTGTATCCGCAGTACCCGTCATGCCCGACAGTTTTTCATACAGACGGAAGAAGTTTTGGAACGTAATTGATGCTAATGTTTGGTTTTCATTCTGAATCTTCACACCTTCTTTTGCTTCAACAGCTTGGTGTAAACCTTCAGACCAGCGACGACCAGGCATAGTACGACCTGTGTGCTCATCAACAATTACAATTTCGCCCTCTTCAGAGATGATGTAATCAACATCTTTCTCAAACAGTACGTGAGCACGTAGCGCAGCATTAACATGATGCAATAGGCTGATATTGGTTGGTGAATATAGAGTATCACCCTCTTCCATCAAACCATTTTTAACCATCAACTCTTCAACAAACTCTTGGCCTGTTTCAGTTAAGTACACCTGTTTAGATTTCTCATCCATGGTGTAGTGACCATCACCACGGTACTCTTCTGAATCCTCTTTTTCTTGTAATTCAAGATGAGGGATCAGGGTATTAATCTTAGTGTATAGCTCAGAGCTATCTTCAGCAGGACCAGAGATGATCAATGGTGTACGAGCTTCATCGATTAAAATCGAGTCAACTTCATCGACAACCGCGAAGAAACGCGCACGTTGAACTCGATCTTCATTGCGGAAAGCCATATTGTCACGCAAATAATCAAAACCGAATTCGTTGTTTGTTCCATAAAGAATATCAGCAAGGTACGCTTCTTTCTTTTCTGGTGGTGCCATATTTGGAACGTTAACACCAACGGTCATGCCTAAGAATTCAAATAGTGGGCGGTTCGTTTCCGCATCACGCTTCGCTAGGTAATCATTCACTGTAACGATATGCACACCTTTCCCAGGCAATGCATTTAGATATGCAGGTAATGTTGCGGTAAGTGTTTTACCTTCACCAGTACGCATTTCTGCAATCTGGCCATTGTTTAGTACCATGCCACCAATAAGCTGAACGTCGAAATGGCGCATGCCATAAACACGTTTTGATGCTTCACGCACCGTTGCGAAAGCTTCAGGAAGCAGGTTATCTAAGCTCTCACCTTTTTCTAGGCGAGCACGGAATTCTATCGTTTTCGCTTTAAGCTCTTCGTCAGATAATGCTTCAAACGTTGGCTCATAGTTATTAATTTCTTTTACGATTTTTCTAAGGCGGCGCAGTGTTCTGTCATTGCGACTGCCAATTACCTTTGTCAGTAACTTAGTAATCATTTGCTGTGGATCTCTCGTTCTTAGATCGTCTTCGATCTAGTATTAATGCCTTCAGTCTCTACCAGTTTTAAACTAAGGATACTGAGATAAATCATCTCTCACTGATATTGTGATACAGACTTTGATTTTCAAGGCTCATTCTGAATTTTGTACTCAGTAGTGTAAGTAATTTTGAGTTGAACAACCATCGCTAAACCCAATAGTTTGAAGCACTTTGTACTTTTATGCTCGATTGACGAATGAATAGACAAACTTTGATTGCAACAACAGTGTACCAACAAGCCTTCCTCGTCTAAACTGCACGTATATCTCTTCTATTTATGAGTAATTTCATGCGTGATCATCGGCCAACCCTTACTCAAACGCTCATTTCAGAATCTCGATTCAGCCAATTACAAGAGCATGCCGCCGAGATAATGACCATCAATAATGCCTTGCGTGATATTTTACCTAAAGGAACTGCAAACCAATGTAGGGCCGCAAACTTACGTGGCGGTAATCTTGTTATCGAAGTTGCGAGTGCATCGATAAAGATGAAGATAAACTACGATCGGCTGATGATTTTAAGTCAACTGAGAAATATGGGGTTTGCCAGACTAATTGGACTTGAAGTGAAAATAAACCCAGCACTTTATAGAACGATGCAGGAGAAGCATGAAAACAAGGAACCGTCTCGCCCACCTATTTCTGATGCGGCAGCAGGTTCTCTGTTAATGATCGCAGAAATGGCACCACCGAAAATAAAAGCTCGCCTTGAGAAAATTGCTCAAATGGCAGAAAAAAACAAATAGCCATGGAACGATTTTCGCTATAAAGATTCAGATACAAAAAAGCCAGGCTTCAACACCTGGCTTTTTTAAATTCAATTTGTGCTACTTACGCTAAAACCATATTAGGGTCTGCAAATGCAACTGGAGAACCAGCTTCTTCTTCAAAAGTAGCCCATTCCCAAGCTTCTTGGTCAGCAAGCACAGCTCTTAATAATTGGTTATTCAAACCATGCCCTGATTTATAAGCTCGGAACTCACCAATAATAGCGTGTCCACACATGTATAAATCACCGATAGCATCTAGAACTTTATGAGTAACGAATTCATTTTCGTAACGAAGACCTTCTTCATTCAAAATTCGATATTCATCTAGAACAATCGCACAATCAAAGCTGCCACCTAAACATAGGTTCTGTGATTGTAAGTACTCAATATCACGCATAAAACCAAATGTACGAGCACGAGAAATCTCTTTAACAAAACCTTGAGAAGAGAAGTCAAACAACATGCGTTGTTCGTCTGATTCAATCGCAGGGTGATTAAAGTCGATTTCAAAATCCATTCGGAAGCCATTAAATGGAACAAATTCAGCCCATTTGTCACCGTCTTCAAAACGTACCGGCTTTTTAATTCGAATGAATCGCTTTGGAGTATTGAGCGTTTGAACTCCAGCTTGTTGTAACAAGTAAACAAACGGACTTGCACTGCCATCCATGATTGGAATTTCAGGTGCATCAACCTCAATAATGATGTTATCGATACCCATACCAGCAAGTGCAGCACTAAGGTGCTCTACCGTGGAAATGCGTACGCCTTCATCATTAACTAATGCTGTACATAGCATAGTGTCACGAACTGACGCCGGATCTGCTGGAAAATCAACAGGCGGATTTAGGTCAGTACGACGATAAATGATACCCGTATTTGCAGCAGCAGGGCGAAGAGTAAGTGTCACTTTACGACCGGAATGGAGACCCACACCGATTGTTGTCACTATTTCTTTCAGAGTACGTTGTCTGATCATCTGCTTGCCTCTTTGTCAGTGCTACAATCACGATCGGTTAGCTAACCGACCGCGAATGCTACCATAATTTTGAACAGTGTCAAATTAATGGTTACTAATTAGTCAGCCTGACGACGTAAAAATGCTGGGATATCTAAGTATCCACTCTCTTTTTCAGCCTTTGGTGCTGCGCTTTGACCCGCACTCACTGAAGGTTGACTCATATTTGGCGATGTCGGCTGTGGTTTTACCTCTACTTTTTCTTGCAAAGGTTGTGCCGGTTTTTCTTCTACTTTCGCAGCTTGTTGTACTGGCGCTTGCGGTTGTGACACTGCTGCCACTTTCGCTTTTCCACCCGCAACTAATGTGATATCAGGTTTTTTTTCTGTACCGATACCCGTTGCAACAACAGTAACGCGAATTTCATCTGTCATATCTGGGTCTAGAGAAGTACCGATAACCACCGTTGCGTTATCCGATGCAAATGCTTTCACTGTGTTACCCACAGTTTCAAATTCATCTAAACGCATGTCTAAACCAGCGGTAATGTTAACTAGTACGCCACGAGCACCAGCTAAATCAATATCTTCTAGTAATGGGCTTGAGATTGCAGTTTCTGCGGCTTCTTCTGCGCGATCTTCACCACGAGAAATACCACTACCCATCATTGCGTGGCCCATTTCCGACATCACTGTACGAACATCCGCGAAATCGACGTTGATCATACCAGGACGCGTAATAAGCTCCGCAATACCTTGAACCGCATTTTTAAGTACATCATTGGCACTTGCAAATGCTTCAAGTAGCGTCACGCCACGACCAAGAACTTTAAGCAACTTCTCATTTGGAATAGTAATCAAAGAGTCAACATGCTTAGACAGTTCTTCAATACCTTGCTCTGCAAAGGCTAAACGTTTCTTGCCTTCAAAGCTGAAAGGTTTAGTCACAACGGCAACCGTTAAGATATTTAGCTCTTTTGCCACTTCAGCAATAACAGGAGCAGCACCAGTACCAGTACCACCACCCATACCAGCGGCTATAAATACCATATCGGCCCCAGTCAGAATTTCTTTAATTCTATCTCGGTCTTCAAGAGCTGCATCACGTCCAACTTGCGGGTTTGCACCAGCACCTAAGCCTTTAGTGATGTCGCCACCAATTTGGATAACGCTATTTACGCTTGTTTTACGCAGTGCTTGCGCATCTGTGTTTACACTGATGAACTCAACGCCTTCAATAGACTCTCGCACCATGTGTTCTACAGCATTACCGCCGCCACCACCAACTCCAACGACTTTGATTACTGCATCGTCTGACATTTCCATCATCGGTTCAAACATGTGTTGTCTCCGTTTTCCCTGCAACTCAGGTTAAAACTCATTTTGTATCCAGTTACGCAACTTGCCGAATATTCCTGACACTGACGATACAGAAGAGCGCTTAGGCTCACTATATTCACCATCATCATTGATCTGACTATCTTTTGCATAATGAAGTAAGCCAACAGCCGTAGAATGATACGGCTCTTTAACGTAATCGGTTAAACCACTAACTTCTAGAGGTTTACCTACTCTAACTTGATTGCGGAATACGCGTTCTGCACACTCCACCAATCCTTCAATTTGTGCTGCGCCACCCGTTAAGACGACACCAGCAGCTAAATGGTGCTTAATACCATCTTCGCGCAATTTAACTTGAACAGTATCAATCGTCTGATTAACCAAGCCCATTAACTCAGTGTAACGAGGCTCAATAACTTCTGATAATGTCTGTCTTTGCAAGCTACGAGAAGGACGTCCACCAACGCTTGGGACGTTAACGGTGTCATCTTTACTCACTAATTCGCTTAATGCGCAGCCGTATTTAACTTTAATCTCTTCAGCATCACTGACAGGGGTGCCAAACGCAAATGCAATGTCACTTGTGACCGCATTACCAGCGTAAGAAAAAACTTCAGTATGCCTTAATGCACCACCAGTCCAAATAGACACATCCATTGTACCAGCGCCAATATCGACAACACAGACACCCAGCTCTCGCTCATCTTCGGTAATAACGGCATTACTTGAGGCCAAACCGGAGAACACTAGCTGTTCAACTTTTAGTCCACAACGTTCCACTGCTTTAATAATGTTCCGCGCCATATCATTATGGCAGGAAATAAGATGAACACTCACTTCCATACGGACACCAGACAAACCAAGCGGGTTTTTAATTCCCTCTTGGTAGTCAATCGTAAATTCTTGGGGAATAACGTGCAGGATACGCAGTTCTTCCCCAATTTTGATTGACTTGGCAGTATGTATGGCGCGATCCATATCATCCTGAGAAACTTCCTCATCAGATATGGTCCCCATCCCTTTCTCGATACGGCTTGCAATATGCTTACCCGACAAGGAGAT
The DNA here is from genome assembly GCF_024347395.1 of Vibrio cortegadensis. Taxonomy (NCBI): domain Bacteria; kingdom Pseudomonadati; phylum Pseudomonadota; class Gammaproteobacteria; order Vibrionales; family Vibrionaceae; genus Vibrio; species Vibrio cortegadensis. Next base: position 2,612,404 of record NZ_AP025472.1, read on the forward strand.
AAATACATTACTAATTTGGCATTCTGCCATTAACTCTGCTTGGTCGACCGCTCTTTGTACCGATTTAACAACGGATTCAAGATCGTTAACGCCGCCTTTATCCATCCCTCGAGAAGGACTACTTCCTGCACCAATGATGTTTATTTGACCATCAGGTAGGACTTCACCAACTAGAGCCGAAACACTTGCAGTGCCTATATCAAGACCAACAATAATGTTGTCATCTGTGGTCTTAGTCATCTGTACTCTCTTGTTCTAAGTCTTGCTTAGGAAACCAACCAACGGCAGCTCCCGTATCATACCTAAGATCGATATAGCTCACTTGTTCAGCTTTTGCGCCTAATTCATTATAAAGTGAGATAAATCGCTCAATACGTTCTGATAACGACTCTTTGCCTAATTCAAGACGAATGCCATTATCTAAAATAATTTGCCACGCTCTACGCTCATTCAACACAAGAGAGGTAATTGCTAACCCTAAATTTTGAAAGCGAGGGTTATTCTCTTGCCAAATATTCAATACTTGCTGGCTTGTACCGTCAGGTCCATAAAGCTTAACTCGCTCACCTTTCAGCTGGCCCACATCACCATTAAATACATCACCAGATTCATTTAACAGCTCATTGCCATTCCAGATAGCAGAAGCGTGATATTCCGTTAAAAATACTTTCACTGTGTCAGGCCATTGCTTACGAATGGATACCTGTGACACCCATGGAATAGCCTGAACACTCGATTGCAATGCATCAATATCTTGGGACATAAAGGTGCCAATATGCTCCAACTGAGCAAAAGCACGCTGTACATCGTGTGCCGTTACGTAACTCAAATCACCTTGCAATACTATTTTTGAGAGTGGGAGTCGTTGATCATCCCACATCCAACTTAATGTTGAATAAAGAAGAGAGCCAATTAATAGTAAAACCGCCAGCAAAAAGGTCGCGCCAAAAGCGTGCTCTTTTACTAGTGGGTAATTGGATACTGAACGGCCTTCACTTAAAGCACTTTCTACCAAAGTCCGCGATCCCTTTTCTTAGCTTGCAATTCTATTCCCTATCGTTTCGTAATAGAGGTAAAAGCACTTACTTTAACCTTGGGATTATACTGAGCTTATTCAAACTATCAAACATTGATAGTAAGAATTTCAAGCTCAATCTAATCAATTTCTCAATCTGGGGACTCAAACACGCATTGTGCAGGATCTCACGACACTTGCTGCATTCTATTAATATTTAACTCAATAGCCGCCAGCTGTTTTGCTACTTTACCAACATCACCCGCACCTTGAGTCAACACTAGATCACCATCTTGGAGCACATTAGCCAGCACGGAAGGCAGAGTTTGAGCGTCTGGAACGAAAATAGGATCGATCTTTCCGCGGCTACGAATGGTCCGACACAAAGCTCGACCATCTGCGCCTGCAATCGGTTTTTCACCCGCAGCATAAACATCTAGCATGATTAATACGTCCACTTGCTCAAGTACATTAGCAAAATCATCGTATAAATCACGTGTACGACTGTAACGATGAGGTTGGAAAATCATCACCAATCGATTCTCTTTCCAGCCAGAACGCGCAGCTTGAATCGTAACATCAACTTCTGTTGGGTGATGTCCGTAATCATCGACAAGCATAGCAACACCATTACCAGTATCGAATTCACCTAAGTGGTCAAAGCGACGTCCTGTTCCTTGGGTTCCTGCCATTGCCGCTAAAATAGCCTCATCAGAGATGTCATCTTCCGTTGCTACCGCAATTGCCGCAGATGCGTTGAGTGCGTTATGACGGCCTGGGATATTCAAGGTGATATCTAAGTTAGCTTTGCCTTCGCGTACAACAGTGAACTTACCTTGTTGTCCATCTTGATGATAATTTTCAATTCGAACATCAGCATCGTTAGAGAAACCATAAGTGATCACTTGACGGCTAATACGAGGAATTAACTCACGCACAACATCATCGTCAACGCAAACAATCGCTTGTCCATAAAAGGGTAAGTTATGCAAGAAATCGACAAATGTCTGTTTCAATACTTCAAAATCGCCGCCATACGTTTCCATATGATCCGCTTCGATGTTGGTGACAATACTGACCATAGGCTGTAAATGTAAGAACGAAGCGTCGCTCTCATCCGCTTCAGCAATTAAAATGCGGCTTGAACCTAGCCGAGCATTAGTGCCTGCACTTTTTACTAAACCGCCATTTACAAATGTTGGATCTAAGCCTGCTTCAGAATAGATCTGAGTCACTAAGGCTGTTGTTGTCGTTTTACCATGAGTTCCGGCAACTGCGATACCATGTCGAAAACGCATCAATTCAGCCAACATTTCTGCACGGCGAACAACTGGAATTCTCAACTCACGTGCGGCAACGAGTTCAGGGTTTTCTTCATTAATCGCAGTTGAAACAACAACCACGCTCGCACTTTCTACGTTACTGGCTTGATGACCAAAAAATACGGTTGCACCTTTGCTAGTCAATCGCTCTGTGACTGGGTTTTCTGAAAGATCAGAACCTGTAATTTGATAACCTTCATTTAACAGTACTTCCGCAATACCACTCATTCCAGCCCCGCCAATCCCTACAAAGTGGATAGACTTAACACGACGCATTTCTGGCACCATGGCACGAATTTGAGCAAGGTTTTGAGTATGTTCAATCGTCATTTTCAATTCTCATTATTCAGTTAAGGCAATAATAGCCTTGGCAACAGTCATGTCAGCATCAAGCTTGGCAGCTTTACGCGCTTGTTTTGCCATTGCAAGTAATTCTGTTCGAGTTAAAGCTTGGATATTGCTGGTTAACTTAGCAACGCTCAGATCAGGTTGCTCTATCATTTCAGCCGCACCACACTCAACTAAATGGTCTGCATTAAGTGCCTGTTGGCGGTCTTTATGCATAAATGGGATAAATACCGCCCCAATACCTGCCGCAGAGACCTCAGAAACCGTCAATGCACCCGAGCGACAAACCAATAAATCGGCCCACGCATAAGCTTGAGCAACATCATCGATAAATTCTACCACCTCAACATTGTCGGTCATCTCTTGAGGGTATGCCTTAAGGACTTCCTCGCGGTTATTTCTTCCAGCTTGGTGGATAACCGTGTAGCCATTACCTAACGCTTTCAGTGCATCAGGCATTGTTCTATTTAAAATTTGAGCGCCTTGGCTGCCTCCCATCACTAAAATACGAATGTCACCTTCGCGTGACGTCATTCGAATTTCAGGGTCAGGTAACTCAGCGACATCTTGACGAACTGGGTTGCCGACCACTTCTGCGTGTGGAAATGCGCCAGGAAATGCTTGGAATACTTTTTTGGCAATTTTAGAGAGCCATTGGTTGGTTAACCCTGCGACAGCATTCTGCTCATGCAAGACAACGGGAATACCCAGCAACCATGCCGCAATGCCACCCGGTCCGCTTACGTATCCACCCATCCCAAGTACGACATCAGGTTGCCAGTTCTTCATATGACGTCGCGCTTGGATAACGGCATTAATGATCTGGAATGGTGCTTTAACTAATTTAGCCAAGCCCTGTCCACGTAGACCTTTTACCTTAATAAAATCAATGTCTATGCCATGTTTAGGAACTAACTCAGCTTCCATACGATCCGCCGTGCCTAACCAGCGGATTTCCCAGCCTTGTTGCTGAAGCTTTTTGGCAACAGCAAGGCCAGGGAAAACATGACCACCTGTGCCACCAGCCATAACTAATAAACGTTTATTTTTTTTCATCGTTTTCTGTTCTGCTAAAGTCTTGTTCTGCTGAATCTGCTAAAGGCGTGCTTTTTTTCTGCACCCTACATTCGTGATCTATTCTCAAGAGTATGGATACCGCCGTCGACATAACAATCAAGCTCGACCCACCATAACTGATCAGTGGCAAGGTTAAGCCTTTGGTCGGAACAATACCCGCTGCGGCCCCTACATTAACTAATGTTTGGAAGGCAAACCAGATCCCAATACCAAATGCGAGATAGCCACCAAATTGTTGTTTGCTTTCGAACGCTCGCTTACCAATAAAGACCGCTTTTAACACCAGGCTAAAGATAAGGATCAACACTAAAGTTACGCCAATAAAGCCTAACTCTTCCGCCAACACGGCAAATACAAAGTCGGTATGAGCCTCTGGTAAGTACTCCAATTTTTGGATGGAATTACCTAACCCTTGACCAAACCACTCTCCTCGACCAAAAGCCATCAATGACTGAGTCAACTGATAACCGCTACCAAATGGGTCTTCCCACGGGTCCAAAAATGATGTCACTCGTCGAATTCGATAAGGCTCTAAGGCTATCAGTCCAATGACCGCGATGATCCCTACCACCACGAGTCCAATAAATTGAGTGAGCTTAGCGCCGGCAATGAACAGCATTCCAAATAGGGTGACCAGCATAACGACTACGGTACCCAAGTCTGGCTGCCCAAGTAGAAGCGCGGCTAATAATCCGAAAACAAGAATCGGCTTCATAAATCCGCCAAAAAAGGTTTCCCTTACTTCTGCCTGTTTACGAACCAAATATCCCGCCATAAAAATAAACAGCGAGAGTTTCGCGACCTCTGCAGGCTGTAAATTGAACAGACCGAGAGGGATCCAGCGTGAGGCTCCGTTCACGGATTTTCCCGCCACTAATACCACGACCAGTAAAAAGAACGAGAGTGCTAACAAATAGGAGCTGTACTGCATCCAACGTTTCAATGGAATCTGCAGTATCACACTTGATGTTATGAGCGCTAAACCGAGGAAAACAGCATGACGAAACATGAAGTGAAAGGGTTGATCCGTCAGTCGTGAGCTAATAGGGAATGAAGCCGATGTCACCATCACTAACCCCGTAAGCATTAGACCAAGAGCAATCCAAACCAATTGACGATCAAACAGCGCATCGGGGGTTGGCGTCATGAACCAATCTTGCCACTTATCTTTACACTGCTTCACACTGATCAAGTTCATCGCCTTACTACTGATTAAGCGTATTGTTGAGCAAGAGCAGTGAAGGCATCACCTCTCGCCATGAAGTTTTTAAACTGATCGAAGCTAGCACAAGCAGGCGATAACATCACCATGTCGCCTTCAACCAACAGATCTTCAATCGATCTAATGATATCGTGCATTGAATCATATTTTTTTGCGGATGTGTGAAGGGGCATAAACTCATCGGCATCTTCACCAAAACAACATAATTGAATCGGTAATGTTTTCAACACTGGAGACAACTCAGAGAAATCAGCGCCTTTACCCACACCGCCCACCAACAAATACAGCGTCCCTTGGCAATCCAAACCAGAAAGCGCAGCTAATGTACTCGCAACATTGGTCGCTTTAGAGTCGTTGACCCACTTAATTCCACGATGATTGGCCACCACTTGGCAACGATGAGTGAGACCGTTGTATTCCTTCAATGCTGGTAACGTGCTGAATAAGTCGATGCCAACCTGTTTCAATAAGGCTAAAGCCACCAAAGCATTGGCAACATTATGTCGCCCAACAAGAGTAAGCTCATCAACCGCAAGCAGTGCTTGTCCGTTGTCTGCCAAATACTCTTTTCCATCTTTAACCATCAAGCCGAAATCTTGATCATCAAAACCAAATGATTTGATGTTCCCAGTAAAATGATCGGCGGTGGTTTGAACGTCTTCACGATTAATAATCGCGGTTTCAGCGTTATTGAAAATGCGCAATTTGGCTTGACGATACGACCCCATGCCATCATAGCGATCCATATGATCTTCAGATAAATTGAGGAAGGCTGCCGCGGTAAGTTTTAGACTACTGGTTGTCTCTAATTGAAAGCTCGATAACTCTAAGACATACAAGTCGGCATCTTGATTTAACAAGTCTAGAGCAGGCACACCAATATTCCCGCCAACACCCACGTTTAGGCCTGAAGCACTTGCCATAACACCCGTCAAATCCGTTACTGTGCTTTTACCATTTGAGCCTGTGATCGCAATAACCGGCTTTTTCACCGCCCATGCAAACAGCTCAATATCACCAATAACAGGTATACCTTGCTGTAATACAGATTGAATTTCTGGTGTTGCGAGTGCAATACCTGGGTTTGCAACAACGAGGTCGGCTTCTGCTAACCAAGCGGTATTCCAACTGCCAGAGTGAAGTTCAACGTCTTGAGGGAGTTGCTCTTTACTTGGCGGACTCATACGAGTGTCAATCACTCGAAGTGACAATTGCGGCTGCGTTTTCTTCAGATGTTGAACCACTGAAAGCCCTGTAATCCCGAGCCCTACAACCACCACATTATGAATACCTTGCCAATGAGCCATGTCGATACCACTTCTACCAATAAGAAAACGAGAAGCAATCGACGTGATTGCTTCTCATATAATTAACGTACTTTTAATGTCGCTAAACCAATAAGCACCAGCACCATTGAAATGATCCAGAAACGCACAATAACGCGTGGCTCTGGCCAACCTTTAAGCTCGTAATGATGGTGAATTGGAGCCATGCGGAAAATACGCTGACCACGCAATTTATAAGAACCGACTTGAAGGATCACCGACAGCGTTTCCATTACAAAGACGCCGCCCATGATCACGAGAACTAACTCTTGGCGAACCAATACCGCAATTGTGCCTAACGCACCACCCAAAGCAAGCGAGCCCACATCACCCATGAATACTTGAGCTGGATAAGTGTTAAACCATAAGAAGCCTAAACCAGCGCCAACCATTGCCGTACATACGATAACAAGCTCTGATGTATATGGAATATATGGGATATGCAGATACTCGGCGAAGTTAACATTGCCTGTCGCCCACGCAATAAAGGCAAAACCCGCTGCAACTAAAACCGTAGGCATGATCGCTAGGCCATCTAGCCCATCAGTCAGGTTCACCGCATTACTGGTTCCGACAATCACAAAGTAAGTCAGTACGATATACAGCAGGCCAAGTTGCGGCATCACATCTTTAAAGAATGGGACAACCAATTGTGTCGCTGCCGTATCGTGACCGTGAGCATAAAGCGCAAACGCCACGACGAGTGCTATCGCTGACTGCCAAAAATACTTCCAACGAGCCACTAAGCCATCGGTATTTTTGCGTACGACTTTACGGTAATCATCGACAAACCCAACGGCGCCATAACCCAGTAACACCGCCAAGACGGCCCACACATATGGGTTAGAAAGATCAGCCCAAAGAAGAACCGTAATCACAATCGCAGCTAAGATCATCACGCCCCCCATTGTTGGGGTTCCGCGTTTACTAAAATGAGATTCTGGACCATCGTGACGAACCACTTGACCAATTTGCATCATTTGTAGACGTTTGATCAGTCTTGGCCCCATCCACAAAGATAAACTAAGGGCGGTGATAACACTGACAATCGCTCGAAATGAGAGATATTCAAACAAGCGAAAAAATGAAAAATATGGCTGTAGTAACTCAGCAAGCCAAATGATCATGAAAAGTTCTCCTTAAGTCCAGCAACAACTTGGCTCATACCCGCGCTATTCGCACCTTTAACTAAGAGAGTATGAGTTGAATCCTGATGTTCGCTGAGATACTGCTTAATATATGTGATCATGCTGACATGATTATCAAAATGAAGGCCATGACACACCTGACTGATAACCTTTGTATCCTCACCATAAGTGAGTACATGTTCGAATTCAAATGGGGCAGCATATTCACCGACTTGGTGGTGAAGTGCAAGGCTTTCATCGCCTAATTCCGCCATATTGCCCAAAACGAGCCAGCGTTCACCACTGAAACTTGCCAGTAATTCAACCGCGGCTTTCATCGCAGGCACACTCGCATTGTAGCTATCATCAATCAGACGAATACTCTTCGATAGTGATTCGGCCTCAACACGGCCTTTTACTTTCAATAAATTGGCGAGTCCTGATTGGATCTCTTCAAGGTTAGCGCCAAGCTCTACGCTCAAACAAGCCGCAGCCAATGCATTAGAAACATTGTGAGATCCAATAATTCCGAGCTGAATGGCAGCATGTCCTAACGGAGAGTGAAGAGTAAAACTCGCTTCTCCATTATCATTTAAGTTGATATCCGTTGCGTAAAAATCCGCTTGGTCATTGTTTACTGAGAAAGTCACGACCTGTTTATTTGCGAGTACCTCATCCCAGATTTCGCCACCATTGCTGTCTAAATTTACAATCGCGGTTTGCGAAGCATTTAGGCCTTGATAAATTTCACCTTTGGCCTGCTTAACACCATCAAGTGAACCAAATCCTTCGAGATGCGCCTCAGCCACATTGTTCACCAATGCGACATCAGGGTTAACTAAAGCGGTGGTATATTCAATTTCACCAATGTGGTTAGCACCCAGTTCAATCACAGCGTAATCATCGGTTTTTTGTGCGCGTAGCAAGGTGAGAGGAACACCAATATCATTATTGAAGTTTCCCGCCGTGAAAAGAACATTGCCCTTAGGCATTAAAATGCTCGCAACCATCTCTTTCACGGTGGTTTTTCCGCAACTGCCTGTAATAGCAACTGTAGGCGTTTTGCTTTGTTGATGGATCCAAGCCCCAAGCAGACCCAGCGCCAATTTTGTATCTTTCACTACAATTTGAGCGGGAGCGGCAACTGCGGGATCATCAATAATGATTTCACGCTCTACTAAAAGGGCCTTAGCCCCTGATTTAACCGCTGACTGACAAAAATCGTGCGCATCAAATCGTTCACCAACTAATGCGACAAACAGAGCATTTTGTTCAATGTTTCGTGTATCCGTCGATACTGAAGAGATGGTGATATCACTTCCGACTAGAGTTGCGGCTAGCGATTGATCGTTGAACTCGGCAACAAGCTGGCTTAAAGAGAATGAAATCATAACGCTAATCCTAAAAGAGACTGAGCGGTCTCACGATCTGAATAATGAACCGTATCATGGACTAGCACTTGGTAATCCTCGTGGCCTTTACCCGCGAGCAGAATGATGTCGTTCTCTCCTGCGTGAGTAAAGGCATACTCAGCGGCTTTGAATCGATCATGTTCCACTATCGCCAGATCCGGTTTTTCTAATCCGCCCAACATATCTTGTACTATTAACCCGGGGTCTTCACTGCGTGGATTATCATCGGTTAATATCGCTTTATCTGCGAGCTTCTCAGCAATAGCAGCCATCATTGGGCGCTTACCTGTATCACGATCGCCTCCGCAACCAAAAATAGCCCACAACTGACCATTACAATGTACACGTAGTGCCGATAACGCTTTCTCTAAAGCATCAGGAGTATGAGCATAATCCACAACTAACTTAGCGCGGTTTTGAGTTTGAAATAACTCCATACGACCAAGTACAGGTTTCAGGTCCGCAGCAGTTTGTAATAGGTGCTGCTTATCAAAGCCCAATGACAGTAATGTCGCCAGCGCTAGCATCACGTTGCAAGCATTGAATTCTCCAATCAATGGCGCATGCAAACGCCCTTCCCCCCAATGCCCATTGAAGTCGATCGTAATGCCTGACTCCGCGTATTCAATGTGCGTCGCCCAAATAGAAGGGCGCGATGAACAAGGTGATTTTAATGACACAGCAATCGCATTTGGCACCGATTCGATCCATTCAGCACCTACACTGTCATCGACATTGATAATGGCGTTCTGACACTGATGATGAGTAAAGAGGCTTAACTTAGCCTTCGCGTACTCTTGCATGGTGCCATGGTAATCCAGATGATCACGGCTGAGATTAGTAAAGACCCCAGCCGAAAAACCTAATGCTTTCACTCGACCTTGAACTAACCCATGAGAGGATATTTCTAGAGACGTATATTTCGCCCCCTGCGCAGCAAGTTGACTTAAGGTATGCTGGATCTCAATGGCATTTCCGGTGGTATTCGCGGCAGGTTGCAAATCATCAAGGAAGCCATTCCCCGTTGTTCCCATCACCGCAGATTTAACACTTAAAAGCTCAAGCCACTGGGAAATTAACTGAGTAATGGTCGTTTTACCATTCGTCCCCGTCACACCAATCAATGATGATGTTGAGGCGCTATATAAGCGGCCAGCCAACTGAGAGAGATGAGCATTAAGTGAATCAATATAGACAACCATCACCTCTGATTGAGTCTCAATGCTAGCGTGAGGATGTTGTTCATCGGCTTGGGCAAGCACAAGATTAGCACCTTGAGCGATCGCTTTTTCTATATATTGACGCCCATCAACGGCGTGACCGATGATCGCAACAAACGTATCTCCCGATTGCACTTTACGGCTGTCTAACTCTAAGTGCGTTACGATAACCTCATTAGCGGTGGTTTTGCTGACATCAACCCAAGGTGAAATCAGTGAAGTCAAACTCATGCTATAGCTCATAACCATTTCCATATATCGATGTTGTGTAAAACCAGTCACACTATGACTAGTTTTGAAATTGATTCTCATCCGGAGCTACATTTAAAATCTGTAGCGCGCTTTTCATTATTTCTGAAAATATCGGAGCAGCGACGGAACCACCATAATATTGATCACCCTGGGGTTCATTCACCATAACCACCAGCGAAACTCTTGGATTACTGACAGGAGCCACGCCTGCAGTGTAAGCAAAGTATTCATCACCATAACCGCCTGAAATTGCTTTACGTGATGTCCCTGTTTTTGCAGCTACTCGATAACCCGGTACTGCTGCTTTGGTCGCTGTGCCTCCGGGCTGGGTCACCCCTTCGAGCATCTCTAAAACCCGTTTTGCGTTTTCACGATCCGCGACTTGGTGTACTAAATCTTGCTGGTTACTATCAATAATGTGGATCGGTTGGTACTCACCGTAATTTCCTAGCGTAGCGTAAGCATGCGCTAACTGAATCGGAGTAATAGACAAACCGTAACCGAACGCAAGGGTGGCGATTTCAAACTTAGACCAACGACGACGGCTTGGAAAAATACCCGACGTTTCACCCACAAGGTTTAAACCCGACTCTTCTCCTAAACCGACAGAAGCATACATGCCTAACAAAGCTTCAAGAGGCATATCCAGAGCCAGCTTCGTCACACCAATGTTACTGGATTTTTTCAGTATCGTAGCAAGATCGGCTTTGCCCACTTTGGACGTATCTCTGACTCGGCTACCACCAATGCGCATGATCCCTTCACCCGTATCAATAACGGTATTCATGTCTGCAGTGCCATTTTCTAATGCCGCTAGCACAACAAAAGGCTTGACCGTGGAGCCGGGCTCAAAAGCATCGGTGATCACTCGGTTACGCATTTTGTAGCTTTGTAAATTAGAGCGATTATTCGGGTTGTATGACGGCGCATTCACCATCGCCAGTACCGCACCGGTTTTAACATCTAATAAAATGGCCGAAGCAGAAGTGGCACGGTAATCCGCAACTCCCTGCTTGACCGCTCGGTAAGCAATAGCTTGAAGGCGCTGATCAATGGTCAGTTGCAGTGGTTTACCCTCTTCTCGCTCTTCAAGTGCGATATTCTCAACCACTCGACCATAGCGATCTTTCCGGATTGTTCTCTTACCCGCTTCTCCAGTTAACCATTTATCATAACTGCGCTCGACACCTTCGAGTCCATGCCCATCAATTCCGGTTACACCAATTAGGTGAGCACTCACTTCACCAGCCGGGTAATAACGGCGGGATTCCGCTTTCAGCCCAATACCAGGAATCTTTAGCTCACGAATATACTTCGCCATCGCAGGACTAACTTGGCGTTGCAGGTAAATGAAACGGCGTGATTTATTAGAGGCAACTTTATTGAGTAAACCTTGGCGGTCTAAGCCGAGCACATCAGCAAGAGCAAACCAACGATCTTTATTCGCTAACCCGTCTTCTTTATAAATAGTAACAGGATCAGCCCATACCGCTTCAACAGGTACACTTACCGCTAAAGGTTCACCGTTGCGATCAGAAATAATCCCACGAGCGGAAGGCAAGGCTTTCACTCGTACAGAACGAAGATCGCCTTGGCGAATAAGATTGTCAGGTTCAACCACTTGGATGAAAGCAAGACGACCTATCAATGCAGAAAAGATAAGGAATATAAACGCGAGAACAATATTAAAACGCCAACGAATAAGGATCGGCGAGTCCTCAGGCTTGGTTTTTGCGCTTGATTTTGACTTGGTAAGTGCTGATGGTTTTTTAGGAGATATCATTGGAGAGAAATGACCACTTCCTTATCTGCATCTGGCCGCTTCATCAGCAACTCAGACTTAGCCATTCTTTGAACTCGGCTATGCTCAGCAAGGGCATTTTCTTCAAGCATGAGGTTTCGCCATTCATTGTCTAAATGCTCACGTTCAACAAGCGCTTGATCTTTGGCTGAAATAGCTTGGCGTGAAGTATGAGTCGCAAACACCACGCCCATCGCACTGGCAAAAATTAGCATCAACAACAGCAAAGGGACTCGACCTACGGTAAATAGGTCAAGAACGATAATTTTGGCCAAGTTAGGAGATGTTTGCTTCATAACACTGTGATATCGGAATCAGGTTACAGCTTTTCAGCAAGACGAAGTACTGAACTACGTGAACGAGTATTCCCATCCACTTCATCCGCTGATGGTTTGATCGCTTTGCCTACCGGTTTTAAATCTGGGCTTCCAAGGGCTTTGATTTGTGCTTCTGTCATTGGAATGCCATGAGGTACTTGTGGCCCTTTACTCTCTTTACGAATAAAGCGTTTCACCATACGATCTTCAAGAGAGTGGAAACTGATTACTGATAGACGGCCTTCAGGAGCAAGAATGCTCGCTGCGCCTTTTAGTGCAGTATCAATCTCTTCTAATTCACTGTTAATATAGATTCGAAACGCTTGGAAACTACGAGTTGCCGGGTGTTTTTTCTCTTTAAAGTTTTTCGGTGCTGCATCTGAAATCAATTTAGCAAGTTGACCTGTGCGAGTCAGTGGCTCTTTCTCTTCATCATCACGGTGCGCAACAATCGCCTTAGCAATACGGCGAGCATGTTTGTCTTCACCAAACTCACGGATCACCCAAGTAATATCATCAAGATCAGCCTGTGCAATCCATTCTGATACTGGCATTCCAGACGTTGGATCCATACGCATATCGAGTGGACCATCTTTCATAAAGCTAAATCCGCGCTCGGCATCATCTAACTGTGGAGAAGAGACACCAAGGTCAAGCAAAACGCCATCCACTTTTCCAACTAAGTCGTAACGTTCTGCATATTCTGCCATTCCAGAGAATGGGCCGTGAATAATGGTAAAGCGAGGATCATCAATTTTCTGCGCTTCTGCGATCGCTTGTGGATCGCGGTCGATACTGAATAATCGACCATTCTCACCCAGCTTAGATAAGATTGTACGACTGTGACCACCACGTCCGAAAGTTCCATCGATGTAAGTCCCATCTGGCTTAATCGCCAAACCATCAATTGACTCGTTTAGTAGTACAGAAATATGTTGGAATGATTCAGTCATAGTCTTCTCATTGAACGGATTAAGCCACTTTTCAGGCGCAGATTTCTTATCAGAAAAAGCTTTAGTGTACTGATTTCACGCTTAAGCGCTACTACTAGTGCCTGATATGTGGTGACATTACGCCAGTTTAAGGCAATAAAAATTTCTTACGTCAATAAAACGCAAAAAACCCATCATTACTAATGAAGTAATGATGGGTCTCGGAATAGGTGGAGTTGACATCATAAGCCGGGTTCTGTACCGCTTGCACGGTGATAGCCATTCGTCTAGGCCAGCAATCGCTCACTGGCTCAAGCAACCTACCCGCTTCCTTACGCGAGCAGCGCAATGTGGAAGCCTATTTGGTCTTGCTCCGGGTGGAGTTTACCTTGCAACGCACTGTTACCAGACGTCCGGTGCGCTCTTACCGCACCCTTTCACCCTTACCTGTGCTTACTTCCCTACTCCGAAGAATAAAAGAAGATTAAGCCATCGGCGGTTTTCTCTCTGCTGCACTTGTCGTGGGCTCGCGCCCCCCAGGCGTTACCTGGCACCCTGCTCTATGGAGCCCGGACTTTCCTCCCCTCCATCAGTCTCCCGAAGGACATCAATGAAGCAGCGACTATCCAGTCAACTCCGCGGCGGATTGTAACGGGTTCAGGTAACAGTTACCAGTACAAATGTGATCTAAGACGCTCAGGAGAACTCAAACGCTCAATTCATAACCACCCTTACTTAGCGTGGCACTCAGATCAATCGGTTATATTCTCCAATCCCCATTTATACAGCGCATTTTTTTTCAGGCTATATATCTCAGCTGTCATCGCTGCGGCCTTTTTCAATGGTAGCTCTTTGGTCAAAATTGTTAATGTGCGAGTGACTTCTGTCGGAATGGTGTCATCTGATGTACTGCGGAAACCATGGATAAGTAGCACCATTTCTCCACGTTTTCGATTATCATCCTCTGCAATCCAATCAATTAATTCACCCAATGGTGCGCCATGAATGGTTTCAAAGGTCTTAGTAATTTCTCTTGCGAGAACGACTTCACGCTCTGGGCCTAAAACCGCAAGCATATCCTGCAGTGAATCCGTGATACGATGTGGGGATTCGTAGAAAATACAAGTGCGCTCAGCTTCTGCAATTTCTAAAAATTTATCGCGACGCCCTTTACTCTTCGCAGGTAAAAAACCTTCGAAGCTGAAGCGATCAGAAGGTAGACCAGAAGCACTCAACGCGGTGATCACTGCACAAGCGCCGGGTAAGGGCACAACTTTAACACCCGCTTGACGACATTTTGTTACCAAGTGATAACCTGGATCACTGATTAAAGGGGTTCCCGCATCGGAAACTAATGCGATAGACTGTCCTTCAAGCAACTTATTGACGAGTAATTGAGCTTTTTGCTGCTCATTGTGATCATGTAAAGCAAACGTTCGAGTTGGAATATTGAAGTGTGCAAGTAGCTTACCTGTGTGGCGAGTATCTTCCGCAGCAATGATATCAACACTCGATAGCACCTCGATGGCGCGTTGGGTTATATCACCCAAGTTACCAATTGGGGTGGGTACAATATAGAGAGTTGGGATCTCAGCTGGCAAGGTTTTGTTATCTGTCATTTGTTTACCATCACTTCAACGATTAATATAGAGACAATTTTACACGGAATTATAAAGAACTCATGGCAATGATGAACCATAAGAGAATTAGTGTACCACGCTTACTGACGCCAATTGCATTAGCAATTACATTAGCAGCTTGTTCTTCTAAGCCTGCTGCTCCGACTTACGTGGATATTACCTTAGATCCGACGCAATCGGCACAATCTTACATTATGCAAGCAGATAGCACTCAAGGCAGCTTGCAAAATGATTGGCTCATCATGGGTTTAAAGGCCGCTATTCGAGCTCAAAACAGTGAACAGGCATCGCACTTAGTAAAACGCCTTGCCAAACAGAATCTTTCTCAAGTACAGCAAGCGGAATGGCAACTTTCTCGTTCAACTCTTCTGCGGAACAATGCTCAGCCAACTCAAGCTTATGCGCTACTGAATTTTCAAGAGTGGTGGCAACTGCCTGATGAGCAGTGGAAAGACTATCACCAATTAAGAGCAGAGCTATTAGAAGAGATGGCTCAATACTTTGAAGCAAGCCGTGAATTAGTGTTGGCTTCTGAACTTATGCCACAAGAGCAGCAAGCGGTGATTGCAGATCAAGTTTGGCGTAATCTCAACCAGTACTCACAGTATGAGATCACTTCGCTAATTGCTGAGCCAAATGAGTTCGTGTTAGATGGCTGGCTACAACTTGCTATCTATATGAAAACACTCAATGAAAATGTTCCTCAGCTTAAAAACACTCTGGAACACTGGTTAGCCGAAAATAGCGATCACCCTTCAGCGATCTACACTCCGCAAGCCATTCAAGAAATTTTAGAGTTAGAGATCGTACAACCCGTTAGCACCGCACTGCTATTGCCATTGTCAGGTAAATACGCGAAACAAGCTCAACTGGTTCGTGATGGATTTATCATGGCGATGATGGAAGATTCGAATCGAGATCCTAATGCGACACTGACCGTTCTTGATACCAATACTCAAACAGCTCAAGAGATCAAAGCGACTCTCGTCAATAACAACGTCGACTTTATCGTTGGTCCGCTGATTAAAAGTAATATCGAACGATTGCAGGAAGCGCAATCACACGTCGACAAACCGATCCCTGCTTTAGCGTTAAATATTCCTTCACAAATTGAGAATGGAACTGACATTTGCTACCTAACCTTGTCACCGGAACAAGAGGTTGCCCAAGCGGCAAAACACCTGTTTACTCAAGGCTATCAGTATCCATTAATCTTAGCGCCTAAAGGTAAGCTAGGAAGTCGAGTGCTCAACGCATTCGAGACTGAGTGGAAAAAATACAGCAAAAACAAGGTCGCAGTGAGCTTTTTCGGTGATAAGCGCCAACTGCAACGAAATATCAATTCGGTTTTCGGTCTACAAGAGAGCCAGCAGCGCATCGCTCAAATGGACGCTTTGTTGAATTTAGATATGGAGACTCAAGCCCGCAGTCGTCGTGATATCGACTCTGTCTATATTGTGGCAAAGGGTTCTGAGCTAACCTTGATTAAGCCTTTCATTGAAGTTGCGGTTAACCCTGACACAAAACAACCTAAGCTATTTTCTAACTCAAGCAGTCACAGTGGCAAAAAGCAGTATGAAGATCTTACAGGCGTGATTTATAGTGATATTCCAATGCTAATCAGTGATGACAGTAAACTTGAAGCTCAATTAGACACATTATGGCCTAAACACTTGAACCCTGAAAAACGTCTTCAAGCCCTTGGAATGGACGCGTATCAATTGATGGGGGAACTCCCACAAATGAAAGTGGTCGATAACTACAGCATTCAAGGTAAGACAGGCGTTCTGAGTATTAACGAGCAATGTGTTGTGCAAAGCGAAATTAGCTGGGCAGAACATGGGGCTCTTTAGCCGCCGTCAGATAGGAAACCAATATGAAGCTCTGGCAAAAAAGCATTTATGCAGCCAGGGCTTAACTTTTGTCGAACAAAATTTCACAGCGAAATGTGGCGAAATCGATCTTATAATGCGAGATCAGCAAACGATCATATTTGTCGAAGTAAAGTTTCGCAAAAACACTCACTATGGTCATGCGGCTGAAATGGTGACACCAAAAAAAATGCACAAGCTGATAAAAACAGCACATTTATGGTTGCTACAACAGAACCTTTCAGTTCATTCAACTAACTTTCGTTTTGATGTTGTTGCTATTGAAAATAATAGCCACAATATTGATTGGATAAAAAACGCTATTACCCAAGGATAATCGATGCTAGACAGCATTAAAGAAAGCTTTACAGAAAGTATTCAAATTCAAATTGCAGCAGCAGAAGCGCTACCCGATGCCATTACTCACGCAGCACAAGCGATGGTCGCAAGTTTGCTCAATGGTAACAAAGTGCTTTGCTGTGGTAACGGTGGTTCAGCCTCAAACGCACAACAGTTCGTTTCATGCCTACTGAATCGCTTTGAAACAGAGCGTCCAAGCTTACCTGCAATGGCGCTTACAGCTGACACAACCACGCTTACCGCTGTCGCTAATGATTACCACTATGAAGAAATTTTCTCGAAGCAAGTAAGAGCTTTTGGACAACCGGGTGATTTGCTACTCGCTATTTCAACTAGCGGTAACAGCAAAAATATCATCAAAGCAATGGAAGCGGCTGTAACTAGAGATATGACTATCATTGCTTTTACAGGCAAAGATGGGGGAGAAATGGCTGGCCTACTTGGCGAACACGATGTTGAAATCAGAATACCATCTCATCGTACCGCTCGAATTCACGAAGTTCATATGGTCACATTGCATTGCTTATGCGATCTTGTCGATCAAGTTCTTTTTCCCGCTCATGAAGAGTAGAGAGAAAAATCATGCGCTTACTAAAAACATTTAGCCTCATCCTGATTGCCTTCAACTTAACAGGCTGTGCGGGATTATTCATTGCAGGAGCCGCCACAACTGCAAATTTAGTGACCGATACACGAAGCACCCAAGAGATTTGGCAAGATAATAATCTTGAATTTGAAATCGCAGCAATTGGCAATAAAGCGCCATTTAAAGGGCAAGTTCGTATCACCGCAAGTTCATATCACGGTACTGTTGTTTTAATGGGACAAGCAAGCACTGCAGAGTACCTAAATAACTTTGAAAATAAGGCTCGAGCTATCGATGGCGTGAACGTTATCCATAACCAAGTCAGAGTGAAAACGCCATTAAGCGTCACCGAAATGAGTACGGACAGCTGGATCACCACTAAAGTTAAATCTGCTCTGTTAACCGATTCAGAACTCAATGGGGTCAAAATAAAAGTCATTACTGAAGATAAAGAGGTATTCTTGTTAGGTTACGTCTCTCACCAACAAGCTGATATTGCGACAAAAATCGCACGTAACATTTCTGGCGTCAAACAAGTTATTAGAGCTTTTCAGTACGCAGAAGACACGGCATCCACCGCAGACTAATGCTGATAGAATAATACTGACAGAATAATGATTCATCAGTGTTTTTCAGACACAAAAAAAGCAGCTTATCGCTGCTTTTTTATATCCAGGTAAATACTCTCACCTGAATTTACTTAATGACTCTTAAGCTTGGCTTGCCTTTCGGTCTTGGTGGCTCTGAATCAGGTTCAGGTGCTTCACCTTCTTCGATTTCAGAACTTGCGACACTTAGTGTTGGAGCCTCATCATTTTCAAAAGGTGACTCTTCGATCCCTTCTTCCAATGCCTCCATGTACGCTTCTTCTGGTTCAAACATCGTTCCTGCTCCATTTTCACGAGCATAAATAGCTTGAACAGCATACAAAGGTACAATCACTACGTGTGGGCGACCACTAAAACGAGCATTAAAGGTGATAGCGTCATCACCTAGCTCTAACTGCCCCACCGCGCGAGGCGCAATATTCAAAATGATCTGACCATCTTGAATAAACTCTTCTGGAACACGAACCCCAGGAAGAGTGGCTTCAACCACAACATGCGGTGTTAATTCATTATCAACCAGCCAGTCATAAAATGCTCGAAGCATATAAGGACGACGTGGTGTCATTTTTGCGATATCCATGAACTCGACCGTTAGTGAGTTAAACGCATCTCACGTTCAGCTTCAGTTAAAGATGCTAAGAATGAATCACGTTCAAATACGCGGTTCATGTAAATCTTAAGTTCTTTAGAACCAGGAC
The DNA here is from genome assembly GCF_024347395.1 of Vibrio cortegadensis. Taxonomy (NCBI): domain Bacteria; kingdom Pseudomonadati; phylum Pseudomonadota; class Gammaproteobacteria; order Vibrionales; family Vibrionaceae; genus Vibrio; species Vibrio cortegadensis. Next base: position 2,631,537 of record NZ_AP025472.1, read on the forward strand.
CAATAAGTTCAATACCTAGTTCAGGCAAACGCCATAATAGAGGAGCTAGGTAGCAATCGATCAAGCTAAATTCTTCACTCATGAAGTACGCATATTCAGCGAAAACAGGACCAAGAGTTAGAAGGTCATTACGAAGCTTAACGCGTGCCGCTTCAGACTCTTCAGCATTGCCTTTTACGATTTTTTCAGCAACTGAGTACCAGTTACGTTCAATTCGGTACATCATTAGACGGCTATTGCCGCGAGCTACTGGATATACAGGCATCAATGGTGGATGAGGGAAACGCTCATCTAGATATTCCATGATGATCTTTGAATCGTATAACGCTAGTTCGCGATCAACCAGAGTCGGTACTGATTTGTAAGGGTTAAGTTCAATTAACTCTGCTGGTAAATTTGCTTCATCAACAAGTTCAACTTCAACACTTACGCCTTTTTCAGCTAGAACAATACGAACCTGATGGCTATACATATCAGATGCACTTGAGAATAGAGTCATCACAGAACGTTTATTGGCAGCTACAGCCATGGAGCCTCCGGCAGTTACAGATAAAAAAACAATGGAGGCTAAGCCTCCATTGCACATTTAATAATTAGCACGAAATGATAGCACAATTAGTGCACATCACGCCAATACTCTTTCTTCAGCAATACCACTACGATAGTGAACAATACTAAGAAAGCCATTACCCACCAACCTAACGCATGACGCTCTAATTGAACAGGGTCACCTGAGTACTCAAGGAAGTTCACTAAATCACGAACCGCATTGTCATACTCGCCTGAACTTAGCTCACCAGTACCGTCTGTCTCGATATCGACAATAACCTGAACTTCTTCACCATCAACCATATGCGTTTCAAACACGGCACTTGGGATACCTTGAAGCTCTTCAAGAACGTGTGGCATACCAACGCTTGGGAATACAGTGTTATTCACGCCAAATGGACGCGAAGGATCTGCATAAAAAGAGCGTAGATAAGTGTATAGCCAATCCGTACCACGAACACGAGCAACCAGAGTCAAGTCTGGTGGCGGAGCACCGAACCAGTTAGCGGCCTGTTTTGGTGGCATTGAATTAACCATCAAGCTACCGATTTTTGTCTCAGGGTCAAAAATCAGATTCTCTTTCATTAAATCAGCAGGAATGCCCAAGTCCGTCGCAACACGTTCATAGCGTTGGTATTGAGTTGAGTGACAACCAAGACAGTAGTTAGCAAAAAGCTTCGCACCATTTTGTAGTGATGCTTTATCACTCATATCATTATTCGCACTATCTAAGTGAACGCCTGCACCAGCAGCTAATGCTAAAGATGGCAGCATTGCAAATAGTATTACAATCCATTTTTTCATTTGAATTTCACCCTCTTTGGTAATGGTTTCGTCGCTTCATTTTTGCTGTAAACGAAAAGCAGAACGAAGAACATGAAATAACCTAAGCTAAATATTTGAGCCAGTAGTGTATATGTCGGCGTTGCAGGCAGTGCACCTAAAATACCCAGCGCAATAAAGCTGATGGTGAATTGAATAATGTTAATTAGATGCAGTTTGCTACGGTAACGGTATGAACGTACTTTACAACGATCAAGCCATGGTAGTAGGAATAGCACAACAATCGATGCGCCCATTGCAATAACACCAATGAGTTTATCTGGAACCGCACGCAAAATTGCGTAGAACGGCGTGAAGTACCACACAGGAGCAATGTGTTCAGGAGTCTTCAGCGGGTTTGCAGCTTCAAAGTTTGGTCCTTCTAGGAAGTAACCGCCCATTTCAGGGTTGAAGAACAGAACGTAACAGAAGAAGAACAAGAACCCAGCAATGCCGACCATATCTTTAACCGTTCCATAAGGATGGAATGGAATAGAGTCGATAATGTCGTACTTCTTAGTGTAGTTTTCGTGGAACTTGAATTGCGTTTTGTAATCGTCGCCCATACTACCTTTAGGAAGTTTGGTTTCAATTCCGTCTGGGTTGTTTGAACCCACCTCATGCAGCGCAAGGATATGCAATACAATAAGTAGCAACAGAACGATTGGCAGCGCAATTACATGCAAGGCGAAGAAACGGTTTAGTGTCGCACCAGAGATAATGTAGTCACCACGGATCCAAAGCGTTAAATCGTCGCCAATCACTGGAATTGCACCAAATAGCGAGATAATAACTTGAGCTCCCCAGTAAGACATTTGTCCCCATGGCAATAGGTAACCCATGAAAGCTTCAGCCATCAGCACTAAGAAGATCAACATACCAAATAGCCACAAGAGTTCACGAGGCTTCTGGTATGAACCATAGATAAGACCACGGAACATGTGTAGATAAATCACAACAAAGAATGCTGAGGCTCCGGTGGAGTGCATATAACGCAACAACCAACCATACTCAACATCACGCATGATATATTCAACCGATGCAAACGCGCCTTCACCAGATGGTACGTAGTTCATTGTTAGCCATACACCAGTTAAGATTTGGTTAACCAAAACAAGCATTGCTAATGAACCAAAAAAGTACCAAAAGTTGAACGTTTTTGGCATTGGATATTCTGATAGATGCTTTTTATAAGCATCCATCATTGGTAATCGTTTTTCGACCCAATCAAGTAGTCCTTGCATTACGCATCTCCCTCATCAATACCGATCATGATCGTCGTATCACTTAAATACATATGCTTAGGCACAACGAGGTTCAACGGTGCTGGTACTCCTTGGAAAACTCGGCCAGCCATATCAAACTTAGAACCATGGCATGGACAGAAGAATCCAGATTTGACACCTTGAACTTGTTCCGCAAAAGAATCAGGTAAATAAGTAGGCGAACAACCTAGGTGTGTACAAAAGCCAACGGCAATGAAAAACTCTGGCTTAATTGAGCGGTAAGCATTTTGAGCATATTCAGGCTGTTGTTCTTCCGTTGATGAAGGGTCTCGTAACTGTTCATTAATTGAATCAAGGTTTTTTAGCACTGATTCTGCGCGGCGAACCACCCAGACAGGCTTACCTTGCCATTCAACACGAACCATCTGACCAGCTTCAAGTTTACTAACATCAACTTCCACCGGAGCACCTGCCGCTTTCGCTTTAGCACTCGGGTTCCATGATTTAATAAAAGGAACGGCTACCGCTGCTGCTCCCAAACCACCAACAACTGCTGTTGTTGCGGTTAAGAAACGTCTACGACCGTTATTTAAAGGCGCGTTGCTCATCCAAACATTCTCCCATTTGCTCCTTTTGGATTATTATTATTCCGCTTACAGAGCATGGCTAACAAAAGTATAAATTTAGTTCTATTTATTAATGCGAAATGATAAATAAAACCCTACTTTTTGACAAGATAAAGCTACCTTTTTGTAACAATCGTAAGGTAAATCGCCTATGAGGTCACAAAAGAGGCAAAATTCTAAGAATAAGAAATGAAGTTGAACGGGGAAAAGGATTTAGCAGATGCTTAAACGACAAAAAGCTCGGCATATAGCCGAGCTTCGAACCACAATTCCAGTAATAAAACTGGAGCGTGAACTTTTCTGTAAAAGAAAAATTAACGCTTAGAGAATTGAGGTTTACGACGTGCTTTACGTAGACCAACTTTCTTACGTTCAACGCAACGAGCGTCACGCGTAACATAGCCAGCTGCACGTAGAGCAGGACGTAGAGTTTCATCGTACTCCATAAGAGCGCGAGTGATACCGTGGCGGATTGCGCCAGCTTGACCAGAAATACCACCACCAGAAACAGTGATGTAAAGGTCAAGTTTTTCAGTTAGTTCAACTAGCTCAAGAGGTTGTTTAACAACCATACGAGAAGTTGGACGACCGAAGTAAACATCAAGGCTACGCTTGTTGATTACGATCTCACCGCTGCCCGGTTTGATGAAAACACGAGCTGCTGAGCTTTTGCGACGACCAGTGCCGTAGTATTGATTCTCTGCCATTTTCAAGATCCCCGATTAGATGTCTAATACTGTTGGTTGTTGAGCAGTATGGTTATGCTCAGTACCAGCGTAAACTTTAAGCTTACGGTACATAGCACGGCCTAGAGGGCCACGTGGTAACATACCTTTAACTGCAAGTTCAAGAACCATCTCTGGTTTCTTATCGATCAGCTTTTCAAAAGTGATAGATTTAAGACCACCAGGGAACTCAGAGTGACGGTAATACACTTTACCTTTAGCTTTGTTACCAGTTACAGCAACTTTCTCAGCGTTAACAACGATGATGTAATCACCAGTGTCTACGTGAGGAGTGTATTCAGCTTTATGTTTGCCACGAAGGCGAGATGCAATTTCACTTGCTAGACGGCCAAGAGTTTTACCTTCAGCGTCTACTACATACCAGTCGCGTTTTACAGTTTCTGGTTTAGCAACGAAAGTTTTCATGCTAATAATTACCTATTAAAAAAATTTACACTTAAAGGAACAAAATAAATTTGTCCCCACTGTCTAAGAGTACCCAGTCATCACCCCTTCGAGTGTTGGAGACTCTTGGCTTAGTCAGATTTGACTCATAACTAGAGGCCCGCAGTAACGGTAGGTCGCAGGATTATAGAGAAGAGCGAAGAAAAAATCATCTCTTTTTGAACATAATCACGAATTATTTTCTTCTTATAAGGTAAGCGTGATCGAGTTCTTCTCTTTATCTTACGCTAAATGCTCTTTTGCTAAGTAATCATGACTCTGCATTTCGATTAATCGCGACTGACAACGTTTAAATTCAAACTCCAAAATCCCATGGGTATAAAGCGCTTCCATCGACACTTCGGCTGAAATAATGAGTTTCACGTTACGTTCATAGAATTCATCCACTAACGCAATAAATCGCCTTGCTGCATCATCAATCGTTGTACTCATCTGAAGAACATCCGCAAGAAGCACAGTATGATAGATTTTCGATAACTCAATGTAATCATTTTGGCTACGCGCCGATTGGCATAATTGCTCAAAGGTAGCGTGCAATACGCCATCGCTCGCTTCGATAACATCAATGGTTCTATGATTGATTTCTACTTGCTGTAACTTCGCTTTACCCTCTCCTACAAACTGCTGATAGTAATGGAACAAATTACTATTCGCCTTTTCATCCAAAGGGTAGTGATAGATTTCAGCTTGTTCTAATGTTCTTAAACGGTAATCAACGCCACTATCCACATTTAATGTCTGGCAGTGCGTTTGAATCAACTCAATCGCAGGGAGGAAACGAGCACGCTGTAAACCATTACGATAAAGATCTTCAGGTGGGATGTTAGAGGTTGCGACCAATATAACGTTACGCTCGAACAGTGCTTTTAACAAAGTGCCCAGAATCATTGCATCAGTAATATCTTTCACAAAGAACTCATCAAAGCAGATGATTTCAGCCTCTTTTTTAAATGCATCAGCCACCTTATCTAAAGGGTTTTCTACCTCACTTAATGCTTTTAACTCATCATGAACTCGATACATAAATCGATGAAAGTGCACTCTCATTTTCCGCTCAGTAGGCAGAGCATCAAAAAAAGTATCCATTAAGTACGTTTTACCACGCCCAACGCCACCCCAAAAATATAATCCTTGCGGAGGCATTGGCTCAGTCGCCGATTTCCCCAGTAATTTTTTAAACCGACTAGGTTGGATCACTGGTGTATTTAAATACGTCTGAAAGTCATGAAACAACACATCTAAGCTTTCAACGGCTTTCTCTTGAGCAGGATCCCGCAGGAAACCTAATTGCAGAATGTCTTGTTCATATTTTTGTATTGGGGTCATAGGAGCACTACCAGAATAAGGTCGAGGTCAAACAGCTATCACAGCGTACATGTATTTTTCTTTATTGGCTTGAGCACTCATAGTACCATGTGAACGGGACATGTGTAACCAAACGGTAAAATACATGTTAAAAAACAACAATAAGGAGCGACTATGCCTTGGATTTACGCCATTGTTGGCTTGCTAGTTGGTGCAATTTTAGGAATTGTGATTTCTCGACTAACTACCCCTCAATATAAGAAGCAGAAAGTGATGCAGAAAGAACTCGATTCTGCAAAATTTGCTTTAGAACAACAACGTCAGGAGCTTGCGGATCACTTTGCGCAATCAGCAGAGATGCTTGATACACTCGGAAAAGATTACACTAAGCTATATCAACATATGGCGAAAACATCTTCTGAGTTACTTCCCAATACTCCTGAGCAAGAGAACCCCTTTGTAAAAACCATCGCTCAGCACTCTGATGAAAAAGAGAACTCACAAGAGCAGCAACCAAAAGATTATGCTCAAGGGGCGACAGGGTTATTTAAAGATGCTGAAAAAGAGATTATTGAAGCACCCGAAGCGGTTACTGCTAAAGCCTCGTAACATTTGAGCGTTGATTAATTCATCGCAACGGTGAACTTTGCAAAGGTTTTTGAGTCATAACTCTCACGAGAATAAAGAGGAGTTATATGATGAAAAAACCTTTGCTTGTATTATCAACACTGACTTTAAGCCTCAGTTCAATCATCACAGCGTTGCCCGTTACCGCTGCCCTACCGCTAGTTGTAGATGGTGTGCAAACCCCTAGCCTTGCTCCTATGCTGGAATCGGTTACCCCTGCGGTTGTTAGTATTGCAGTGGAGGGTAAACAAGTCTCACGCCAGCGTATTCCTGAACAATTCCAATTCTTTTTCGGCCCTGAATTCCCAACAGAGCAGTTAAAAGAGCGCCCTTTTCGAGGGTTAGGCTCTGGTGTCATTATTGACGCGAAACAAGGCCATATTGTCACCAACTATCACGTCATCAACGGTGCTGAGAAAATTCGAGTTAAGCTGTTTGATGGCCGCGAATACGATGCAGAACTGATTGGTGGCGATGAAATGTCCGACGTTGCGTTACTCAAATTAGAGAGCGCAAAAAACCTTACTCAGATAAAAATCTCTGACTCAGACAAACTTCGAGTCGGTGACTTTACTGTCGCGATTGGTAACCCATTTGGCTTAGGTCAAACGGTCACATCCGGAATTGTGTCCGCATTGGGTCGTAGCGGCTTGAATCTAGAAAATTTCGAAAACTTCATTCAGACCGATGCGGCGATCAATAGCGGAAACTCGGGAGGCGCGTTAATTAACCTTAATGGTGAACTCATCGGCATTAACACCGCCATCTTAGGCCCGAATGGTGGCAATATTGGGATTGGATTTGCCATCCCTTCTAATATGATGAAAAACCTCACAGACCAAATCCTAGAGTTTGGCGAGGTGAAACGTGGCATGCTGGGTGTTCAAGGGGGAGAAATCACATCTGAGCTTGCACAAGCTCTCGGTTATGAATCGAGCAAAGGTGCTTTTGTCAGCCAAGTGCTACCTGATAGTGCTGCAGATAAGGCTGGACTCGTTGCTGGTGATATTATCGTATCGGTAAACGACAAAAAAATAGATACTTTCAGCGAATTGCGAGCAAAAGTAGCCACCCTTGGCGCAGGAAAAACTATTTCACTCGGTATTATTCGAGACGGAGAGCAACGTAGCTTTGATGTCACTCTAGGTGAAGCCGCGAATAACAAAACTCAGGCTGAAACATTGCATCAAGGCCTCAAAGGTGCAGAGCTAACCAATACCAATGAAGGCAGCGCAATATCCGGCGTGCTTGTCTCTCAAGTAGTAGAGGGGTCACCAGCAGCAGGTTACCAATTGCAAAAAGATGACATCATTATTGGAGTTAACCGCCAACGAGTCAAAAACATAGCCCAACTAAGAGCTATTTTGGAACAGAAACCGAGTGTGTTAGCTTTAAACATTCAGCGAGGGGACCGAACTATCTACTTAGTCGTTAGATGATTTAAGTCCTCAAATAGCTTTCAACTGTTGTAATAAGTAGTCAAACGGAGGTGATTTAAATGTCACTTCCGTTTTCTATTTGCTCACTCAAAACCTTTCCTACTTGCTCACTATCTTGAGGTTTCTTGGGATTGGCTAAAGTGCTATGCTTCTCAAACATATATATCCATTTTATGTTTTAAATTGTGATATTTTGCCGCTTTCTAATGTAAAGCATTCAACCTCTTGAGAAGTCTATGCTGAATTTTTTCTTACGTTCAATAGCTCTTGGCCTAATTGCCGCGGCCATTATTTTAGCTGCAGTGCCATCATTACGCTCAAACATTGTGCCTAAAGATATTGTGCTACCAGCAACGGACATCAGCACTTTGCAAGTCTCTTTCAACCAAGCGGTTCGCAAGGCAAGCCCTGCCGTTGTCAATATATACAGCCGCCAGTATGTGGAGAATGACCGCAGTAAATTATCAACTCAGGGCTTAGGTTCTGGAGTAATAGTCAGTGAAAAAGGCTACATTATTACCAACTATCATGTAGTCGCAAAAGCGGATCAAATCATTGTCGCACTGCAAGACGGACGAGTCGCTGCTGCCCAATTAGTCGGTAAAGACAGACGAACTGACATAGCTATTTTACGAGTGGAAGGCACCAATCTTCCCGTCATTCCACAAAATCCAAACTACAATGCCAAAGTCGGTGATATTGTTCTTGCCATTGGTAACCCATATAACTTAGGTCAAACGACGACTTTTGGTATTATTTCGGCTACTGGCCGCTCATCGATCAGTGCTGACGGACGACAAGCATTTATTCAAACGGATGCAGCCATCAATGAAGGTAATTCTGGTGGCGCATTAGTCAACACGCAAGGCGAACTCGTCGGGATTAATACCGCCTCATTCCAGCAGGCAACAGAGTTAGAAACATATGGTATTTCATTTGCCATTCCCTTCAAGTTAGCCAATAAAATCATGGAAAAAATCATTGCAGATGGACGAGTGATTCGTGGCTACATTGGTATTGATGGACAAGATATTACCGCAGTGACCTCTCGCCTTCTTGGTAATGATAATGTCGGTGGTATTGTGGTTCTAGGCATGGACCCAAATGGCCCAGCGGCAGATGCTGGGTTTGAAAAACAAGACATCATATTGAGCATCGATAATCACAAAATTAACGGCCGTCAGAGTGTCATGGATATCGTGACCGATCTTAGACCAGGAACGACTGTAGATGTATTGGTATTAAGAAAAGGTGAGGAAATTACCCTGAAAGTGACCATATCGGAAGATACTAGGCGTTAAAACGACCGCCACCTTTTCCACTGAATATTCGGTAAATATAAAAATCCCAGCCTTAGCTGGGATTTTTATTATCTGTTGTAGGTAAGCTCTATATCAGGCGTCGCTTACTCTTCAACATCCTTCTTTTCTGTGCCGTTTGGTCGCTCAACTTCGATTCGAGTAACACGCTGTAAGCCTCTTGGTAATAACCCCCCACGACGTCCTCGCTCACCACGGAAGTTATCTAGATCGGCAGGCTTCAAACCTAACTTGCGTTTACCTGCGTACAAGGTAATCGTCACACCTTGAGGCAGAGCCATTAAGTGTGAAACAAACTCTTCACGCTCTTTCGCTTTTGCCGCTGGAATATTAATGATCTTATTCCCTTTACCTTTACCTAATTGAGGTAAATCTTTTATTGGAAACAATAGCATTCGACCTTGATTGGTGATCGCCAGAATCTCATCAGACTCTAGATCGCCAATTGTACTTGGTAACATCACTTCAGAAGCTTGAGGCAAATTAACCAGAGCTTTACCACTACGGTTTTTCGACAGTAAATCACTGCCTTTACACACAAACCCATAACCCGCATCAGAGCCAACAAGCCACAACTGGCTATCTTCACCCATGATAACTTGGCGTATTGATGTACCCGCGCTCACATTCAAACGCCCAGTAATTGGCTCACCTTGGCTACGAGCCGAAGGTAATGAGTGAGATTCAAGGGAATAGCTACGACCATCACTGCCTAAGAATACGGCAGGTTGGTTACTCTTGCCTCGTGCACAAGCAAGGTATTTATCACCTGATTTATAGTTCAAGCCTTCAGCATCGACGTCATGACCTTTCGCATGACGAATCCAACCTTTATCAGAAAGCACGACCGTAATCGCTTCACTTGGAACCAAATCACGCTCTGTTAACGCTTTCGCTTCCGCACGCTCGACAATAGGAGAACGACGATCATCGCCATATTTATCGGCGTCCGCTTGGATCTCTTTTTTAATCAGCGTATTTAAACGACGCTCAGAACCTAGTAACTTCTCTAACTTATCACGCTCTGCGGCCAGTTCATCTTGCTCTGCTCGAATCTTAAACTCTTCAAGTTTCGCTAAGTTACGCAGTTTAATATCCAGAATTGCATCGGCCTGGATATCTGAAATATTAAAGCGGCTCATCAATACTGGTTTTGGTTCATCTTCAGTACGGATGATTTCAATCACTTCATCAATATTGAGATAAGCAGCCAGTAAACCTTCTAATATGTGTAACCGTGCTAATACTTTATCTAAACGGTATTGCAAACGACGTCGAACGGTAGAGCGGCGGAATTCAATCCATTCCGATAGAATTTTGACTAACCCTTTCACTTGAGGTCGACTGTCTAGGCCAATCATATTCAAGTTAACACGGAAGCTCTTCTCTAAATCCGTTGATGCGAATAGGTGATTCATCAGAAGATCACAATCAATTCGATTGGATTTCGGAACAATCAAGATACGCGTTGGATTCTCATGATCCGACTCATCACGTAGATCATCCACCATCGGTAGCTTTTTCGCACGCATCTGAGCAGCAATCTGCTCAAGTAATTTTGCGCCCGAAACTTGATGTGGCAAAGCACTCACGACAATGTCATTGCCTTCTTTATGCCAAACCGCACGCATTTTGATGCTGCCACGACCTGTACGATATATCTTTTCGATATCGCTTTTTGGTGAAATAATTTCCGCTTCTGTCGGGTAATCAGGCCCTTGAACAAAGCCCATCACATCACTTAACTCAGCTTTCGGGTTATCCAAAAGATGAATCGCAGCATCAGCAACTTCACGTACATTGTGTGGCGGAATATCGGTCGCCATACCAACTGCAATACCAGTAATGCCATTAAGCAAAATGTGCGGCAGACGAGCAGGTAACATTTGAGGCTCTTTCATTGTGCCATCAAAGTTAGGTTGCCATTCCACCGTGCCTTGGCCTAATTCACCAAGCAATACTTCGGCGAATTTAGATAATTTAGCTTCGGTATAACGCATTGCCGCGAATGATTTCGGGTCATCCGGTGCACCCCAGTTACCTTGACCATCCACCAGAGGGTAGCGGTAAGAGAAGGGTTGAGCCATCAACACCATCGCTTCATAACAAGCAGAGTCACCATGCGGATGGTACTTACCCAGAACGTCACCAACGGTACGTGCAGATTTCTTATATTTAGATGCAGCCGAAAGCCCAAGCTCCGACATTGCATAGATGATACGTCGTTGAACCGGTTTTAAACCATCGCCAATATAAGGCAATGCACGGTCCATAATTACGTACATCGAGTAATTTAGATAGGCATCTTCGGTGAACTTGCGCATTGGCATTTGTTCAACGCCATCAAACGTTATTTCAGTAGACATCAATTATACCTCAGCCATATCGCCGTTACTTTGCAACCATGTACGGCGATCATCCGCACGTTTCTTACCTAGCAGCATATCCATCATTTCATTGGTCGCATCATCGTCATCAATGGTTAACTGAACAAGACGACGAGTGTTTGGATCCATTGTCGTTTCACGCAGTTGTAATGGGTTCATCTCACCCAGACCTTTGAATCGTTGTACGTTGATTTTGGCTTTTTTCTTACTCAAACGCTCAAGTACGCCATCTTTTTCAGATTCGTCCAAGGCATAAAAAACTTCCTTGCCGCAATCGATTCTAAATAAAGGAGGCATCGCAACATAAACGTGCCCTTCTCGAACTAACGCTTTAAAGTGACGAACAAACAACGCACATAATAGTGTGGCGATGTGCAGTCCATCCGAGTCCGCATCGGCAAGAATACAAATTTTACCGTAACGCAAACTGTCTAAGTTGTCGTTATCAGGGTCAATACCTAGAGCGACAGAAATATCGTGCACTTCTTGAGACGCTAATACTTGGTCTGCCGAGACTTCCCACGTATTCAAAATTTTACCGCGCAGTGGCATCACCGCTTGGAATTCACGATCACGAGCTTGTTTAGCAGAACCGCCCGCCGAATCCCCTTCCACGAAGAAAATTTCGGTGCGACTTAAATCTTGAACCGAACAATCGGTTAATTTACCTGGTAATGCGGGGCCTGAAGCAATCTTCTTACGAACCACTTTTTTGCTGGCACGCATACGGCGGTGAGCATTGGCAATACAAGTTTCAGCTAATAGCTCGGCCAATTGCGGCTTTTCGTTTAACCATAAGCTAAATGAGTCTTTTACTACGCCAGAGACAAATGCCGCGCATTGACGTGATGACAAGCGCTCTTTAGTTTGGCCAGCAAACTGAGGGTCTTGCATCTTAATTGACAGAACATAAGAACAACGGTCGAAGACATCGTCGCCAGTGAGTTTTACACCGCGAGGAAGCAGGTTACGGAATTCACAAAACTCACGCATCGCATCAAGCAAACCTTGGCGTAACCCGTTAACGTGAGTACCTCCTTGCGCTGTCGGGATCAGGTTTACGTAGCTTTCGGTGATCATCTCACCACCTTCAGGCTGCCAGATTAACGCCCAATTCGCCGCTTCTGTTTCAGCTGAAAACTCGCCAGTAAACGGTTCTTCAGGAAGTACGGTGTACCCCTTTACGCCTTCCGCTAGGTAATCTTTTAGACCATCTTCATAATACCAACGGTGATCGTTACCGTTAACTTTATCGGTGAAGGTGATTTCTAAACCCGGGCAAAGTACCGCTTTTGCTCGCAGATTATTAATCAAACGAGTAACAGAGAAATTTGGCGAATCAAAGTAGCTTGTATCAGGCCAGAAATGGACACTGGTGCCTTTGTTACGACGACCACAAGTACCTGTTACCGTCAGCTCTTCAACCTTATTACCATGCTCAAATGCCATTTCATACACTTGACCATCACGGCGAACGTTGACTTCCACTCGCTTCGATAGTGCATTAACTACCGAGATGCCAACCCCATGCAAACCACCTGAGAATTGGTAATTTTTGTTGGAGAACTTACCACCTGCATGCAGTTTGCAGAAGATCAGCTCTACGCCAGAAACTTTCTCTTCTGGGTGGATATCAACAGGCATACCACGGCCATCATCAATCACTTCAAGAGATTGATCGGCGTGTAGGATAACTTGTACTTTTGAGGCATGTCCGGCAAGCGCTTCATCGACACTGTTATCGATTACTTCTTGGCCCAAGTGGTTCGGGCGCGCTGTATCCGTATACATCCCTGGTCGGCGACGTACTGGCTCTAAACCATTAAGAACCTCAATGGCTCCAGCATTATATTGTTCTGTCATAATACGGAATTTACTCAAATAATTTGGGGTACTTTAACGTGATATGGCGATGAGCAATATGGCTCAGCTCAAGAATAGACAAACTAAAGTCGATTCATCAAAATCACGAAAGTATTGGTGGAATATAGTCTGGAACCCGTCACTTGATGTCAAGTTACATCATCAAGTGGCGCGTCAAATTTTGACTCTTCCCTCAATGAAAGAGGTTAAAGCTCAAGAAAGGAGATAATGAGTTCAGGGTAACGTTCAAAATCGACGAAACTATGATCCCCACCAAGTTCAACATTTTGTTTTGAACCCGAGTACTTTTCTACGGCTTGTCGATAATTCAACACTTCATCTTCTGTTTGTTGCAATAACCAAAAATCTTTAGCATTTCGGAGAGGTTTTACCTCAAGCGCTTTCAGTTCGTCAATATGTACACTTTCAAGTGTGTATGTTTCGTTCGTATAGGGGTTAATTTGAACACCTAAGAAGTCCGCTAATAGCTCATACGGCTTAACAGCAGGGTTAATCAGCACCGCGCGAAAACCATAATGATCGTTTAACCATGTTGATAAATACCCTCCAAGAGAGCTACCGACTAAACCAATATGATGGCTATCTTTATACTGCTCAACAATGGCTAACAAACATTCACTTGCTGCTTTTGGAAAACATGGTAATTGAGGAGTGACTAGTTTGATATCCGGACGAAACTGTTCACAATAGCTCTGCATTACATTCGCTTTATGAGATAAAGGTGAACTATTGAATCCGTGAATGTAAAGCAGTAACGATGGTTTATCTGCCATTCTTAGTACCCATCTGAATTAAAATCTGGAAGAAAGCGACCATCAGATAAGCGGTTCACTTGCGTCTCGATGCTACCGTCGAGGTGAAGCTCCAACTCACGCCAACCTGGGGATTGGGAATCTAAAGCAAAATCATTTGAGTTTGGTTTAAATTGAACACAGGTAGAAGGGGTTGCCATCACTTGGACGCCATGATGATCACGATTCATATCTTGATGCACATGCCCGCATAATACGCCACGTACGTTTTGGTGTTGGTCAACCACATTCCAAAACTGTTCAGCGTCTTTCAAGGTGTGTTGATCAAGCCATTCACTGCCCACCAATATTGGATGATGATGCAGTAAAACCAATGTATGGCGGTCGGAATGAAGTGTTAATTGCTCATCAAGCAGGGCAAGTTGTTGATCGCTCAGTCGTCCGTGTGGTACACCGACAACTTGTGAATCAAGCATGATCATTTGCCATCTATCTCCTAGCAAAACATGCTCAACACACTGAATTTGAGGCGAAGGTAGTACGCTACTCATATTAGGCTTGTAGTCATGATTACCTGGCAGCCAAAAACAAGGTTTCTGTAAGCACTCAATGCCGGATTCAAACTTCTGATAAGACTCTTGGCTGTGGTCTTGTGAGATATCACCTGTCGCCAAAATTGCATCAAATTTAAATGCTTTTGCTTGAATGTCACGGACTACCGCTTGGAAGCTATCAAAAGTATTCACGCTCAGCAAACTTCCATCTGCCGGAGCAAACAGATGCGTATCTGTGATCTGTAAAAGCTTAATGCTGCCTAAAGCAGATTCTGAACTGGATGATAATTTCAAAATGGAAAACCTAAATACTTTCTCTTTAATAATTCAATATTGTTATTCAAATGCCATTGGCGTTCGGCTAATGCCATTTTTTAAACAAAAAGTGAGCCAATCACCAAGAAATTTATTCAACTGGGATTTTTCATCTTTCTGCATCATTTTTTTGTTTGGGTAATCATAACGAGCTTTCACGCGTGATATCTGTTCGCTCGCACATACTTCTGCTACTCGAGCATCGTGATATAGCCTGACAGACATTTTAGGCAAAGGAAATACTGGTTGTTCATCACTCTGACATATGTCGATTAAAGTGGTGTATTTTGTGACCTCATGCACCTTCAATTGGTAGGTCATATTAATCACTTGATAGCAGCGAACATCCCCCACTTCTGCTTGAAATGGAAGTAGAGCATTTAATTTTGCGTAATTAGTCTCATACACTCGCATAAGTTCTGCAAGATCAACATGGTACGGCTTACCAATGGCTACATGTGTCATCTAGCTTTTCAACCATTGTGACTTTAACTCTAAGTGGTTTAGCTCTAGCCATTGCAACGCTAAAATTGAGGCACCATTCTCGATTTTTCCACTTTTAACCAGCTGATAAGCCTGTTTTCGACTCATTACTTGAACCCGAATGTCCTCATTTTCATACTCTAAACCATGCACACCTTGAGCGGTAGAAGCATCCACCTCACCGACGAACACGTCTAATTTTTCTGAACAGCCACCTGATGATGGGTAAAATGAGGTAATTGGCGAGACTCGATTAACTTCAATCCCAGCCTCTTCCATTGCCTCTCGACGAACGACATCCTCTGCACTTTCATCGGTATCAATGATCCCAGCAACGATTTCAAGTTGCCATGGATTAGGATGTTCCAATGCCCCGACACGAATCTGTTCAATAATAACCACTTCATCACGAATAGGATCGTAAGGTAATAATGCCGCAGCATGACCACGTTCAAACATTTCCCGTTCGACAGGCTCGCTCCACCCACCTTCAAATAATCGGTGAGTAAAACGGTATTTCACCATTTTAAAAAAACCGCTAAAAAGAGGCTCTTTTGAAATAATTTTTACATCCTGGGGAGTAAAGTCATGTGGTTGATTGTCAGACTCTTGCATTAGTCACCTCGCATGTGAATCTTATAGTCTACTCATTGTAGACAACAACTGCCAAGGCATGGCTCAACTTTTATTATAAAAATTGCATTTATATTTACATAAAACAATATTTATATTGCACAGTCGGACAATTAAGTGTAAAAAAGTGCAAAGTTTCGAGTGAATTACCACCAATTTAAGTTAAACTCTTGATAAGTACCCTCTTTCGATTTAGGCGGAATGGAAAAATGAAAAAACTGCTTCCTCTTTTTATCAGTGCTGCAATAGGTAGCCTGAGTACCACAGCATGGGCCGATACCCTGACTGAAATATACGATCAAGCAAAGCAAAATGATCCTCAATTGCTACGTTCAGCGGCTAAACGCGATGCGGCATTTGAAGCGATTACATCGAGCAGAAGTGCATTACTGCCACAAATCAACCTTACAGCGGGTTACAACATCAACCGTAGTGACATTGACCAACGTGAAAGTGATAAATTGACGGCTGGTGTGAGCGTATCTCAAGAGCTATACAAACGCTCTAGCTGGATCACCTTAGATACGGCAGAAAAAACTGCACGACAAGCGGACTCTTCTTTCGCGGCCGTTCAACAAGGTCTTATTTTACGCGTTGCTCAAGCCTACTTCGAAGTGCTTCGCGCACAAGATAAACTTGAATTCGTTCGTGCAGAAAAAGCAGCGGTAGCTCGTCAACTTGAGCAAACGAACCAACGTTTCGAAGTGGGTCTATCTGCAATTACCGATGTACATGATGCTCAAGCTCAATACGATACGGTACTAGCGAATGAAGTATTAGCAGAAAATAGCTTAGTAAATAGCTATGAAGCGCTGCGTGAAATCACAGGTAACGAGCATACTAACCTTAGCATTCTAGATACCGAAACTTTCTCAGCAAGCAAAACTCAGGCTTCTGCCGTCGCTCTTATTGAAGAAGCCCAACAGAAAAACCTTAGCTTACTTGCATCTCGCATTTCTCAAGACATCGCAAAAGACAACATCTCTTTAGAGAGTTCTGGGCACCTACCTTCACTGACTTTGGATGGTGGGTATAACTACGGTGATGAAAGCAATAGCAATAGTGCATCTAAAGGTGATTACAACGATTTTAATGTTGGTCTAAACCTAGTGGTGCCTCTTTACACTGGTGGCAACATTACTTCTAAAACGAAACAAGCTGAATACAATTACGTTGCAGCAAGTGAAGATTTAGAAGCGACTTACCGCAGCGTTGTTAAAGATGTTCGTGCCTTTAACAATAACATCAGCGCTTCTATTGGTGCTTTACGCGCCTACGAACAGTCTGTTGTCTCAGCTCAATCCGCTTTAGAAGCAACTGAAGCCGGCTTCGATGTTGGTACTCGTACCATTGTTGATGTACTAGATTCGACTCGTCGTCTGTACGATGCGAACCGTAACCTAGCTAATGCTCGCTATGATTACATCATCAGTGTTCTGCAACTTCGTCAAGCTGTTGGTACATTGAGTGAACAAGATATTATCGATGTGAACGCTGGACTGAAAACAGTACAGGGCTAAAAATAGAGTGTAAAAAATGAAGCCGACATAATGATGTCGGCTTTTGTTCAAACAGTGCTTGATCCTCAAGGAGTTAAGCTTTTCCGCCTTGGATCGCGTTGATGATTTCAGTGGTGGAACAGCCATCTTCAAAGTTAAGGACTTTCACTTCACCACCAGCGGCAATCACCTCTTCACCACCAGCAATCTCTTCTGGTTTATAGTCGCCACCTTTCACTAAAATACTTGGTAGCACTTCAGAGATAAGACGTTGCGGGGTATCTTCAGAGAATGGAACCACCCAATCAACGGCACCTAACCCAGCTAAAACAGCCATGCGGCGATCCGTTGGGTTGATAGGGCGACTTGGGCCTTTTAAGCGTTTCACGGATTCATCAGTATTCACGGCAACGATCAAACGATCCCCAAGCTCCGCGGCATGATTCATATAAGAAACATGTCCTGCATGAAGAATATCAAAACAACCATTCGTCATGACAACCTTCTCACCTTTTGCACGCGCGCGTTTTACCGCTTCGACAAGTGCAGATTCAGTGATCACACCATAGTCTGTATCTTGGCTACCATGAATAGCTTCCGCTAACTCAATAATAGATAGCGTTGATGTACCCAGTTTACCCACGACCACACCAGCGGCAGCATTGGCTAATGCACAAGCTTCATCAAGTGGTTTGCCTGCAGCCACAGATGCCGCAAGTACAGAGATTACTGTATCGCCGGCCCCTGTCACGTCATACACTTCTTTTGCAAGCGTTGGCAATTGAAGCGGCTCTTGGCCTTTACGTAGTAATGTCATTCCGTGCTCACTACGAGTCACAAGTAATGCTTCAAAGTCGAACTCTTCGATCAATGATAAACCTTTCTCAATCAGGTCTTCTTCTGATTTGACTTTGCCTGCAACCAGTTCAAATTCAGCCATATTAGGGGTTAACAATGTTGCTCCACGGTAGCGTTCAAAATCCGCCCCTTTTGGATCAATAAAAACTGACACATTGGCTGCGCGTGCCTTTTGAATAAATTGCTGTACGTGCTCTAAAGCGCCCTTCGCATAATCCGATAAAATAACGGTTTTTACTGTTGGTAGCACTTTCTCCATGCGTAAGAGCACAGGTTCAGGATCCGTATTTTCAAATTTTTCTTCAAAATCTAAACGAATAAGCTGCTGGCCACGGCTCATGACACGCAATTTGGTAATTGTCGGATAATCCGCTAATTCAACGAAATCACATTTCACTTTCAACGAATTTAAGGTATCAGTAAGCACTTGAGCAGGTTCATCTTTACCTGTTAAACCAATAATATGAGCATGACCGCCAAGTGACGCAATATTCATTGCAACGTTAGCCGCTCCACCTGGGCGCTCTTCATTCTTTTCTACTTTTACTACTGGAACTGGCGCTTCTGGTGAGATTCGCCCCGTTGGCCCATACCAGTAGCGGTCAAGCATCACATCACCAATGATCAACACGCCAGATTGGCTGTAGTCAGGTAGAATAGGTTTCATTATGGATCTCCAAAATTCTTATCTAAGCGGAGTTTAGCACAGCACTTATGGCGACTAAACTACCAAAACGCTTCTACAACAGTCGTCTACAAAAATATGATTCAGCCACCACCTTAGTCAAGCCACAGATCCCATAATTTGACAACTTGTGCCCTGTCCGCTGCAAATTTACCCTCGTCAACATCCGCATCAAGGTTTAACAGATTACGGTGATGCACCTCGTCACGGATCCTCGTGTAGGCGTGTGTTAGCGCTTGAGCCTGTTCTTCGCTCATAATGCCTTGCTGCAACATAGATTCAAACACGCGAACATTATCGCACCAGCGCGTTAGCTTAGGCTTTTCGTGGCTAAAGCGTAGCACCAAGTACTGCGCTAAAAACTCAACATCAGTGATCCCTCCGGGATCTTGTTTAAGCATAAATCGACCCGATTTCTTTCCGCCTAAGTGATCACGCATTTTCACTCGCATCTCGGAGACTGACTTTTTCAAATCGTCCTCATTACGCTCAAGACAAAGCACTTTGTGTCGAGTTCGAACAAATGCTTCTTGTAGGGCATCATCGCCATAAATCATACGTGCGCGTACTAATGCTTGATGCTCCCATGTCCACGCATCTTTTAACTGGTACTCTTCAAAAGCATCGGTCGGTGACACTAATAGCCCTGATGCGCCCGACGGTCTCAATCGCATGTCCACTTCATAGAGGATCCCCGATGCCGTTCTAATTGAGAAAATATGAATGATTCGCTGCGCTAACCGCAAGTAGAACTGACGACCATCAATCTCTTTTTTACCATCGGTATATACATTTACAGGGCAATCATGCATGAACACCATATCGAGGTCGGAGTTATAACCAAGTTCCCATCCTCCGACCTTTCCATACCCCACAACACCAAATCCTTTCCCTTCTCGATCTTTGAGATGGGTCGGCTCACCAAACTTAGCCACCACTTGTAACCACGCTTGATTCACTCCTGCTTCTACAATCGCTTCAGCCAAGTAAGTTAAATGATCACTCACTTTCATCACTGGCAGCACTTCTGCAATATCAGCCGCTGCAATCCGTAAAATACAAATCTGCTTAAATTGGCGTAACCCCTCGAGCTGTTGCTCCATATCATCTTCTGGAATTCTGGCAAGAAAGTCCCGCAGCTCTGTCTTATAAGCAGACAAAGGGATCGGGTTATATAGCTGTTGTGGGTCAATCAGTTCATCCAATAAGATCGGATAGCGACCTAACTGCTCCGAAATCATAGGGCTCGCCGTACATAGGCGAACTAACTGAGTCAGTGCTGCAGGGTGCTCATCCAACAATTCTAAATAGGTGGTTCTAGTGACAATTTTGTGCAGCAGGTGTAGCACTCGTGGTAAGCCAAACTGCGCATCTTTATGATGGTAAATCGCTTGAAATATTTTCGGCATCAAGCGGTTGAGCACTTCTCGTCCACGCGGGCCGAGCGTTTTTTTCGCTAAGTCCGCTTTAAATTGAATGATAGTCGATGCCATTTCAGATGGTTCAGCCACCGCAACATCATTCACTAAGATATGTTCAATCACATCCGGCTTATGTGCCATATCCCATAGCTCATGAAAATGCTTGTCGACGCTGAGGGTTTCTTCCTCTTCCCCCCCAATCAAGTTCTCGAATACCGCATGAACACTTTGCATATGTTGCTGAGTTTGCTCCATCAATTCGTCCCAACCAGCATGCTGCATAGCAACCGCCAATTTTAACTGATCGCTCTCTTTTTCAGGTAGCGTTTGAGTCTGCTTGTCTGCCATTGCTTGCAGTAGGTTCTCTAAACGCCTTAAGTAAAGGTATGCACTACGTAAGTCTTCTACTTCATGAATTTCTAATAACCCCAACTCTTGAACGGCTGTCAATGTTTCAAGTAAACCGCGACCTCGTAAGCTCGGCTCTCGGCCACCTCTAACCAGTTGGAAAACCTGAGCGATAAACTCAATTTCACGAATGCCACCCGCGCCTAATTTAATATTATTGCTCAATCCTCGGCGTCGAACTTCACTGCTGATCATTGATTTCATTCGGCGCAATGATTGAATGGCACTGAAATCGATGTAGCGACGGAACACAAATGGGCGGAGCATTTGGCGAAGCTCTTGGTATTGTGGATACATTTCACTCCCCATGACCCTCGCTTTGATCATGGCATAGCGTTCCCAGTCTCGCCCCTGCTCTTGATAGTAATCTTCCAATGCGGCGTAACTCATCACTAATGGGCCACTCTCTCCAAACGGACGTAGTCGCATATCGACGCGATAACAGAAACCATCGAAAGTTTGTTGATCAAGCGCCTTAATGATCCTTTGCCCAAGACGAGTAAAGAACTGCGCATTCGCGATACTGCGCCTAGCTCCTTGGGTTTCACCGTTTTCAGGATAGGTAAAGATGAGATCGATATCTGATGAAAAGTTCAGTTCTCCCCCACCGAGTTTACCCATTCCAATGATCAACATCGGCTGTGCAGCCCCAGACTCATCGCATGGCGTGCCCCACTCCTGACAACAGAGATCGTATTGCCATTGGTAGGTTTCAAAGATCATCGCTTCGGCAAGTTCTGACAGGTGAGCCAAGCTCTCTTCCAAACGCCAAGAAGAGGTAAAATCTCGCCAAGCGATATAGGTCATTTCACGATTACGGAATTGACGCAGAATTCGATGACCACTCATTTCGCTATCGCATGTCGCTAACATTTCAGCGAGGCGCTGACGATAAGAATCAGAACGAGATGAGCACTGCAACATACTTGGAAAATCAGTGCAAAGTTGAGTATCTCGTTGAAAATTTTCTGCTACAAATTGACTTAAACCTAAGACATATTTTAATGACTCAATAGACTCATCACTCCAATGGCTTAATCCATCCGCTTGCTGTTCTAATAATTGTGAATAGGCTGATAATGAATCAGAGGTAAGGCTATCAGGCAGTAGCATAGATCTTCCTTGCGATATTTAATGGTATTTGACGACATATGGCGAACGAGTAAAGTCCGTTTTAAGCTGAGTTTCATCGGTATAAGTTCACTCGGCACTCATTCAATTCAAGAGCTGTTCTCTATTTATATCAAACTTAACGCAATAAAAAACGCCTACATACTCTGTTTTGTTAAGACAGGTAAATAGGCGTTTGATTTCGTCTAATGACGAGCGATTCATTTACACTTTAAATGACTTAATCTTCGAATCTAAGTCTTGAGCATTGCTCTCCATCATTTCAGAGGTCTCTAGCAACTCACTCACCACGACAACGGAAGCTTCGACAAGCTCTCTCACATTCGTTAAGTTCTGATTCATCTCATCCGCCACGCTACTTTGTTGACCCGCAGCGGTTGCGATTTGGAAGTTCATGTCGTTAATCTGATTCACCTGCTCAACAATGCCGTCAAGCTCAGAACCCGCATTGGCAACCAGTTCAACGCCATCCGCCGCTTCAACAACACTTTTCTCCATCAATTCAACGGCAGAGTTAGCACTGCTTTGTAGTTGTGAAATCATCTCTTGAATTTCAACCGTTGCTTGTTGAGTGCGTTGTGCAAGGTTACGAACTTCATCAGCAACAACGGCGAATCCGCGCCCAGCTTCACCCGCTCGCGCCGCTTCAATTGCTGCGTTCAGTGCCAATAGATTGGTTTGCTCTGAAATGCCTTGAATGGTTCCTACTACGCTACCAATCGAACCAACTCGTTCTTCTACCTGATTAACGGCTCCCGCAGACGCAGCAATATCTGAAGAGAGTTCACTCATTTTAGCCACGGTATCTCGAACAAAATCTCGCCCGGTTTGAGCCTGGCCAGACGTCTCTTCCGTTAATGCTGATGCGTTTTGAGCGTGGTCTGCTACGGTTTGTACCGTTGATGTCATTTCACTCATTGCGGTTGCCAGTAAATCAATTTCAGCAAACTCTTCTTGTGAGGACTCTTTCGTTTCAGACATACTAATTGTCATCACTTCGGTCAAAGTGAATAGTTCATCTGAAGCATTGATTTGAGTTTTAATCACATCATGAAGCTGCCTACGAGTTTTCTCTAATTCTCGCGCAACATCACCATATTCATCTTTACAATCCATGACGATGGGCACCGACAGGTCTTTACTTGCCATCAGTTTAATCGATTCGCTTAAATATTCAGTTTGGCGTAACATGACTCGTGCAGCCGCCATAAGCAGAGCCACAAAAACAGCAATCATGATCCCTGTCTGCCACACTACCTCAATTAAGTAGGCATCATAATGTTTCTGGGCAACTTGAATGTCGTTGGTCGCCGCAATAAGAGCATTATAGAAACTAGAAGCATCCCATAACTGTTTGGTGATGATTAAAATAGTACTAAATACCATTAGCATCATCATTTTAGGAACTAAGCGAACATCTGAAATTAACCTTTCCCAAGGCTTGAATGTCGGTTTTTCCATTATCAGTTCTCCGCTAAGTTTAATGTTATGTGCTGAATATTTATTTTCGTTAAAAAGATTTTTAATCATCTATTTACGATTTATTTCGAGCTTCGTATGAAAACATATAGTACCAAAGACGACACCAAGCCTATGAGCTTATTGTCACTAATTTTATCTTTCTTAGCGTTATTTGTGATCTCAGCCTTATTGTTTATGCCAATCGAGAGCGAGACTCGACATATATTTATCGGTTTAGATTTTATAATTTGCAGTGTTTTTATTTTGCAACTCACCATTGATCTCATCCGCTCAAATAATCGAAAGCTATATCTTAAGCACCACTGGATTGATTTTATCGCGAGTATTCCAATGGTTGAGCCTTTACGATTCGCCCGCTTATTCCATATTTTGCGCATAATCTTAGTGATTCGCTCCGGAAGAACCGTTCTCAAGCAGCTATTAGCAAATAAAAGAGAAACCACTCTCGCCTCAATAATCCTTTTGCTTGTTATTCTGCTCACCGTTGGCTCTGGAATGATGTTAGCGATAGAGGGACAGAATCCAGGCTCCAACATTCAAACGGCAAGTGATGCCTTGTGGTGGGCTTTTGTTACCATCTCAACAGTTGGATATGGCGATCACTACCCGATCACGCTAGAAGGAAAGTTATTAGCCTCTGGGATCATCATCTGTGGTGTGGGGATTTTTGGTATGATTTCTGGTTTGATTACTTCGCTTATCACCTCTCCAAGCCATACTCAAAATCAACGTTCTGAAAATAAAGAGAAGCTACTTGAACAGATAGTTGCTCAACAGCAACAAATTTTGCAACGGCTTGAAAAGATAGAGCAGAAAAATTCAGACGAAAAAAAATAAGGAACCGGAGTTCCTTATTTCTATTTTAATGAATGGCAAAGCAGTAAGCTGGTCTTTATCAGTCTTGCCAATACGGCTCAACTTCAACACTAATTTGGCGAGTTTGTTCCATGGCATGCAAGATTGAAACCTCTTGCCTTGCCAACCAACGCTCTAACTGCTCTTTCTCATCACCTTGCAATAAGTTAATACACTGCTCTAATGGTTT
Source organism: Vibrio cortegadensis (assembly GCF_024347395.1). NCBI lineage: Bacteria > Pseudomonadati > Pseudomonadota > Gammaproteobacteria > Vibrionales > Vibrionaceae > Vibrio > Vibrio cortegadensis. Next base: position 2,656,177 of record NZ_AP025472.1, read on the forward strand.
AAGCATTAACAGGTCATCGATCCCTTGGATCAAATCAGCCCACGGTAATCGGAAGGTATTGCGCTCTTCTACATCATATAAGCTAGCAAAACCGACACCTGTGTATAAATTACGCATCAAGCGATATTGCTGCTCTACATAGTCTTGACTGGTTAAGGTACATTCTGGCGGAAAGGCTTCCATCAGTTCAGCCCATGTGCGATCAAGCTGCTGTACAGAGAAAGGCTTGATATTTCCCGACATCTGCTCACGAGCTTTATCATCTAAAAACGGCTGCCAGCCACGAGTTAAGATCCAACGGCTAAGATCAAGCAACAAACCAGTATAACGAGCGGAGCTGAGTAACGTCAGTATGCTCTCTCTATCTGGTAGTTGAACTTGTTGCTCTTGCAGTTCAGCGACTAAAAATTTACGTGCATCAAGTTTCCGTAAGACATGCCCTTTATCTTCAAGCAAGTCATCTAAATAATCGTACATTTTTAGCCAAGACAGCTCTTCTTCAAGCCACTTGAGCTCTTGACGAATAATCGCACTCGCTCTACGTGGAACAATACCACCATAAATCGTCAGTGTTTGACGAATAAAGCTAATGGAATGGCTGATTTCATGCAGTGCTTTTATGGACTCACGCTCAGTGTAAATCTGCTCGTGATAATGCCAATGTGAAAGGGCATGTTCTAACGATTGAATAAAGCAGGATTCAACCGTGTCATTTTGATCGGTATTCACCAAAGTTAATGCTTTCACTTCATCGCCTGCATAGCCTTGTGCAAGTCGGTAACCTTTAGCGGCTTTGCTCAAGTTCCCCAGACGCATGCCACCTTCATCACTAAACAGGCGAGCTAAAGTAAAGAGTGCATCGGTTTGCCCCGATTTAAGCTCTAGTTCAACTTCGCAAATGGGATCTTGCTTCTCGTTTGCGACGACTTCCCCTTGATCAAAAGCCACTTCCACTTGGCTACCATCAGGCATGCTCACCAACCACTGTTCACGAGTGAAGTTGGTCGAAAAGAGAGGGAAAAGTTCAGATTGTAATGTGTCGATATCTTTATCTTTTGGCCAGATATCTTGAGGGTGAAGAGAGAGCTTCGGAGTATTGCTATCGTGCTCAGCATTATACTCAGGTCTCTGATGCAAACCCGCAACAACGCGACCCGCAGTTTTTACGGTTTGCACAAAAACGTCATCAAAACGTCGAATACGCAAACCCGTATCATGCTTACGTAACCAGTTATCTGGAGTATCAAAATAAGTGTTGCCTAAATTACGACAACTTTGCTGAAGTACTTTGGTATCAGAGATTTTACGCTGTAAAGTCTCTGAAAAATCTGGAGAAACAAAAAACTTCAGTTCTATCTCGGTTTCCATAGTGATGCCTTTCAATGAAGATAAGAATAGGATATTGCCTATTTGAAATGTGGGCAAGTCAGAAATTTCGACCGATTGATGATCTAAAACAGTTTTAATGCGTGATTGATTGGGTTAACATGCGCGACTTTGTAGCCATCGCTCAACATTTCACCTGAATATGGTGTATGTTTTTTTAAGGTTATTATTTATTAGGTTGGATGACCATGCCAGTAAATACAATTATGGGGTTATTTGCAAAGTCCCCTCTTAAGCCTTTGCAGCGCCACGTTGTGTGCGTAAATGAATGTTGCTCTCACCTAGTCAATTTTTTTGAAGTCAGTTCAAAAGGTGACTGGGAAAAAGCAGCAGAAATTCGCGCTCAAATTTCTCACCTAGAGAAAGAAGCTGACGTACTCAAGCGCGAAATTCGTCTTAAACTTCCTCGTGGTTTATTCATGCCCGTTGATCGCACCGATATGTTGGAGCTATTAACTCAGCAAGATAAACTCGCCAACCTCGCGAAAGACATTTCTGGTCGTGTATATGGCCGTCAACTTGTCATTCCTGAAGTGATGCAAGAAAACTTCATTGCTTACGTCAAGCGTTGCTTAGACGCAGCAAATCAAGCTCAGAAAGTAATTAATGAGCTCGATGAGTTATTGGAAACAGGATTCAAAGGCCGCGAAGTCACACTTGTAGCTGAAATGATCAATCAACTGGATGTGATTGAAGATGATACGGACGCGATACAGATTGTTCTTCGCCAACAATTAATGGCAATAGAAGCAGACCACAATCCTATCGACATCATGTTCCTGTATAAAATTCTTGAATGGGTCGGCGGCATTGCAGATCAAGCTCAGCGCGTAGGCGCTCGTCTTGAAGTTATGCTTTCTCGATCTTAAATCATAAGTTAACCATATAACGAAGAGCATTTTTTAACCCAATTTACTTATGCGATGGTCATTTCCTCGCTGAGTGTTTTTTTGCGTCTAAATTTGTTCCGCTTGTTATCAAACAACTAGGTATTACGCGATGGATATCCTTGCGAATTACGGCACTGTCCTGATTATTGTTGCAGCCGCTTTCGGTTTCTTGATGGCTATTGGTATTGGTGCAAACGATGTTGCCAATGCGATGGGTACATCTGTTGGCTCTAAAGCATTAACCGTTAAACAAGCGATCATTATTGCAATGATCTTTGAATTTGCTGGCGCTTATCTTGCCGGTGGTGAAGTTACAGACACAATCCGTAAAGGTGTTATCGAAACATCTCTATTTGCTGATCAGCCTGATGTGCTTGTCTATGGCATGATGTCTGCGCTTTTAGCTGCAGGTACATGGCTATTACTCGCTTCTTACATGGGCTGGCCTGTTTCAACGACTCACTCTATTATCGGTGCAATCATTGGTTTTGCATGTGTTTCAGTGGGTACTGAAGCGGTTGACTGGGATTCAGTTCAAGGTATTGTCGGAAGTTGGATTATTACTCCTGTTATTTCCGGTTTCTTCGCTTATGTCATCTTTGTCAGCGCCCAGCGACTGATATTTGATACTGAAAACCCTCTGTTTAATGCTAAACGATTCGTCCCTGTATACATGTTCATCACTACAATGGTGATTGCATTAGTGACGATTAAGAAAGGTCTTAAACACGTTGGTCTTCACCTAAGCAATACTGAAGCGTGGGTTTGGGCTGCGGCTTTCTCCACTCTAGTCATGGTTGGTGGTTTCTTATACATCAAACACAAATTTGCTAACCGCGAAGAAGACCACGGGTTTTCGGGCGTTGAAGGTATTTTCAGCGTGTTAATGGTTATCACGGCATGTGCTATGGCATTTGCTCACGGTTCTAACGATGTGGCAAACGCAATCGGTCCTCTATCTGCTGTCGTTTCTACGGTTGAAAACATGGGCGAGCTTACTGCTAAAAGTAACATTGCTTGGTGGATTCTACCTCTAGGTGGTATCGGTATTGTAGTTGGTCTTGCAACCATGGGTCATAAAGTAATGGCGACTGTTGGTACTGGTATTACAGAACTAACACCTAGCCGTGGCTTTGCTGCTCAACTAGCAACTGCATGTACTGTTGTTTTGGCATCTGGTACTGGCCTTCCAATCTCAACCACACAGACACTTGTTGGTGCGGTGTTGGGTGTAGGCTTTGCTCGTGGTATTGCAGCACTTAACTTAGGTGTGGTACGAAATATCGTGGCATCTTGGATTGTGACGCTACCAGCAGGGGCTTTGCTTGCGGTTATCTTCTTCTATGCTATCCAAGCCGCTTTCGCCGCTTAAGCCATATTAGAAATGAGTCCAATATAGTATTTCTATGTAAATACTATGTCATTATTGACTCAATCGCACAGAAAGGGAGGCTTTGCCTCCCTTCTTTGTTGCACGAGAATAAGAAAGTTCATACTATTCGCTAAGAAAATATGAAGGCTAGAATTAAGACAATGGCCTCCCAATTTGAATTGTTAAGGGATTTACTGTGAAAAAACTGATCTGTATGGTTTTGTTTGCTGTTCTCGCTGCCCCTGCAGCCTTTGCTCAAGACCGTTATATTGCTGACAAGCTCTTTACTTACCTACATTCTGGCCCAAATAACACTTTCCGCATTATCGGCAGTGTTGACGCTGGTGATAAAGTAAAGTTCATCAAAACAAACAAACAGACTGGCTTTAGCGAAATCGTTGATGCTAAAGGTCGCAAAGGCTGGGTTGAAAGCAAGTTCATCACTCGCAAAGAAAGCATGGCGATCCGTTTGCCTAAGTTAGAAAAAGAGCTCACCGATGTTAAGGCACTTTTAGCTAACGCACGTAAAAATGCGGACAATGAAAAAGCAGGTCTTGCGGACTCACTTGCGACTCGTAATAAACAGATTTCAGATTTAGAACAGAGCTACAGCGATATCAGCCAAAAGCTCACCTCTTCTCAAACAGAGAATCGAGAGTTACGTGCCAAGCTTGATACTCAGAAAGATGATTTGCTACTGAAATACTTCACTTACGGTGGTGGTGTTGCAGGTATTGGTTTGCTTCTTGGTTTACTACTTCCTCACATTATCCCTCGCCGTAAAAAAGCACCAAACGGCTGGGCATAATAACAATACTCTAATCGTATTGCGGTAGTAAAAAGATAAAAGGTCACCCTAACTGGAGTGACCTTTTTTGATCGCTTAAACATTTGTCATGCATCACTTCAGGCGTAGACACAAACGCCAATATCAGCGCTTAACCTTGCCATTCATACAAAGCAGGAAGTTCAAGTAATTGATCTTCAAATTCAACGATCACCGATTGTGGTTTGATTTTCAATAGCTGAATTTGATTCTCGATCCAATCCCCTTCGCTATATTCATGATCATTAATTTTTACCCAGCGTCTCTGGCTGTCACTCGAGTACATATGAGTCTGCAAGTTCAGCGCAGGCAAGCGGCCTTGATATTGATAGCCAGTCTTGTCTATATCAATGGTTTCACGATTAAATAGCTTCTCATTGGCGCTGAATGAACCTGAGTCTGCCGTTGCCTGTAAAGCCGACTGAAACTTCAAGGCTAACTCTGGTGATAGGGAGCTTAAGTCTAGCTCCTCTAATCCCATATTTTGATCTATTGAAAGAGGCGCGTCCGGATTATCCTTAAAAGGTGGAGATGTGGGCTCTGGTGCTGTTAGTCGGTCTAACTTCGTTAAATCCTCATCAGATGGTTCAACACTCTTAGAATCGGCTACAGGCACTATTGCGGAAGAGAGCGAAGTATCATCGAGACTCTCAATATCAACTAACTGAGGGGTAAGCTCAAGTTGAGAATAAGTTGGATAGCTCAGTAATTTGAACTCCGATTTTTCCTCTACTGAGGCGCTCACCGTTTTGACTGCATTTTGGCCTTGCTCTTGAGCTTGGCTTTGAGCCTGAATCCGAATTGGAGTATCCGCTTGAATAGCAGCGGCATTGACTATCGGGTGCTGCTCGCTAATCAGACGCACCTCGTTAGCACGATAAGCTTCGAGCCCTAAATAACTCGCCACCGCAACGATAGGAAGTACCCCAAGCATCAGCATATAAGACAATTTGAGCTGAGGCCTGTGCTCTTCATTTCGCCCGTTAGAAAGGTTTTGATAAGGAGTCAACATTGCCTGTCTGCTTTGTTCTGAATCCTGTAATGCACTCATGACTTGTGACATTTACGCCACCTCCGGTTCAATCGTGCGTAGTTTAGGCGCATCGGGTTGAGCTAACTGCTCTAAACGTTGCAACGTCTGCTTGCCCGCAATACCATCGACCGACATGTTTTGCCAACGTTGGAACGTTTTCACTTTCTGTTCAACATTGCTATCAAAATATGGACTATCGAGTGATGGCTCTCCAAGTACGAGAGAAAGCTTGCGTTCGAGTATTCGAACCTTCTCACTGCGTTGAGATTTTTTTAACGTTTCGCGCAATTCACTCTTCCAAATGGCGTAATATTCACTACTCCATAAGCTTTGAAGCATAGATGATGACATCTGTACTCGTTGCTGCCCAATCAAAATTTCAACCTGATCCTTTGATGCGGCATAAAGCACGGCATACAACTCTTCATGGTTATAACTCAACAGTAAAACAACTGGGGTTTGTTGTTTGATTAAGTCCACTAAGCGCCCTTTCTTCGTATCACAGATAAACAGGCTTTGTAGGTTTTCAGTACATAATCCGTCTCGTACGGATGCCTGATAGCCCCATAACTTATACAGCTCTTGTATTGCTTCTACTTGGCTTGCGCCTTTTTGCAAGACATTCACAAGTTCAGCGGGGATGGAAATCTCATTATCATCAGCAGTCGTAGCATTTAAACCAGCATCGCCATCGTCTTTTGAGTCAATATTTTGTTGTTGAGCCGTCATCTGAACGGTTGAAATTGTACCTTGTTGAGCTTCTTTCCCTATGACATCAATGTATGGCAAAACCACGTTATAGCTTGCAACCGCTAATACAGACCCAAGCGAGAGTGCACTTAAATATTTCCATACAGGCTGAGTGCTGAGTGCTTGACGAGATGACTTTTTCGAATGATTGATATCACTGCCATGCGGAGAAACTTGATACTGCATGACATCATGACATGCTCGCTTCACCGTCTGCACACTCAAGTTAGGCTCCCCATGATGATGGGCGTATTGCAAAGATTTATCACACACTAAGTTAATTAACCTTGGAATGCCCTGCGTTGCTTGCGCGATAACCTTTATTGAACTCGCTTGGAAGATGTCACGAGAACCACCCGCCATTTTGATTCTAAAATCGATATATTGCCCGGTCTCACTTACGTTTAAAGGAAGCAAGTGATAACGCCCTGTGATGCGCTGGGCAAGTTGACGAAGCTGAGTCGTTTGCAGTTGTTGTTGTAACTCAGGTTGGCCAACCAACAGTACTTTTAACAGCTTACGTTGGTCTGTCTCAAGGTTGGTTAATAAACGTAGTTGTTCTAGCACTTCAGCTGCTAGGTGTTGGGCTTCATCAATCACCAGCAGGGTTTGGATATTTTTACCATGGTTTTCAATCAAGTAATGACTGATCGTTTGACTAAGTTGTTTAAGGCTCGCTTGCTCTGGATACTTTAGTGAAAATTCATCACAAATGGCTTCAAGCAAGTCAGAGCTTGAGAAGGTGGGATTTAAAATCAAACCCGCTTTCGTACTGCTATCTAAATTAGCCAGCATTGCACGAGCAACCGTTGTTTTCCCCGTCCCCACTTCACCAGTAAGCATGGCAAAACCACCGCCATCACCCAGTCCGGCTTGTAAATGCTGCATCGCTTCTTGGTGACGTTGGCTTAAGAAAAGATAACGAGAGTTTGGCACAATCGAAAATGGTGCCTCATTAAATCCAAAAAAATCCTTATACATACTCTCGTCTCTACAATCATGGTTAAAGGAAAGTACCATTGCTTGCTACAATGTCCAACAGCATCTGAAAAAATTAGAGGTAATACGTGCAAGTTTACTTAGTTGGCGGCGCAGTTCGCGATCGATTGTTGAATATTGACGTTTATGATCAAGATTGGGTGGTGGTTGGTTCGAGCCCAGAAGAGATGATCAAACAAGGTTATACACCCGTAGGTAAAGATTTCCCTGTCTTTTTGCATCCCAAAACTAAGCAGGAACATGCTCTTGCTCGAACGGAAAGAAAAACATCAGCTGGATATACTGGATTCGAATGCCACTTTTCACCAGATGTCTCTTTAGAGGACGATCTACAACGCCGCGATCTGACAATCAATGCGATAGCTCAAGCCCAAAATGGTGATCTTATCGATCCTTACGGCGGTCAAGATGATCTCAACAACCGCATTCTTCGCCATGTATCTCACGCTTTCGTTGAAGATCCTCTCAGAGTATTAAGAGTCGCACGCTTTGCGGCAAAACTGGCTCACCTTGGTTTTCGAGTTGCCGATGAGACCCTCAACTTAATGCGAGATATTGTCCGTTCTGGTGAGCTTGCACACTTGACACCAGAAAGAGTTTGGCAAGAGTGGCATAAATCACTCAGCACTCAGAACCCTGAAGTCTTTCTTTCGACTCTAAGAGAATGCGGTGCATTGGCAGCGGTATTGCCTGAAATTGACGCTTTATTTGGCGTTCCCCAGCCTGAGAAGTGGCACCCAGAAATAGACACTGGCATTCATACTTTAATGGTCGCACAACAGGCCGCTATACTCAGCCCGTCGTTACCCGTACGCCTCGCCGCTCAACTGCACGATTTAGGCAAAGGCGTGACGCCTGAAAGCGAATGGCCGAGCCACAAAATGCATTGTCATACGGGTATCAAGCTCATCCAATCGCTGTCAGACCGGGTTCGAATTCCTAATGAATTTAAAGATCTTGCCCTTCTAGTATGCGAACAACATACCAATATTCACCGCGCGATGGAGCTTAAGCCAGCAACGATATTGAAGATCCTTAATAAGTTTGATGTCTGGCGTAAACCTGAAAGACTCAATGATATTCTCATCTGTTGCCAAGCGGATCACGCAGGTCGGAAAGGGTGTGAAGAGAATCCATACCCTCAACGAGATCGTTTTGAAAAGGCTTATCGCCAAGCCCTCACCGTTCAAGTGCAATCAATCATCGCTGACGGCTTTCAAGGTAAACAGATCAGAGATGAGATGGAAAAAAGAAGAGTAGAAACCATCGCCTCAATCGTCTGACTATAAAAAAGGCTCACGATTAATCGTGAGCCTTTTCTAGATGCTTGAGTAGCTCTCTAGTTCATCAGCAAAAATGCTATCAAACCACCACCAAGTAGTAAGCGGTAGATAACGAACGGCATCATACCCATGCGTGAAATGAGCTTTAGGAAGAAATGAATACAGATATAGGCACTAATGAATGACGTGACAATCCCCGTCAACAAGAAACCGACATGAACCGGATCGCCACTAATGACAAGCTTAAGCCCTAGATAGCCACCAGCAAGAGCGATGATTGGAATCGACATTAAGAATGAGAAACGCGCGGCAGCCTCACGAGTAAAACCTAAATACAGCGCGGCGGTGATGGTCGCACCTGAGCGAGACGTTCCAGGAATGATCGCCATTGCTTGAGCAATACCAATAAACAAGGCTTTTTTCCAACCAGCTTGGTATTCATCATCAGCAAGCGATGAGTTCTTATCAACCCACCACAATAATAAGCCAAAAATAATCGTGGTAGTCGCAATTACCCACGCACTGCGTAAGTAAAGTTCAACAATGTCTTTCATCAATAAACCAAAGACACAAGCAGGGATCGTCGCAAGTACGATCATCCAAGCCAGTTTCGCCTCTTTACTGCGATCGCCTTTGAAGATGGATCCAAATAGTGCACCAAACAGTGTCACGACCTCTTTTCTAAAGTAGATCACTACGGCCGCTAGAGTTCCCACATGAACAGCAACATCGAACGCTAAACCTTGATCTTCCCAACCCAAAATGGCCGATGGTAAAATCAAGTGGGCTGAACTAGAGATCGGTAAGAATTCAGTTAAGCCCTGAATGAGTGCCAAAATAAACGCTTCTATATAACTCATTTTTTACTCTTATTATTAGGCCTTAGACCTTTGGTTTTATTTGAAGTCTTGGTTAAAACATAGACTTACAGCTTGCAATGAATCGAGGTTATCCATCTGTTGATAGATTTGTGCCACGCTTCGCCCGTCAGAAGGGATGATCTTCTCTGGGCATAAATCATAAAGCGGCTGAGTAACGAATGGATATTTAAAAATATCACTGCGCGGCAACTCTGGTGAAGATTGAGAAATCACATCACCAAACAACACGATATCAAGATCTAAATTACGATCTTGATATTTATGAGCATTCTCTAAACGCCCCCATTTTAGCTCGATTTGACGAAGCAAAAGTGAGAATTCAGTTAAAGAGCGATCCGTTTTTAGCTCAATGACAAAGTTGTAAAAAGCGTGGCTATCAAAACCAACAGGTTCGCACTCATATACTGGCGATGAGCGTAGTTGTTCCCCTAGAAGAGCAAGCTCATCCCATGCCGCTTGGGCATGCTTATCTCGATCTATGTTGGTTCCGACACCAACATACACGGTGTTCATGCCGCGCCTCGCTCTATCACAACACCAACAGATTTCGCTTGTGGTACAGCTCCAGGTTTCGCTAAACGGATTTTAACCCAAGGCACTGAAAAGCGAGACATAATTAATTCCGCAATCTCTTCTGCAACGCGTTCAACCAGTAGAAAACGCCCACCTTCTATATGCTCCAACACTGCGGTACTCACTTTTGAATAGTCCAGAGCATCAACTACATCATCACTTTTACCCGCAGGGCGGTTGTCGTGAGCCATTTCAATATCAAGAACTAGCTTCTGTTTTATTTCTTGTTCCCAATCATAAACACCGATAGTTGTGATTACTTCTAATTGCTCGATAAAAATTTTATCCAATGTCATTTACTGTCCCTTTAGAGGTCGGATACCCTAAGCGGGTAAAAAATCGTATTATTATTGCCATTCAGGATATGATATCAATTACTCTTTGATTGAGCATTAATTTCCCCTCCTTAAGGACCACTATGACTTCTTTGGCTCTCATCATGATTATTGCCGCCTATCTGTTAGGCTCGATATCGAGTGCCGTGCTGATCTGCCGTCTTTTACGATTACCGGATCCAAGGGGAGTCGGCTCAAATAACCCAGGGGCGACCAATGTTTTAAGAATTGGAGGCAAAGGCGCTGCATTTGCCGTATTAATTTGCGATATGCTTAAAGGAACGATCCCGGTATGGGGTGGGTATTTCTTAAACATTGACCCTATATTATTAGGGGTCGTCGCGATTGCCGCCTGTTTAGGTCACATGTATCCCATCTTTTTTCACTTTCAAGGTGGTAAAGGGGTCGCGACCGCATTAGGTGCCATTGCGCCAATAGGACTGGATCTTACTGGCATGATCATGCTGACATGGTTAGTGATCGCTTTTCTATTTCGCTACTCTTCTTTAGCTGCCATCATTACCGTTCTGTTAGCGCCTTTTTATACTTGGCTCGTAAAGCCTCACTACACCCTACCCGTTGCCATGCTCTGCTGCTTGATTGTGTTACGACACCATCAAAACATTCGTCGTTTACTTGAAGGTAATGAACCTAAGTTTGGCGAGAAGAAAATATCGTCTAATCAATAAAAAAGGCCTCTGTCGCTCAATAGTGCAATCACCATTAAGTTCACTGAGACCTTTAAGTAACTTGAATTGATATTGACTCAATTGGCAATATCAATTCAATCGGCAATAAATTTACTGTAGGTAAACCTTACTATTGGTGAACTTTCGCCAAAAATGTTTTCAGCATATCGGTCACAAAGCCAGGTTGTTCCAAATTACTGATATGCCCAGCGGCGGGGATCACGACCAATTCACTGCCAGTAATCACATCATTCATCAAGTAAGATTCCAAAGGCGTTCTTGGGGAATCTTCCGCACCAACCGCAATCAGTGTTGGTAGAGCAAAAGTTTCCACCTCTTCAATCAAATCCCTGCGACCAAAAATCATTCGCCCCATCCGTGATACTTCTTCTGCCTGCTCACCTTTTAAAGATTGCAGATAAGTCGAAAAATTTTCAACTAAAGCTGGAGAGGTCTGTTTTACGTTCTTAGAGAAGAACATCGGTACCACTAAGTCTAATACTGGCTGAGGAACCAGTTTCAACTGAGTAATCGCATCTAACATTGTGAAATATTTTTTATGCGTCACCTCAGGCTCTAACCCGACAAAGGTATCCATCATCACTAGCGATTTTACTCGTGATGGGGCCAGAGCCGTTAATTCAGCGCCCCACATTCCGCCTACGGATAACCCAACAACAGAGAACTCATCTATTTCGAGGTGATCCATTAGCGCTAACATTTGCTTCGCGTAATCCGTTAAGTTACGTGTAGATTGAGGGGCAAATTCAGACCCGCCATGCGCCCAAAAATCCGGCACAATGCAACGATAAGATTGGCTCAAAGCCTCAACTTGAGGTGCCCACATTTTGCTATCCCATAAGTAACTATGTCCCATAAGAAGCACCGGTCCTTGCCCTTCATCTTGGTAGGTCATGGTGCGGCCATCTACAGCAAATGTTTTCATCATTTCATCCATTGTTATTATTTTATAAACGTTAATACTATCATCTGTTTGACGAGAATCAGCTCATGTATTCAAGGAGCCCGTTCATATTTTACGGAAACCTCTCTGAGCACCAAATAAAACAGTCCTGAGCACTAAATAAAACGGCCGCGATAAAGCGACCGTGTAATGACTCATGAATAGAGTAACACTTATTTTACAGGTTCAAGTTGATCGATTGGCCAGCGAGGAGTTGCCTGAACGGCTAAATCGGCTACTTCACCATTTTTCAAACGCTGCATACCTGCATAAGCGATCATGGCACCATTATCGGTACAAAATTCCGTACGAGGGTAGTACACCGCCCCGCCCATTTTTTTCGCCAGTGCTTCTAACTCTGCTCTTAGCTGTTTATTCGCACTCACACCACCGGCAATGACAATGCGCTTCATACCCGTTTCAATCAAAGCTCGCTTGCATTTTATTGCTAAGGTCGCACATACCGCTTCCTGAAAGGCGTATGCAATATCAGCGCGGGTTTGGTCATCGTCGTCATTTGCTCGAATCGTGTTTGCCGCAAATGTCTTCAAACCAGAAAAGCTCATATCCAGTCCTGGTCGATCCGTCATTGGACGTGGGAATTTAAAACGACCCGGCGTCCCTTTCTCAGCTAATCGAGAAAGCAGAGGACCGCCTGGGTAATCTAATCCCATGAGTTTCGCGGTTTTATCAAACGCTTCACCCGCCGCATCATCAATCGATTCACCAAGAATTTTATATTCACCAATCCCTTTCACTTCAACAATCATTGTGTGACCGCCTGAAACGAGCAACGCAACAAAAGGAAACGGTGGTGGGGTATCTTCTAGCATTGGTGCAAGCAGGTGCCCTTCCATATGATGAACAGGAATAGCCGGAACATCCCACGCATACGCCATGCTACGACCGATTGTCGCACCAACCAATAAAGCACCAACTAAACCAGGCCCTGCGGTATACGCAACGCCATCGATATCATCTTTAGTTAAATTAGCTTCAGCAAGCGCCGCTTTAATCAGTGGGATGGTCTTCTTTACATGGTCTCTAGAAGCTAGCTCAGGTACGACACCGCCATAATCAGCATGCAGCTTTACTTGGCTATATAATTGGTGAGAAAGCAGCCCTTTCTCATCGTCATAAATAGCGATACCTGTTTCATCACAAGAGGTTTCGATACCAATAATTCGCATATTTTTCTCAGCACGCTTTGTCTTAAATCGGAAATTAGCGCAATATTACCTTGTTGAGGCTTCTCAAACAAATTTTGCACAGACTATAATCGACAAAGTGCTTTACAAAGCCACTGTGATCGGATTAAAATTCCGCACCATTTTTGATCAAGCTGGTTAGAGACCAAACAACATAGAGAGTTAGCTTAATGGGCAACTTCTCTGATTTGGAAATGAGTAACCAGCGATAATGAATAACCCCTGAGGTGAAAGGCATATGCCAATAGTTAAAGTACGTGAAAACGAACCGTTCGACGTTGCACTACGTCGTTTCAAGCGCTCTTGTGAAAAAGCAGGTATCCTTTCTGAAGTGCGTCGTCGTGAGCATTACGAAAAACCAACTACAGTTCGCAAACGCGCTAAAGCAGCAGCTCAAAAGCGTCACGCTAAGAAGCTAGCTCGCGAAAACGCACGTCGCGTTCGCCTGTACTAATAACTTAATCCATAAGGACTGAGTTATGGCTCTGATTGAACAACTCAAAAAAGAGCAAATTTTAGCGATGAAAGCCAAGGACAAACCGCGCCTTGGCACTATTCGTTTAGCCCTTTCAGCAATTAAGCAACGTGAAGTCGACGAGCAGATCACTCTGACCGACGAAGACATTCTTGCTGTGCTGGTAAAAATGGTTAAACAACGTCGCGATTCTGTTGCTCAATATGAATCAGCGGGTCGTCAAGATCTTGCTGACGTGGAACAAGTAGAAATTACTGTACTTGAAGGCTTTATGCCTCAACCGCTAACTGAAGATGAAGTTGTTGCTCTTGTTGAAAGCGCAATTGCAGAATCTACACCTGCGGGCATGCAAGACATGGGTAAAGTGATGGCTATCTTGAAACCACAAATTCAAGGGCGTGCAGACATGGGTAAAGTAAGTGGTTTAGTTCGTTCTAAACTCGCTTAATATCCAGCGCTATATTGCAACAAGCCGTGCTATCCATTGGAAGGCACGGCTTGTTTGTATCTGAAGTCTTTATTTTTAAACCGAGCAAGCTCTCATCTTTCGTTTACAAATAATGATTTAATTCTTCTTTCATCACTTATTTATTTTAGGTTTTATGTCAGGACACATCCCGCGTAGTTTCATTGATGACCTCCTCGCTCGCCTCGATATTGTCGATATCGTCGATGCACGCGTAAAACTTAAGAAAAAAGGCAAGAACTACGGGGCATGTTGCCCTTTCCATAATGAAAAGACCCCCTCTTTCAGTGTTAGCCAAGAAAAACAGTTCTATCACTGCTTTGGTTGCGGTGTTCATGGCAACGCCATTGATTTCATTATGGAGTTCGAACGCTTAGAGTTTGTTGAAGCGATTGAAGAGCTAGCCTCTTACTTGAGCCTTGATGTTCCAAGGGAAGAGCGTAATGGCAGTGTTTCATCGGGGCCAAGAGCCAACACAGAGCAAAAGCGCAATTTATACGATTTAATGGGCAGCATTAGCCAATTTTATCGCTCTCAATTAAAACAATCAGCAAACAAACATGCGATTGAGTATCTTAAAGATCGCGGTCTATCCGGTGAGATTGTACAAAAGTTTGGTATCGGTTTTGTCGCTGATGAATGGGATGCAGTAAGGAAAAACTTCGGCCAACAGAAAGACGCACAAGAGATGCTCGTGACTGGTGGCATGTTAATCGAAAATGACAACGGTAATCGCTACGACCGCTTCCGAGGCCGCGTGATGTTTCCAATTAGAGATCGCCGTGGGCGCGTAATTGGATTTGGTGGCAGAGTCATTGGAGATGGAACACCGAAATACCTTAACTCACCAGAAACGCCGATATTCCATAAAGGTAAAGAACTCTATGGCCTTTATGAAGTGCTTCAAGCCTACCGAGAACCACCACAAGTTCTTGTTGTGGAAGGTTACATGGATGTGGTCGCCTTAGCGCAATACGGGGTTGATTATTCCGTCGCATCACTTGGCACATCGACCACAGGTGATCATCTTCAAATGCTGTTTAGACAAACGAGCACTGTGGTATGTTGCTACGATGGTGACAGAGCAGGCCGAGAAGCCGCATGGCGAGCACTAGAGAATGCGCTAAGCTATCTTAAAAGCGGCAATGTTTTAAAGTTCCTGTTTTTACCAGATGGCGAAGACCCAGATAGCTATATTCGTCAATTTGGTAAAGAAGCATTTGAAAAAGAAGTACAAAATGCGACGCCACTTTCTGAATATCTATTTACTAACTTAACCAGCCAGGTCAAAGTTGGGAGTAATGAAGGAAAAGCGGCATTAGCGGCATTAGCAACCCCATTGATAGAAAAAGTTCCTGATAATTTTCTTCAAGCTCAGTTGTTTAAAATTCTAGGCGAACGCACCGGCGTTTTTATGGAAAACAAGGCCCATAAAAAACCGCAGAATCGGCCTACAGCTCAACCGCATAAAGAGATCAAGCGAACTCCTATGCGCGAAGTTATTGCTTTGCTTATTCAAAATCCAAGCTATGCTGATATGGTACCGGATTTATCAAGTGTCGTTGAATTAACACTACCGGGATTAAGTTTATTAATAGAAGTCCTTGATAAATGTCGAGGGAATCCCCATATCAGCACGGGTCAATTATTAGAACATTGGCGCAATAACAAACATGAGGCACTTCTGTCTCGTCTTGCGAGTTGGGAAATCCCACTCGATGAAGACAACCAAGAAGACCTATTCTTAGACTCATTGGACAAAATTCTTGCCCAATGCGTAGAAAAACAAATTGAAAACTTGCAGGCTAAAGCAAGAAGTATCGGTTTATCAGCCGAAGAGAAACGGGAGCTGCTAGCACTAATGCTAGATTTAAAAGCGTAACCCAGATTGATTAGTCAGCAGTGAATAAATTTGTTAATATTAGTGGTTTGCATTTCGCATACTAATTCCGCCACCAGAACTTGAAGTTGGATATCGTCTATGGATCAAAGTCCGCAGTCACAGCTAAAATTACTTGTCATTAAAGGCAAAGAACAAGGCTATCTGACCTACGCCGAAGTAAATGACCACCTACCTGAAGAGATCGTTGATTCAGAGCAGGTAGAAGACATTATTCAAATGATCAATGACATGGGTATCAAGGTAGTTGAAACTGCTCCTGATGCTGATGATCTTGCATTGAATGATGACGAATCTGTCACAGATGAAGATGCAGCTGAAGCTGCCGCTGCTGCACTATCTAGTGTAGAGAGCGAAATTGGCCGTACAACTGATCCAGTCCGCATGTATATGCGTGAAATGGGTACTGTTGAGCTATTGACTCGTGAAGGCGAGATCGATATTGCAAAACGTATTGAAGATGGTATTTACCAAGTTCAATCCTCTGTGGCTGAATACCCAGGTACTATTCCATACATTCTTGAACAGTTTGATAAAGTCCTTGCTGAAGAACTTCGTCTTACCGATATTATCTCTGGTTTCGTTGATCCAAATGACGATGGCACTGCGGCTCCAACCGCGACTCACATCGGTTCTGAATTAGCTGAAACAGATTTAGCAGACGCAGATAAAGAAGGCGAAGATAAAGAAGAAGACGAAGAGGATGAGGAAGAAGAAGATACAGGTATTGATCCAGAGCTTGCTCTAGAGAAATTTACCGATCTTCGAAATAGCTACCAGAATCGTCAACTTGCTATCAATGAACATGGTGCTGACAGCGCGAAAGCCGCTAAAGCTACTGAGTTGATGCAAGACGTTTTCCGCGAATTCCGTCTGACGCCTAAAAAGTTTGATTACCTAGTAAAAGAACTTCGCACGTCTATGGATCGTGTTCGTACTCAAGAGCGTTTGATTATTCGTCAAACGGTTGAATACGGAAAAATGCCGAAGAAATCTTTTGTTGCGCTATTCACTGGTAACGAATCTAGTGAAGCATGGTTAGATGAAGTACTTGCTTCTGGCAAACCATACGCAGAAAAAGTGAAACGTAACGAATACGAAATCCGCCGTTCGATTCAAAAATTGAACATTATTGAGCGTGAAACTTCGTTAACGGTTCAAAGCATTAAAGATATCAGCCGTCGCATGTCTATCGGTGAAGCTAAAGCCCGTCGTGCGAAGAAAGAGATGGTTGAGGCAAACTTACGTCTAGTAATCTCAATTGCTAAGAAGTACACCAACCGTGGTCTACAATTCTTGGATCTAATCCAAGAAGGTAACATCGGTCTGATGAAAGCGGTTGATAAGTTTGAATACCGTCGTGGTTATAAGTTCTCGACTTATGCAACGTGGTGGATCCGTCAAGCTATCACTCGTTCGATTGCCGACCAAGCTCGTACTATTCGTATTCCGGTTCACATGATCGAAACGATCAACAAACTAAACCGTATCTCGCGTCAAATGCTACAAGAGATGGGCCGTGAACCGTTACCGGAAGAGCTTGCTGAACGCATGCAGATGCCTGAAGACAAGATCCGTAAAGTACTGAAAATCGCTAAAGAGCCAATCTCTATGGAGACACCTATCGGTGACGACGAAGATTCGCATCTAGGTGATTTCATCGAGGATACAACTCTAGAGCTACCTTTAGACTCTGCGACGGCGACAAGCCTACGTGGCGCAACTAAAGACGTTCTTGCTGGCTTAACTCCTCGTGAAGCTAAAGTACTGCGTATGCGTTTTGGTATCGATATGAACACTGACCATACTTTGGAAGAAGTAGGTAAGCAGTTTGACGTGACTCGTGAGCGTATCCGTCAGATCGAGGCAAAAGCACTTCGTAAACTACGTCACCCAAGTCGTTCAGAAACACTGCGTAGCTTCTTAGACGAGTAATCGTTAGTAAAGTAATCGGCAGATAGAACGATTTATAAGCAACATTTGAAAAAGGTGAGCGTTGGCTCACCTTTTTTTATATCTACTAGTCTAAGTGGATAAAAACTAAGCGCAAATGCCCTATTTAGCATCTAGACACATTAGGCAGCATCCCCTATAATCTATCCCCTATTCGGCCCCTTAGCTCAGTGGTTAGAGCGCACGACTCATAATCGTTCGGTCCCCAGTTCAAATCTGGGAGGGGCCACCAAATTAGAAAAGCCAGAACAGTTTACGCTGCTCTGGCTTTTTGTTTTCTGCTTTCTGGGTATTAACGACTATCTTCAGACAAATCACAATTCAGCATCGAACCATTAGCGATTCCTACATTCGAATGCATGATCACAGCTAACTACGTGATAAGAGCATCAATTAAACAATAACGATAAACCACCATCTACACTAAGCAAGAAAGAATTAACAACTATCCATATATGAATAAACCAACATATAACCAATCACCTCTCTCCTACCTCTAGAATATACGATCAGTTTTATCTCCCAAGATTACCTATAACTCATTTGACCTAACACACATACCCCGTGAATCTAGCTTTGCCAATAATAATTAAAGCTAGAAAAGAGGAATGAATGAAAACTAACAATAAAGTCCTATTACTTTTAAAAACAATGGCTATGGCAGCGATTGCCACACTCTCTTTGTCACTACATGCCGCAGAGAAAACCTATAGATTAAAACTCGCTGAAACCTGGGGACCAAATACCCCTATCCTTGGCGATGCGACTAAAAATATGGCGAAGCTTGCCAATGAAATGTCTAACGGCCGCTTACAGATCCGCATTGATTCCGCAAACAAGCACAAAGCGCCGTTGGGTATTTTCGACATGGTGAAATCAGGGCAATACGATCTAGGCCACTCAAGCTCTTACTATTGGAAAGGCAAGGTTCCAAACACCCTATACTTCTCATCAATGCCATTCGGAATGATGACAACAGAGCAGTATGCGTGGTTTTATCGTGGTGGGGGCATGGAGCTAATGCAAGAGGTGTACGCACCGCATAACTTACTCTCCTTCCCTGGAGGTAACTCTGATATCCAAATGGGAGGTTGGTTTAAGAAAGAGATTAAATCTATCGACGACCTACAAGGGCTTAAAATGCGCATTCCAGGTTTTGCTGGCGAGGTATTCGCAAAGGTAGGAGCAAAGCCAACCAACATTGCACCAGGAGAACTCTTTACCTCTCTTGAACGTGGAACAATAGATGCCTTAGAGTGGGTTGGGCCCGCTTTTGATCTTCGTATGGGCTTTCAGAAAATTGCTCCTTTCTATTATACTGCGTGGCATGAACCAGGTTCAGAAACCCAGTTCCTAGTGAATAAGAAAACGTGGGATAAATTACCAGCAGATTTACAGATAATTTTAGAAACCGCTTTCCGCGTTGCGGCATTTGATATGTACGTACAAGCCATAGATGCAAATGCAAATAGCTGGAGTTCGATGCTTGCTGAATATCCTGCTATTAAAGTTAGAGATTTTCCGCCTGAAGTTTTGAGTACCATGCGTTTAGCGACAGAGCAACTATTAGAAGAGCAAGCAAGCCAAGATCCTCTAGCCAGAAAAATCATCGAATCACAGGCAAACTACCTACAAAAAGTCCGTGGGTGGACAGATATCTCAACAAAGGCATATTTGAATAACAATTAGATACTTAAACCCTTAAACCCTTAAAACCGCAAATTAGCCCACTATGATTTTAGTGGGCTACTTTGTTAAAAAATCATGTTATTCAATGCAGTAATTTCCATCCAATATGTAAATACAGGCATATAAAATCTATTCTTATTACTTACAAAAAAATAGTGATGGAGATCAAATAAAGATAGCGATGAGAGGCGTATTTTTACTGGCGTTCATATTGAGGAGAATATATATGACAGCGTCTAAAAATTTTCTAAGGGACTTGCTGGGCTTGGCTCTAATCGTTTCAACTGCGTTTGCTGTATTGAGTTTCCTACTCGATATCATGGGAGGCATCGCATATTTCAGTCATGAAGATATCATCGCGAGTACCTTCTTCCATGAATCTTTGTATTTCATAGCCTTCCTTATTCCACCGTATTTCATTTGGAAGTTTATCAATCGCCCAGAATTGATTGTGGCTGTTCAAGAATACCAATTAAACAAAAGTAAGAATGAACAATTCTAAGTACGACTGATAGGCCATATCTTACATTTTTCTTAAATAGCGATAATGTCTAGTTTTCCAAGTTAGTATTTTCAGAAGAGCCCGATACTGATGGGCTCTTACTTCTAAAAACATCTCTATCCAAGAACTGCCGACTTAATACCACATTCACGATTGCAAGATTTTCCCAATAGTTCGCCCTCAGTAACAAGAACCCTACTTATATCTTAAGAGATGAGATTCCCTAGCGAGCTTACAAGCCAATAGTTCGTAATCAAACGGGTCTCTCATTCTTTTTTAACCAAGCTAAAAAACGAGGTGCATTTTTATCTAAATTCACAATGATGGCATTAATGTAAATCTTACTATCGTTAAACTATTGCTTGAATCGCGAAAAAACTAGCCAATATTTCAATCTTATTTTATAATAAAAATTAAGAATCGCATCCAATACTATTTCTATAGGAAAAGACAAATGAGACTAATTCCTCTAAATAATGCTGCACAAGTTGGTAAATGGGCAGCTCGTCACATTGCAAGCAAAATCAACGCATTCAACCCAACAGCAGACTGTCCATTTGTTCTTGGTTTACCAACAGGTGGTACACCTCTTGCGACATATAAAGAGCTAATTGCCCTTTGTAAAGCTGGCGATGTTAGCTTCAAAAATGTTGTGACTTTCAACATGGATGAGTATGTTGGTATCGATCCAAACCATCCTGAATCTTACCGCTCTTTCATGTATGACAACTTTTTCAATCACGTTGACATCCAAGAAAAGAACATCAACCTACTTAACGGCCTAGCGAAAGATGTGGATGCACACTGCGCCGAGTATGAAGAAAAGATTCGTTCTTACGGTAAAATCAACCTATTCATGGGTGGTGTTGGTATCGACGGTCATATCGCATTCAATGAACCTGGTTCTTCTCTATCTTCTCGCACTCGTATCAAAACTCTAACGCCAGATACTCGTATCGCGAACTCACGCTTCTTCGATAATGATATGAATCAGGTACCAAAATTTGCATTAACCATTGGTGTAGCAACACTACTCGACGCTGAAGAAGTCATGATCCTCTCGCAAGGTCATAACAAGGCTCAAGCGCTTCAAATGGCTATCGAAGGCTCTGTGAACCACATGTGGACGGTTACTGCGCTTCAAATGCATCCAAAAGCCGTTATCGTTGCTGACGAACCCGCACAGCAAGAACTAAAAGTGAAAACGCTTAAATATTTCCAAGATCTAGAAGCTGAGAACATTCAAGATCTATAAGTTACCGTTCACTTAATAACGACTTAAACCACTTTATATCAAAAGTGGTTTTTTTATCTTCCGCGTCATTGGATACCAACGATAAACCAATCGTAGCCTTTCAGTAGGGGTCTGTTGCAAAAAATTTAACCACGGCTCAGAACCCTTTATTCCCCACCAAGAAGCTCGTTGTAGCCACCGGCGGTTTCAAAATACGAAAGCGAGCTTGGTCAACCATCCAGGGGTTCGAATCATTACGGATGTTGAACAAAGGTCAGTTTGATTTCTGGTTACGCAATGATGCACATAAAACCATTGTGCGGGAGAGCTCCGCCTTTACTAATCGTTTATTCAATGTTGAGGTGATTTACTCGTAATTTTAAGCCAATGTCTGGCTAGATCTGCCTTATCTGATTATTTGCAACAATCCCTTTTTAATCAACTTGCATAGTGATGCCGTTAAAAACTTCCCCTTAAGAAAGACGTTTTTGCACACTTTTGGGAGAAAACGGTCATCGGCAAGGCTGGCGGTTAGAATAGCTTTAACTCTGAACAGCGGGATATTATCAGTTGCTTCAACCACTGATGTGCCAGATCATTCTCCCTGTTTTCATGATAGAACAGCGTATAAGATAAGGGGGCAATACTAAAAGGTAACGGCACAACCTTCAGATCAAATTTCCTCGCTATATGTTTAGCATAAAGACTTGGGACTGTGAGTATCAGGTTTGTATGACAACATAATTCTGCTGCGCTGTTAAAGTCAGGTACGTAGATAGCAACGTCTCGTTTAAGTTCCATCTCGGCTAACTTAACATCCAGCAGCCAACGTTCATTCTTATAGTATTTGGTTACTATATGCCTGTGTGACAGATAGGTTTCTAACTCCCATTTATCCTCTGAACTAAAGTGCTTCGGGTTCACTATGCAGCAGAGCTGATCCTGAAAGAGTTCGTAAGTAGCAATACCCTTTGGTGGTTGCAGAGTTCTCTCTGCATCTCTAGGGTGCAGTTGTTTACCAGTAATAGCGAAGTCTAATTCCCCCTTCAATAGTTGTTCGAATGTGCCAGAATCCCAGTTGCAGGTATCGATCGTTATTTTCGGAGCTTGAGAAAGCGCTTCACCGATGAACCGAGGAAACATGAGCGGATAAATACTCTCAACCACCGCCACTTTAAAACATCTGGAGCTATGCTGTGGTTCAAACATATTTGGGGCAGTAAGCTTTTCTATATCAAATAGTAGGTTAACTAAATCTGGATGAATTTGTTTAGCCCTTGTTGTTGGCTCCATCCCATAGCCTGACCGCTCAAGTAGAGGATCATCAAATAGATCCCTCAGTCTGGCCAAACTTTTGCTGACGGCAGATTGACTCAGGTTGAGATGTTCAGCGGCTTTACTAACACTGTTGTGTTCCAGTAGAACATGCAGGCAAACCAGTAGATTTAAGTCGAGGCGGGCTAGTTTTTCTAAAGACATAAGCTGCTTCTGTTTATGTATTCTTTCATGGAATAGATATAATGAATTTAAACCATTTCAATTCATAAATCGATTATTTTAACCTTTCTCTCAGTTACAAACGTATCGATTGATGAGGAGTGTCATTATGATTGAGATGCTAATAACGATAGCAATTGGCCTCCTTGGTGGGGTTGCTGTTGGTACACAGACACCTATCGCTGGTGCAATGTCTCAGCGAGTTGGCGGGGCTGCTAGTAGTGTTATTGTACATTTTGGTGGATTAGTTGCGTCGCTTATTCTTCTGGTTTCCAGACGAGGAGAAGATATCACCCAATG
The DNA here is from genome assembly GCF_024347395.1 of Vibrio cortegadensis. Lineage (NCBI taxonomy): Bacteria > Pseudomonadati > Pseudomonadota > Gammaproteobacteria > Vibrionales > Vibrionaceae > Vibrio > Vibrio cortegadensis. The sequence goes on from NZ_AP025472.1 coordinate 2,679,382, forward strand.
GCGAGAGTTGCCGTGGTACATGTTGTGTTGCGGCGGGTTTGGTCTGGTGCTGTTTCTAACCGTTAGTCATACCATTCCAAAGTTGGGAGCGGTATCGGCTATAACATTAATCATAGTAGGCCAACTTTTGGCTGGGGTAGTTATTGATTATTTGGGTGCTTTTGACACCATTCCACGAGGTCTCGAAATAAACAGAATGATAGGTCTTGCTCTGTTGTTTGCTGGTGCTTATCTGGTTATTCGATAAACCTATGACCTGTGTTCAAATTGGGTAGCTTATGAAAATCTTGGTAACAGGCTCAGCAGGTCGTATCGGTCGTAATATCTATATTCATTTAATGCGTATGCATGAAGTCGTAGGTTTAGATCTTACACCATGTTCAACGGTTGATTATATCGGAGATATCAGAGACCCAGAGTTGATAAGATCTGCTCTCAGTGGCGTCGATGTTGTAATCCATGCTGCCGCACTGCATGCCCCACATGTTGGCATTTTCTCAGATGAAGAGTTTATTGATATAAACGTAAAAGCCACGAAACGACTGGCAACAACAGCAATTGAGCAGGGTGTCTCCCACTTCGTATTCACCAGTACAACGGCACTTTATGGTTTTGCATCTACTCCTGATGAACAAGCTGGTTGGATTACAGAAGAAGTTATACCGTTCCCGAAGACCATTTATCATAAGAGCAAGATTCAGGCTGAAAACTTGCTCCAAAGAATTTCGGTTGATAATTCTTTACCAATAACGGTGTTGCAAATATCTCGTTGTTTTCCTGAACCTGCTGACATTATGGCCGTCTATAGATTGACTCGCGGAATTGACGCCAGAGATGTTGCTTCAGCTCATGCATGTGCAATCCAAATCCGTCCTGCTGGTTTTACCCGATTCATCATTTCGGGTAGCTCACCCTTTAGCCCTGATGATTGTGAACCACTATTACGCTGTGCTTCTGAAACGATTAAAAAACGTGTACCTGAACTTGCTGATGAGTTCAGCTTTAGAGGCTGGAAATTACCAGATAAACTTGACCGAGTTTACGATTCATCTCTCGCTCAGAAAGAACTGATGTGGAGGCCAGGGTTCAGCTACGCAGGTGTATTGGAACTACTGGACAATGGGATTGCAGAAGTGCTCCCAGTATAAGAAAACGGTCCCTTGTCCGTTTGGAGTTAGGCTCAACCAAACGGATGAGGGCTTAATATTTGCCTTATCGAGAAGAAGCGATTGTTGAATAGTCATGCAATAACCGATTTTTGATCAGAATTGACGATTTTGAAAAGAAATGGGCGTTTCTTTTCAGCGCTTTGTGGCATCTGTTCCTTGAAACGGTGCAATAAATTGGGGACTGAGTTTATCGTCTCAAAATCTCGCTGAATGATAATGGGGCATAAACGATTTAGAAATGGCAGCGTACCTATATGAACGCTGCCATTTTAGTATGACACTTTAATACTTAGTATGAATTTTTGCTCTTCTCACACATTTAATGCTAAGTAATGACGTTTATTACTCTACCGTCACAGCTTTAGCTAAGTTACGAGGTTGATCGACATCCGTACCTTTAATCAGTGCAACGTGATACGACAGCAGTTGCATTGGCACTGTGTAATAGATTGGTGCGGTGATCTCACTAACGTGCGGCATTGTGATGATTTTCATTCCTTCATCAGCTTCAAAACCAGCCTCTTCATCAGCAAATACATACAGTAGGCCGCCACGAGCACGCACTTCTTCTACATTCGATTTTAATTTCTCTAGTAATTCATTACTTGGAGCAACAACAACAACAGGCATGTCCGCATCAATCAGAGCCAGTGGACCATGTTTCAATTCACCCGCAGCGTAAGCTTCAGCGTGAATGTAAGAAATTTCTTTCAACTTAAGTGATGCTTCAACCGCGATTGGGTAAAACTCTCCACGTCCTAAGAATAACGTGTGGTGTTTATCGGCAAAGTCTGGTGCTAACGCTTCAATTTCTTTATCGAATGAAAGTGCCGTTTCAATTTGAGCAGGTAATTCATGCAGCGCTTTTACAATCTCTTCTTCTTTTTCAGTACAGATCAGGTTCTTTTGCTTACCTAAGGCTGTCACAAGCATAAGTAGAGCTGATAATTGAGTCGTGAATGCTTTGGTCGATGCAACGCCAATTTCTGCACCAGCACGAGTCATGAAGGCAAAATCAGATTCACGAACTAATGATGAACCAGCAACGTTACAAACCGTCATAGCTCCCATGTAGCCTTTCTCTTTCGCTAATCGAAGCGCGGCTAGCGTGTCTGCGGTTTCGCCTGACTGAGAAAGCGTAATCAATAAGCTATTTGGACGAGTGACAAATTTGCGATAACGGAATTCTGATGCGATCTCAACATCACAACTCACACCCGCAAGAGATTCAAACCAGTAACGCGCCGTCATACCTGCATTGTAAGAAGTACCGCAAGCGATGATCTGTACGTGTTCAACTTTGTTTAAGATCTCAACCGCATTCACACCTATGCTTTCTGTGATCACGGCTTTATCAGTGATTCGTCCTTCCATCGTATTAATAAGAGCTTTTGGTTGCTCAAAAATCTCTTTCTGCATGAAGTGGCGGAACTTTCCTTTATCTCCAGCATCTTGTTCGATATTAGACTCAACAATCTCGCGCTCAACCTGTTCACCTTGCTGATCATAAACGGTTACGTCACGACGAGTAACTTCAGCAACATCACCTTCTTCTAGGTACATAAAGCGGCGTGTCACACTTAAAAGAGCAAGTTGGTCAGATGCAAGGAAGTTTTCACCAACACCAAAACCGATAACAATAGGGCTACCAGAGCGAGCAACCACAACACGACTAGGATCTTTACGATCAAAGGCTACGGTGCCATATGCGCCATCTAACTGCTTAGCTGTCTTTTGTAGTGCCTCAACAAGAGTCTCAGAAGTACGCAGTTCCCACTCTACTAAATGAGCAATAACTTCAGTATCTGTTTGAGATTGGAATTCGTAGCCGCGACTTTTAAGCAGAGAACGTAACTCTTCATGGTTTTCAATAATACCGTTATGTACTAATGAAATATCACCAGAAACATGTGGATGTGCATTCACTTCTGAAGGTTCACCGTGCGTTGCCCAGCGAGTGTGTGCAATACCAGTGCCGCCAATTACTTCTTGCTCTTCCACTGCCGCAGCAAGTTCTTTCACTTTACCTAAGCGACGAACTCGAGTTAGTTTTGAATCTTGATCGACAACAGCAACACCCGCAGAGTCATATCCACGGTACTCAAGCCTACGTAGACCTTCAACTAAAATTTCTGCTACATCACGCTGTGCTACTGCACCAACAATCCCACACATAAAACGTCTCCAATATTATTAATTTTTTGATTATTTCTTATCGGCGGCAAGCAAACCCACTGGTACTGAATCTATTCAGTATAGTGATAAGAAATTAATTGCATTTTGTTTATGCTCGAATTACTCGAACATTATTTGATTCTATTGTTTGTAAATCGGCTTCAGAGAGCTCAGCATCGGTAATTAATACATCAATGCTTTCCCATGACAGCTCTAGATTCGGGATTTTTCGCCCTACTTTTTCAGATTCCACCATGACAATCACTTCACGTGACACTTCTGCCATGACTTTACTTAACCCAACTAACTCATTAAATGTCGTCGTGCCACGCTCTAAATCGATTCCATCAGCACCAATAAATAGTTGGTCAAAATCGTAAGCTCTTAATACAGACTCAGCGACTTGCCCTTGGAAAGATTCCGAATGCATGTCCCAAGTTCCGCCTGTCATTAAAAGTGTAGGTTCACTTTCTAATTCATTGAGAGCACTCGCAACATTCAATGAATTAGTCATAACCACGAGGCCGCGCTTATGATTAAGCTGCTGAATTAATGCCCCAGTCGTACTACCACTGTCTATCACGATCCGGTTATGGTCTCTGATCAGTTCAGCTGCGGCACTCGCAAGTGCTATCTTTCGATCCGAAACATTTTGACTCAACTCATCATTCACTACCTCTTTTGGTAAAGCAATCGCGCCACCATAACGACGCAGGAGCTGACCATTCTTCTCTAAAGAAGCAAGATCCTTTCTAATGGTGACTTCCGATGTTCCAAATTTGATAGATAACTCATCAACACTCACTTCACCTTTCTCTGTTACCAGATTGGCTATTGTGTGCCTTCTTAACTGAGTGTTTCGTTTCGACATTTAATACTCTTAAACAAAGTTTCGTTTCAGAACTTATTATAATCAAGTCGAAACAATAAGGTCTATTTATTTCGACCTAAAAAATTAATAAATAGCGCAAAAACCTTGTCCTAAGACAATTCTTAACCAGTGAAATAAGATCAATTCAATGGTAGAATCCGCCTCCGAAAAGAAAATAAATTACAAAATTAGCTGTCATTTTTTTGCCACTTTCTCCCGATATAGTCGAGTAAGTCACAAAAAACAGCCAAAACAGACAGACCACCTGGTCATAAAATGACTAAAGTTGATGAAAGACTTTCAGATCTGATGGCTTTAAAGACTGCTCAAGATGAGACGATTGCTGATATGAAAAGTGATTGAACGAGTAGCCTTCAGATACCAATACAAAAATTTCAATTTAAATTATATTTACCGGAGAGCACCTTCCATGAAAAAGACCAAAATCGTATGTACGATTGGCCCTAAAACAGAATCTGTAGAGAAACTAACTGAACTTGTAGATGCAGGCATGAACGTTATGCGTCTAAACTTCTCTCACGGTGACTTCGCTGAACATGGCACTCGCATCGCGAACTTCCGTTCTGTTATGGAAGCAAAAGGTCAGCAACTTGCTATCCTTTTAGATACTAAAGGTCCAGAAATCCGTACTATCAAACTTGAAGATGGTAACGACGTAGATCTAGTAGCTGGTCAAGAGTTCACTTTCACAACTGACGCAACAGTTGTTGGTAACAAAGACGTAGTAGCAGTAACTTACCTAGGTTTCGCTAAAGACCTAACAGCAGGTAACACTATTCTTGTTGATGACGGCCTAATCGAAATGGAAGTTATCGCAACAACAGAAACTGAAGTTAAGTGTAAAGTTCTTAACAACGGTGCTCTAGGCGAAAACAAAGGTGTTAACCTTCCTGGCGTTTCTGTTCAACTTCCTGCTCTTTCTGAGAAAGACAAAGCTGACCTTAAGTTTGGTTGTGAGCAAGGCGTAGATTTCGTTGCTGCTTCTTTCATCCGTAAAGAAGAAGACGTTAAAGAAATCCGTGAGCTTCTAAACGCTAACGGCGGCGAAAACATCCACATCATCTCTAAAATTGAGAACCAAGAAGGTGTTGATAACTTCGATTCTATTCTTGAAGCTTCTGACGGCATCATGGTTGCTCGTGGCGATCTAGGTGTTGAAATCCCAGCTGAAGAAGTAATCTTCGCTCAAAAAATGATGATCGAGAAGTGTAACCGTGCTCGTAAGATGGTTATCACTGCAACTCAAATGCTTGATTCTATGATCAGCAACCCACGTCCAACTCGTGCTGAAGCTGGCGACGTTGCAAACGCGGTTATGGATGGTACTGACGCGGTAATGCTTTCTGGCGAAACAGCTAAAGGTAAATACCCTGTTGAAGCAGTAACTATCATGGCTCAAATCTGTAACCGTACAGATGGCGCTCTAAAAGCAGAGCTAAGCTCTCGTCTAGATAGCCCACGTCTACGTATCACTGAAGCAGTATGTAAAAGTGCTGTAGATACAGCTGAGAAACTAGCAGCTCCGCTAATCGTTGTTTCAACTGAAGGTGGTAAATCTGCTCGTTCAGTACGTAAGTACTTCCCAACAGCAAACATCATCGCACTAACAAACAACACTAAAACAGCAGCTCAGCTTGTTCTTACTAAAGGTGTAACTCCTGTTGTTGTTGATTCTCTAGACAGCACTGATGACTTCTACATCAACGGTAAGAAACTTGCTCTTGAGTCTGGTTTAGGTAATAAAGGCGATATCGTTGTAATGGTATCTGGTGCATTAGTATCTTCTTGCACAAACACAGTATCTGTACAAGTTCTATAAGAACAACGTATTTATCAAAAAAATATAAAAGAGAGCTTCGGCTCTCTTTTTTTATGAATCTTACTTGCCCAATTAATCAGTACGCTGTATTATCGATCTCATTGGTACTTCGTACCGTTAAATTAATTATCATCGTGTCTCGACTCCACACGACTATTAAATGAGGTTCCAACGTGTCTAGCCCAACTCTGACAGATAAAGTTTGCCAAATGATTCGCCAAGATATTCTTAACGGTGAGCTACTTCCTAGCCAAAAATTGGTCGTTGCTGAATTAAAAGACAAATATAATGTTGGAGCATCTCCAATTCGTGAAGCGCTGGTTCAATTGTCGTGGAGCAAATACGTGAAGTTAGCACCACAAAAAGGCTGTTGGGTTGCACCTGTATCCGTCGTCGAACTTCATGACTTGTATGAAAGCCTACGTGTCGTCTCTTCTGTTTTACTGAAGAAAGCGATTAACTCCGGAGATGAAAACTGGGAGCTTGATGTATTAACGTCTTACCATAAGCTTTCACGTGTGAAGAATAATCAAGACCATTTTGACTATACGGAATGGGAAGAGAGACATCACCAATTTCATGTCGCTCTATTAGAAGGGGCTGACTCAAAGAATATGTTTGAATTCTTCAGCGACTTAATCAATCAAGTTAAACGCTATCGCTACTTAGCCATGACATCGAACCCAGATAGCTCAAGCGAGCTATTCAACATTGATGAACACGAAATGATCATGAAGCTTGTTTTAGCAAAGAACACCGATCAAGCGCTTGATTTACTTGATAAGCACCTTGCTGGTTCAATGAAAGAAATTGAGACCATCATTAACGCCGCTTAATTTGATGGCGGTTACACGCTAAAGAGCGGCCATGCTGAAAACAAAAAATCGGGTTAAATCCCGATTTTTTGCTATTTAGAATAATATGAATAGTGCTACTAACATTGCTTAATGTCTTCAATGTTCACCATCCAAAAAATTCTTTATGGTGTGTGTTGAGTAACAAAACCATAGGTAAAAAGTAGAGAGCACTTAATTGAATACCCAATACCACCAAAATACCTATCGTGAGCCTCACTAGAAAATGGCTTAACATACGATGCCTCTGTAACTAGACTGTATGATTCCCTTATTATTTTTTGCTTTACTGCACGAATCCTTTCTCAAAAAGATAAGAATTTTTGAATGAAGCATGGTCAATTCAAAAATATATCCACTTACCTTCTACCAAGTTTAGCCTAAAATTGGTTAAGCATTAGACTTTAGTCTAACCACCAATCACCGCTAAATGGCAAAGTATTGCTTAGGAAGTCTTACTTAGCAAATATTGCTTAGAAAGCCTACATTAAGCCGATGTCACTCTGTTACGACCCAATGCTTTTGATTCATAAAGTGCAATATCTGACTTCTTATAAGTTTCACTGCTATCTAAAGTAATGTTGCTATATCCGATACTTATCGTCACAGGTGCCTCCATAGAGCCCTCAATCAATCGTCGTAATCGGTTTAGCAACAACTCCGCATTATCAAGGCCTATACAAGGCATAATGATAGCGAACTCCTCTCCGCCAACTCTCGCGACAAAGTCCGAGTCTCTGACATTCTCTGCCAATAAAGAGGCCACCACTTTTATCACTCGATCGCCTTCATCATGTCCTGAGTTATCATTAATCAGCTTAAAATGGTCAATATCAATCAAGGCTAAACAAGTTTGACTGCTTTCAGAACCAGGCGGCAAAAGAGCCGTATGATGATCTATCGTTTCATCAAATTTACGACGATTCCATAACTGAGTTAATGCATCTCTTTCACTTAAGTTTCGGAATTTATCTTCTAACTCTTTTCGCTCAGTAATATCCACAATCGATACTATGTAATAACTGACTTTATCTGAATGATCCAATACACCATGAATTCGAATCAATCCGATAAAAGGAGAGCCCATCTGTGTGAGACATTCTACCTCCCCTTCCCATCGGCGGTCTTTAGCCAAGCTTGACCATATAGAGAAGGCTTCATCTGAAGCTTTATTACGAAAAAGAAGTCGAAGGATCCCTCTCCCTTCAATTGACCCCGAGCTATAACCGGTTATATTTTCGAACTCCTGATTCACCATTAAGACTCGATACGAGAGATCGGTGATCATGACAGCAGACATGCCACTTAGCGCTGCTTGAGCGAGTTTACTTTCCATACTTCTTCGTCGTGAGTACAGACTAAAAAATAGAGATGGTATCGAAAAAAGCAGCACGAGCCCTAAAACAAAAGAGACCTGTTTTTCTAACGATTTAATTTGTGGCAATGCATAATGTTGTATTCGATGAGGTTCAATTTTTACCAATAAATATAGAGTCTCTTCACCTCTTAATTCAACCCGGTTAAAGACAAATAAGTTGTTATCTTCGTAGGTATAACCACTTTTTTTCTTTTGCATCAATTGCCATATATTAGGATGTTGATAAGGGAGATTAAACTGACTGCGCTGAGATAAAACCGAACCGAATAATTTGTCTTTGTCATCGCTGGAAAGAAAGAAACCACTCTCATCTAAAATTTCTAAGTTAAGATTTTTATCTGTCGAGTAGCTCAATCGGTCCGCGATATACCAGAGATCTAAGTTAGTGATCAAAAAGCCAATTCTACCGGAGCTACTGCTCACCGGTGTGCTTAAACGCAATGTAGGGATATAAGGCTGGACAAGTTTCCCGTGTTCAACTTCAAGACCTATCTTAGTTGTTAAGATTTCATCACTTTCTATATTTTGAGATAACTTAAAATAATCTCTTTGAGATTTATCTTGCAGCTCTGCGGCAGTACTCGCAAGATCATTTTTGACATCATAGTTAACTCGGACTTGTTCCATACCATTAAGATCCAAAAAGCGGATCTGTGTGAACCACTTCTGTTTCGACGCTATGGATTTCCAATTATCTTCGAGAAATTTCTTCTTATCAGGCTCAGGAGAGGATGTATAGTCCAGTAAAACAGTACTGTGGCTAAGTAAACTCACCACTGATTTCATTTGATAACGCAGATGTTCAGATTCGCGTGCAGTAAACTCTAACTGGTCAAGTGTTTGATTGGCGATCTGCCTTGCCGTGTCTGTATAAATTGAATCAGCCCGTTGGTGATAGTAAAGCGAAAGTAATGATCCCAAGAACAAACTCACGGCTAGAATAACAGCCGCTTCTTTTTTATATCTCACTACCATTCCTACACTTCACGGCACTAATTAATGAAAAAACATTATACCACCCATCATACTTTAAAAAACAATAAAGCCACTTCAAATAAGTGGCTCAAATCAATAAGTGGTCAATTAATTACCGCGATCAATAGTTAGGCTTTTAAGGCACGCTCTCCACGAGCAATTCCTACTACGCCACTTCGAGCGACTTCGATTACGTCGGTAACCTCAGAAATGGCTTGAATGAATGCATCAAGCTTTTCACTTGTACCAGCTAGCTGCACGGTATATTGGGACGCTGTGACATCAACAATCTGCCCTCGGAAAATATCAGCGGTGCGCTTAACTTCCGCGCGAGCAAAACCACCCGCCTTTACCTTCACCATCATCAATTCACGTTCAATGTGCTCAAATTCAGATATTTCTTGAACTTTAAGTACATCTATCAGTTTATGCAGTTGCTTCTGAATTTGTTCAAGCTCTAATGAATCAGATTCAGTGGTAATGTTGAGGCGAGAGAGTGTCTCGTCATCGGTTGGTGAAACCGTCAGTGATTCAATGTTATAACCACGCTGCGAAAATAGCCCTACAACACGAGATAATGAACCCGGTTGGTTCTCTAATAATAGTGAAAGAATATGTCTCATATTAGGTTCTCTCCGTCTTGCTTAACCACATATTATCCATGCCCTCGCCTTTTATTTGCATAGGGTAAACGTGTTCATTTTCATCTACATTAATATCTACAAAAACCAAACGGTCCTTCATATCCAATGCTTTTTTCAATCCTGCTTCAAGCTCATCAGGTGTGTTAATTCGAATACCAACGTGGCCGTACGCTTCTGCAATGGCCGCAAAATCTGGGACAGAATCCATGTAAGAGTTAGAGTGACGACCTTGATAAATAATATCTTGCCACTGTTTCACCATACCGAGAAAACGGTTATTCAAATTGATTATTTTCACGGGTATATCGTATTGCATTGCCGTAGACAGCTCTTGAATATTCATTTGAATACTGCCATCCCCCGTCACACATACCACCTCTTCCGTTGGATGAGTAAATTTAACGCCTAAAGCGGCAGGAAAACCGAACCCCATAGTGCCGAGGCCACCAGAATTGATCCAGCGACGTGGTTTGTTAAACGGATAATAGAGAGCGGCAAACATTTGGTGCTGGCCAACATCTGACGCAACAAAGGCATCACCACCTGTTAGTTTGTGTAAAGTTTCGATGACTTGTTGAGGCTTAATCCGCTCACTCGACTTGTCATAACTCAAGCAGTTACGTGACTGCCATTGATTAATATCTTTCCACCAGCTTTCTATCGCGGTTTCATCATTCGATCCACCTTGCTCGATAAGCAGTGTCAACATTGAATCAAGTACAACTTCAGCAGAACCAACAATGGGAAGATCAACATGTACGTTTTTAGAGATCGATGACGGATCAATATCGATATGAATTACTTTTGCATCGGGGCAATACTTCTCAAGGTTATTGGTCGTACGATCATCAAAACGAACACCAATACCGAAAATAAGATCCGCATTATGCATGGTCATATTGGCTTCGTAGGTGCCGTGCATACCTAGCATGCCTAACGCATTTTTGTGGGTGCCAGGAAAAGCGCCAAGACCCATTAAGGTGCTTACCACTGGAAGATTTAAGCTTTCAGATAGCTGCATAATTTGACGATCCGCTTCCGAAATTATGGCACCTCCCCCAACATAAAGTACGGGTTTCTTAGCTTCTAAAAGCGCTTTCAAGGCTTTCTTTATCTGTCCTTTATGGCCTGTCGTTGTTGGGTTGTATGAACGCAACTTAATCGACTCAGGATAATGGTAAGGGAATTTTATTTGTGGATTCATGACATCTTTTGGCAAATCGACCACCACAGGTCCAGGTCTGCCCGTTGATGCAATATAGAAGGCTTTCTTTATGGTCTCTGGAATGTCTTCTGCTTTCTTAACCAAAAAGCTATGTTTCACGACAGGGCGCGAAACCCCCACCATGTCACACTCTTGGAAGGCATCATTACCGATAAGGTTATTAGGCACGTTTCCTGATAGCACAACCATAGGAATGGAGTCCATATAAGCAGTCGCAATACCCGTAATTGTATTCGTCGCTCCAGGTCCAGAACAGACAAGCACCACACCCGGTTTACCCGATGCTCTCGCATAGCCGTCCGCCATGTGTGTCGCTGCTTGTTCATGACGAACAAGAACATGCTGTATATCGTCCGTTTTTGCGTGCAAAGCATCGTATATATCAAGCACTGAGCCACCCGGATAACCGAAAATTTGCTCAACACCTTCATCAATCAAAGACTGTACGATCATCTCTGAGCCAGATAACATTTCCATCTATATTCTCCTTACCTGAAACCATCTGTATTGGTAATACGGTTGGCTCTGGTTTTCCATAGTCTAGGTCTTATTTTTAGCCTAAATCGAAATACTTCCACTTTTCGGCTATGCCTTCCTTTTGTCATAACAAAAAGAGAGGGTACGCAACAACTGTAACCCTTTATTATCATTGGGTCTAATGGGGGTTTTGAAAGGTTTTTATAAATATTCTATCGTTAGTGAAAATAAAAGATGAAGATGCCAACTAGTAAGCCCAGATTAGGCTTAACTTTCATACTGGGCAAATAAAAGAGGATAATATTTTAATAGAAAGTGCTAAATCGTCATCAAAATACGAAATAAAAGTGTGTGATAAAACAGGCTTCAATTTATAAGCTGCAACAAAAATCCCCCACTAATAATTCAATATTAAAATGGGGGATTTTTAAGCAACTGAAAATTTATCTCACAGAAAATTACTTATCTTTCTTCTTTTCTGTGTACATTTCTTCAATTTCGTCCTGATACCTATCGTTAATGACTTTACGACGCAATTTCTGAGTTGGTGTCAACTCACCTTTATCCATCGAAAAAGCTTTCGGTAGCAACTTAAATTTCTTCACTTGCTCGAATTTCGCTAGCTCAGTCTGTAAGCCATTCACTCGCTTTTCAAACATCTCAACCACTTCATTATGCTTAATCAGTTCTAAGCGATCGTGATACTTAATATTAAGCTCTTTCGCGTACTCTTCTAGCGTATCGAAACAAGGAACAATCAATGCAGACACAAATTTTCGCGTATCGGCAATAATCGCAATCTGTTCAACGTAGTGATCTTTACCGATCGCACCTTCAATCACTTGCGGTGCTATGTATTTACCACCTGATGTTTTCATCAGCTCTTTGATTCGGTCGGTAATGAATAAATTGCCATTCTCATCAAAATGACCAGCATCTCCTGTTTTCAAAAAACCGTGTTCATCAAACGTTTTTTCGGTCTCTTCTGGCATCTTGTAGTAGCCGCGCATCACCATAGGACCACGAACAAGAATCTCATTATTCGCACCAATTTTAACTTGTGCGCCAGGCATCGACATACCAATAGAATCTGGGTTGAAGCATTTATCATCCCAGCAAGATACCGTTGCTGTTGTTTCTGTCATGCCGTAGCCAAGCTTGACGTTAATACCGATAGCATGGAAAAAACGGCCTATCGTTTCATCTAGCTTCGCACCACCACATGGCATGAAGTTGATTCGACCACCAAGCAGTGCTCGTAACTTAGACAGAACTAATTTATCCGCCAAGCGATGGCTTCTCTGTAACATAAATGACGGAGTACGACCTTCTTGGTGACACACCGACATTTTCGCACCCATGTTCACCGCCCAAGTAAAGAGCACTTTACGGATAAACGGGGCTTTAGACACTTTTTCATGAATAGCTGAGAATATTTTTTCATAAAAACGCGGTACAGCTGACATCACGGTTGGGCGTAATTCAGTTAGCGCATCACGAACTTGCATCGTATCTTGCAGGTAACAGTTAGTCGCACCGTTGTACAATACGTAGAAGCTCCATGCACGTTCAAATACATGTGATAGTGGTAAGAATGCAAGAGAGACATCATCAGGCGTTAAGCTTAATCGCTCATCATGTGCTTTAAGCTGAGAGCCGATATTCATGTAATCAAGCATCACACCTTTAGGCTGCCCTGTGGTACCAGAAGTGTAGATTAACGTCAGCAAGTCATCCATATTGGCATCAGCAATACGTTTATCCAGTTCTGGTTGATGAGCCTCATCCGCCGTTGCCATGAAATCAGCCCATGACATCGCAAACTCATGACCTTGAAGATCGACCGTTGCCGACATTGCAACAATTAACTCTAATTGCTCACACTCTTCATAAAGAGTAACAGCAGCATCAAATTGAGCCTGCTCTCCAACAAACAGAACTTTAACATCTGCATTTTGAATAATGTATGACGATTGTGCTGGTGTGTTGGTCGGATAAATAGGAACCGTGACAACACGAACCTGAAGCGAACCAAAATCGGCGAAACTCCATTCAGGCATGTTGTTCGAAAAGATACCAATTTTATCCTGAACTTTTAAACCTCGAGAGAGTAAAGCTAAAGAAAGTGTGTCTATCTGCTGACCAAACTGTTTCCAGCTAATATCTTGCCAAGCATTATTTTTTTTATGCTTTAGGGCTGCACGGTCTCCGCCTTTTGCTACTTGCTCACGGATTTTTTTTACGATGTGAAAATCTAAGTTGGCCATGTCTCTTACCTTTGGCTTACACCTGTAAGCGTTTGAGCGCACAAGTGTACCTTCGATGTAAAAAAAGGCAACTGACGAGTGTCAAAGTTATCACTAATAGTTTGCTATACCCTAAAATAATACCTCGTCTTAAAACCATAAAAAAACCCTAAACAGTGATTCACGGTTTAGGGTTAAAGCAACAGAGCTATCGGACCGTTATTTCACTGCAACAACTTCACCGCAGATCATCATCAGCTGATCTCGTAACCAGATATGGCCTTTGTCTTTTTCGCTCGACTCATGCCAGCTCAAGTAGCCGCAAATAGATGCATTATCAAATGGGAACTGGATGATATTCAGTTGATCCTTATTTGCCGCATTTTCAACCATCCAGCGTGGTGCGATGGTCACTAATTCTGACTGCCCCACAACGTACAATACATTACTTAAACTCGTCCCTTCATAGTAAGCAGGACAATCTAAGTCTCGATACGCTTGCTCAGAGAAACTACGCTGACCGTGAATTTTAGAGAGCTTGGCATGTTTCTCATTCAGCAGCTGATTTGCCGTCACATCACCTTGAATTCGTGGGTGAGAACTTGAAGTAACAACAACTAACTCATCTTGGAATATTTCAGTACTAGAGAAGCCTTGTTCATCAAAACGGGCGTAATCAATCACAAAGTCGATCTCTTGGTAACGCATACGCTCAGATAGCTTACGGTCAAATTCCGCATCCATATGAAGTTGAACATCGGGTGCTTGTTCATGGATATTGGTCATGATTTTCGGTGCAAAACGCATGTCGCAAGGGCTACAAATCGCCAGCTTGAACAGTCGAGTTGAAGACTCAGGATTAAATACAGAACTTGGCAGTTCATTACGAATTAATTGCAACGCTTGGCGCATCGGTCCGAATAGTTGACGAGCTCGTTGAGTGGGTTGAATACCACGGCCTTGACGCATGAAGAGTTCATCATTGAACATAACTTTTAACCGAGCAACAGCATTGCTGACTGCTGGTTGAGACATCCCTAAATTGTGCGCTGCACGGGTAATATTTTGCTCCTGCATAACAGCATCAAACACTGTCAGAAGGTTCAAATCAACTCCACGTAAAGTACTTTCCATTCGGTAGCTTGCAATGGCACTCATTGCATTTTTCTTATCTAACATAGGGGACGCCTCTTACTGGTAGTCAATAGTATTTGCTTAAAGTTAGTCGTAATAGATAACCAGAAATTGTCATATTGACGACTCAGATATATCTAGGAACAACACAACTATTAACCAATCAATCTAGCGACACCAACAAGATTGAGAAAGAATCAGCTAATTTTACCCTATTTATATAATTTATCTTTTAAAACAGACTATTACAGTTTTATAAAAAACTATAAAAACCACCTTTTTATCACTTTTACATTAAACATCATGGTGAGTTATGGGTTTTGTTACATTTGTTACATTTCATTCCCGCTATGAATGAGTAACAACCCAAACCTAAAAACAGCGTAAATGGGTCAGCCTTAAAATAGATAACATTGATATTTAGCTGTTGTGCACAAATCAAACTCCGGGTAGTTGAGAAACATTGAGACTAAAAAGCCCTGAACGCATCAAGCATTCAGGGCCTATTTTTTGTATCACAGAATCAAACGAACGAAGATTAGGCTTCCATATCAATTGGCTCATGTTTATGAATTAAGCCAAAGTCAGCCAACACCGCATAAGCGGCTGGTATCATGAACAACACCAATAATGTAGAAGCAAAAATCCCGAAGACGATGGAGATGACTAGAGGTTGAATCACCTGCGCTTGAAGGCTCGTTTCCATTAGCAGTGGTAATAACCCAGCGGCGGTTGTCATCGAAGTTAAAAACACTGCGCGGAATCTTTCTCGACTCGCTTTTACGACTGAATCATGGACATTATCACCTTCATCCACATGGTGACGAATGTACTGCACTAATAGAATAGAGTCATTGACCACTATCCCCGCTAACGATACAAACCCCATGATGCTCGGCATACTTAAAGAGTGTCCTAATAGCCAATGCCCCCACACAACACCAATGAAAGCCAATGGGATCGCAAGCATCACGACAAAAGGTTCTAAGTAACTACGGAACTGGAAACTTAAGATAATAAATACACCAAACAATCCAAGTAAGAAACCTTTCCCCATTGAGGCTCCCGTTTTCGCGGAGTCTTTTGCTTCGCCTTCAAAATCAAATCGAAGTCCTGAGTACTTATCTAACAATTTCGGCATTTCATCACTTTGAAACTGGCGAACAATTTCAGTCGAACTGGCCTTCTTATTATCTATGTCACCATATACGCTGATCGTTCTTAAACCATCAATACGTTGAATTCGTACATAGTTACGCTGGAAATCTAATGTTGCCAGTGTGGCCAGTGGGATTTGACTTCCATCTGGTGTAATAATGGGGAAGTTAGACAAGCGTTGAAGATCACCCGCTTCCGTTTTATTTAAACGCACTTCAATCGAAATATTCTCAACACCAAGCTGTATTTCATCGGCACTTTGACCAAAAAATGCAGCCCTTAGCTGTGCCGCGATCATCTGCCCATTCACGCCATACGTTTCCGCACCGGGTCTGAGCTTAACGAGAATCTCCTCTTTACCCATTCGCATGTCATCAAGCACACCCGTCACACCATCGAATGTGTTCAAATAGGTTTGAATATCAATGGATGCCTGTTTTAGTTCATCCAAGTCATCATGCTTTACTCGGATCTCAATAGCTCGGCCACCAGGCCCCATAGTTGGTTGCTTGAAGACCATGGAGATCGGTTCCGCAAGATCTCCGACATCTTCGCGCCATGCATCAACAAAATCATCGATTCGAGTGTTACGGCTCTCTGCCCCAAGGAGATCCAAACGCACCGTCGCCAGATGTGGTCCAGATTCATTGGCATCCGCATTAACATTAAACTTACTGGTAATATGCTCTACGAGTGGGATCCCATTCTCAACCTCTTTAGACCACGCTTCATTAAGTCGCTTCGCTGATGAGACCACCTGCTCAACGACTTTTTCAGTGTGCATCAGTGATGTGCCGGGAGGCAGGATGATGCGAACCTCAGCAGTATCACCATCAAGATCAGGGAACGGAACAAATTTCACCCCACCACCTACGATTAAAGAGATGGATATCAGCATCAGCGCAACTACACCACCCAAGAAGGCATAACGAAACTGAACCACTTTTCCAACGGCATTAACCAACGTGGTATTACGAAATTGCTCAAATCTATCTAGCAAAACACGTTTGAATTTTAGCGGAGCCTTCTCTTTCTTCTCTTTATGCAATGAATGAGCAAGGTGGTTGGGTAGAATTAGAAACGCTTCGATTAGGCTTAATGATAAGACTAAAATCAGTACTTGCGGCACCGCTTTTAACACGGCCCCCATTTCACCCTCTAAAAAGAGCAAGCTACCAAAAATACATACTGTGGTTAAAAATGAGGAGAGCACGCCAGGGAATACTTTTCGAACGCCATTATAGACCGCATCGTCAATATTCTGCCCTCTGTCTAAGTGGGACGCGATCGATTCAGCAATCACAATCGCATCATCCATCATGATCCCTATTGCCATTAGCAAACCAACCAGTGACATGATGTTGATCGATAAGCCGATATTAGCCATCAAGAATAGACCGCCCAAAAATGCGACGGGTAAACCTGCCGCCACCCAAAAAGAGTAGCGGAAGCTAAAAAATAGCCACATGGTAGCAAACACAAGAATGATCCCTTGCCATCCGTTCTTGACCATCATGGTCAGACGATCCCACAATACAGATGAGAGATCATTGGTCAATTGTAGCGTTACGCCATCCGGTGCAATTTTACGTTGGTCTTCCACAAATCGCGTGACTTGATCTTTGATTCTCAGCGCGTCATCTTCTTTGTTTTTACTGATCTTCAGTAACGCAGATGGCTTACCATCAAACAATACTTTCTGTTCATCCAACTCAAAACGATCGGTGATCGTGGCGATATCTCGTAAACGGATCAAGGACCCATTTGCGCCCGATGCTACGACGATCGATTCCAACTCTTCTGGCGTCACTCGACGTTCATCAAAACGGATTAAAAAGTTTTTATCTCGAGTTTCAATGCTACCACTCGGTAATTTAACGTTCTGACGCCCGATCTGTTCCGCGATATCACCGACGCTTAACCCTAATTGACGAATAGCTTGAGTATCGAGCTCTACACGATACTGGTGATCTGAAAAGCCACTAACCGACACCAGAGAGACGCCATAATCAAGCTTCATGGTGCGTTTAAGATCTTCAGCATAAGCCTTTAACTCTGGCCAACTGGTATCGGCTGTGATCGCAACATCAACAACGGGCTCATTCCAGTCAAGCTCTTGAACCATTGGTGATTCGATCTCAGTGGGAAAATCATTGATTGAGTTGATCTGAGTTTGGACATCCACCAGCATTCGCCCGATGTCTGCTTTCTCATTCAACTTTAAGATCAACCGAGCCGAACCTTCAACCGCTTCACACTGAGTCTCTTCAATATTAGCTAAGCCATCCACCGAATCTTCCATACGTACACATAAGCTCTCCTCAACTTCTTGAGGGGAGGCTCCGGGATAGATCACACTCGCCATGATGTATGGAGGATCAAACTCTGGAAAGGTTTCACGTTTGATCGTCGATAAAGATGTGATACCAAGTACGAGCAAACCCAGCATCAATAAGTTTGCGGCCGTTGGATGGCGAGAGAAAAAACGGATCATGACTCGTCTCCTACTTGATTCGCTCCTGTACTATTGACTGAGTTCACCGTCGCTTCGCGTAGCATCATTCCATCAATCGCAGGAAGAAGATCATTCAGAACCAAGCGTTCTCCTTGTTCGATATCCCCATTGATAACGACTTGGTTATCTCTGCGGTACAACACTTCAATCGTTCGGATTTCCAATCGAGATTCAGGGCTCATAAGGTAGATGCGATTGCCATGCAATGCTCTTTCAGGAATAACCCAACTTGGTTGCTGCTGACCTTCAATGGTCGCTTGCACAAACATCCCATTGACTAAAGGCGGTAAACTTTCCGGCGTCAGATCGGCGTAATTTTGCGTCGCTTCTAAAATGACACCAGCAGTCGCTTGATTCACATCAACCGTTTCACTGATACGTGCAACTTTCGCAGGCCAAATGGCTTTTAAATTACCACTGTTCAATTCAATTTCTGCGTTAATGAACGCCATATCCGGTTTAGGAATACCTGCATCATCGCGAGTAAACGAACCAACACTTGAAGCAAGGGTATGCATATCATGAATCGAAAGTTGTGCTTCCACTTCCATTACATCCATTCCATGCCCTACCACCATCGTTTGCTGTAAGTTCACCACTTGGTTTATCTCGATATCCACACTGGCGATTCGTAAAGAACGAGGTAAGCGGATCGATGTTTTATCTAATGAACGCTGGGCTTCTTGGACCTTCGATTGATTCACTCTAACAACAGCTTGCGCAACTTTCTGCTCGTCAGGAAAAAGCTGTAGTTGATTCTTCATATCTTGGACGAGTTTTTGCTGGGATAAATAGCTTTGCGTCTGTTGATCCACATCAGACTGAGAAGAGAGACCCTTCTTACGCAAATTTTCGATACGTCCTAATTCTTGTTTACTCAATGACAAACGGTTTTGTTCGATTCCAAGCGTTTGTTGTAAGTTTCGCTCTTCTAACGACAGTTTCGCTAATTGAGTCTGGCTTGACTTCAGATCCGCTTGAGCTTGGGTCAACTTTAATTCGTAATCTAGGGGATCAATTCTAATAATTTCAGTATCTTTCGGAAGTACCTGACCTTTCTCTAAATTGGGGTGACGATACACCACCTTCCCTGTGACTTCTGCGATCGCTTTCCATTCAAATTTAGGCGTCACTTTGCCATAACCAATAGCGACAGGAGCCATGGATTTAAGTTCTAACGGCATCGTATCCACGAGTCGGGCTCTATCGGTGGCAGGGTTTGTCGGTAAATCAGGGCGTAAATTAATCGCCAGTACTAAAACGACAACACCTACCGCTAACGCAGGGAAGAAAAGAAATTTGCGGTTCACTTTCATTATTCTGGTCCTTGAATATTATCTTTTTGGATAAAACCATGAGTCATCAATTTGATGTTATGTTCGAGTAATCGATTTAGAAATTCTTCATTGATTTCGATGCCATGAAAAGCAAGTAGAGGGGGAGGAGCGATAAAGGGAAAAACCATTAAGCTTATATAAGAGACCCGACATAACTTGGGATCCATTCCGGGTTTCAGTACACCACGTTCAACAAGCTTGTCAAAAATGACATCTTGAGCCGGTTTCGTCACATCAAGGAATACTTTTTCTAGTAACTCCCTTTGCATTTCAGAAGGCGGCATATTCATCACTTGGGCAATCAAACGGGGAAACTTCGGTACCTTAACCATCTCTTTATAATAAGTTCGCATCAAGTCTAGAAAGTTCTCTTGGTTGCTATCTTGAACTAACTTATTCATCTGTAGCTGCATCGGGCGTAATGTTTCTCGCAACATGGTTTCGAACAACCCCGCCTTATTACCAAAATAATACCGGATCATTGCGATGTTGACGCCCGCGCGTTCTGCAATGAGGCGAGTTGATACCTTGTCATAAGGCTGAACCACAAACAGATCACGAGCATGCTGAATCAACAGCGCTCTAACATCCACATCTTGCTGAGGTCTCCCTGCTTTTCTCGTTGTCACGGCCGCCCTTCTCTACTCAATTAATCATGCGATTAATTATAGGTAGAAATGAATCAAATAAGCAGGAGATTAATTCAACACTAATCAATCAAATGATTAATTAATCGAACCAAGCTCGTAGAAACGTAAATGTTAATTTAGTGGTCATTAACTCAACACGCCTATCGTCTATTTTCCTTTCTTTCTCTTGTTAACAATAAACCAACTCTACATATAAAATATTAACCTGCATATATAAAATCACGTGACATCATCAGCAGGAAGATATTGGAATAATCAGCATAAAACACCAAATAAAGCACCCACAAGAGTTAATTGCAAAGATTCCATTCTAAGTGTGAGGAGGATAATAGATTTTCTTGTTTGACGCTTAATGAAATTTACGGTAAATATGTGGTTAACAAATTTTAAGGATACTTGTGTAATGATGTTAACTTCGCCACTTCTACTGAACCTCCTCCTGATCGTGAGCAATGCACGCGGGTAGGTTGTGAACGGCGAATATGTACACAATTTCTAGAAACCCGCACTTGATGCGGGTTTTTTTATAACGGTAAAAATTTAAGCGTGCTACGCATATAAAACCAACGATTACCTTAAAATTATTCTATGGAAGTAAACGGTCTACATCGGAAGAAGGAAGCACTCATGAACGATCAAGTCATCATTTTCGACACCACATTACGTGATGGCGAACAAGCACTCTCCGCCAGTTTGACAGTGAAAGAAAAACTGCAAATTGCCTATGCGCTTGAACGACTGGGTGTCGATGTAATCGAAGCCGGTTTCCCAGTGTCTTCACCTGGCGATTTTGAATCCGTCCAAACTATCGCAAGAAATATCAAAAACAGCCGTATTTGTGGTTTGTCTCGTGCTGTCGCCAAAGATATTGATGCAGCTGCCGAAGCGTTAAAAGTGGCAGAAGCGTTCCGTATTCACACCTTTATTTCAACCTCGACGGTTCATGTTCAAGATAAGCTTCGTCGTAGCTATGATGACGTTGTCGAAATGGGCGTCAAGGCGGTGAAACACGCTCGTAACTATACGGATGATGTGGAATTTTCTTGCGAAGATGCTGGTCGTACACCGATCGATAACCTTTGCCGCATGGTTGAAGCGGCGATTAATGCTGGCGCTAACACCATCAACATTCCAGATACGGTTGGCTACACGGTTCCTAATGAGTTTGGTGGCATTATCCAGCAGCTATTCAACCGCGTACCGAACATCGATAAAGCCATCATTTCGGTTCACTGCCATGATGATTTAGGCATGTCGGTTGCTAACTCTATTGCGGCGGTTCAAGCCGGGGCTCGCCAAGTAGAAGGCACCATCAATGGTATTGGCGAGCGTGCGGGTAACTGTTCATTAGAAGAGATTGCAATGATCCTTCAAACCCGTTCAGAGTTTTTAGGGGTTCGCACAGGACTTAAAAATGATGAAATCCACCGCACCAGCAAGCTAGTCAGTCAACTGTGCAATATGCCCATTCAAAGCAATAAAGCCATTGTTGGGGCGAACGCTTTTAGCCACTCTTCTGGTATCCACCAAGATGGCATGCTTAAGAATAAAAATACTTATGAGATCATGACTCCAGAGTCGATTGGTCTGAAAAACCAAGCGTTGAACCTAACCAGTCGTTCTGGCCGTGCAGCTGTTAAGAGCCACATGGATGGGATGGGTTACAAAGAAGAAGAGTATAACCTCGATACGCTTTACGCTGATTTCGTGAAACTGGCCGACCGTAAAGGCCAAGTCTTTGATTATGATTTAGAAGCATTGATGCATTTCGCTAACCTTCGTGATGAAGATGATTTCTATAAGCTGAACTATCTAAGTGTGCAATCAGGCAGTGTAATGGCGACCACCAGCATCAAGTTATTATGTGGTGATGAAGAAAAATGCGAAGCCGCTGTCGGAAATGGTCCCGTTGATGCTCTTTACCAGTGTATTTACAAATTAACGGGTTACGAAATCGTATTGGACAAGTTCCACCTAACCGCGAAAGGTGAGGGTGAGGATGGTTTAGGCCAAGCCGATATCATTGCTAACTATAAAGGTCGTAAATATCACGGTACTGGCTTAGCGACCGATATTATCGAAGCGTCTGGCCAAGCACTACTGCATGTAATCAATAGCATTCACCGAGCCGATCAAATTGCTGAAATGAAACAAAAGAAGATTGCCGCAGTTTAGAAGAAGCAGACAATAATTTTAAGTCAGAGGAAGTAAACTCTCCCCTGACTGACCAAGTTAAATAAAAAGATTAAAGGATTAACATGACGAATAAAACATACAAGATTGCCATTTTACCGGGCGATGGTATTGGCCCAGAGGTGATGGAACAAGCGCATAAAGTACTGGATGCCATTGAGAAAAAACACGCGATTTCATTCTCTCGCGAACAACATGATGTTGGCGGTATTGCGATTGATAACCACGGCTGTCCACTTCCTGAAAGTACTGTGAAAGGCTGTGAAGAATCTGATGCCGTATTATTTGGTTCTGTTGGTGGTCCTAAGTGGGAGCACCTTCCACCAAACGATCAACCGGAACGTGGTGCTCTACTGCCTTTACGTAAGCATTTCCAACTGTTTTGTAACCTTCGTCCAGCCCAGATCCATAAAGGATTAGAAAACTTCTCTCCACTGCGTGCAGACATTTCAGAGCGTGGTTTTGATATCGTGGTGGTTCGTGAACTGACTGGTGGTATCTACTTTGGTCAGCCAAAAGGTCGTGAAGGCGAAGGACCAAACGAGAAAGCATTTGATACTGAGATTTATCACCGCTATGAAATTGAACGTATCGCCAAAATTGCTTTTGAGTCGGCTCGTCTACGTAATAAGAACGTCTACTCAATCGATAAAGCCAACGTTCTACAAAGCTCAATTTTATGGCGTGAAGTGGTCGAAGAGATCGCTCAAGATTACCCAGATGTAAAACTAAACCACATGTATATTGATAACGCGACCATGCAGCTAATTAAAGACCCTTCTCAATTTGATGTGATGCTGTGTTCAAACATCTTTGGTGACATCATCTCTGATGAGTGCGCGATGATCACAGGTTCAATGGGCATGCTTCCTTCTGCAAGTTTGAATGAAAGCAACTTTGGTCTGTATGAACCTGCTGGCGGTTCAGCGCCTGATATCGCAGGTAAAAACATCGCAAACCCAGTAGCTCAGATCTTATCTGCAGCACTGATGTTACGTTACAGCCTAGGTGAAGAAGAAGCAGCACAAAGCATTGAAGCTGCCGTATCTAAAGCGCTGTCAGCCGGTGAACTTACGGCGGATCTAGCCGGTGATAAGCCAGCACTAACGACCTCAGCAATGGGCGATAAAATCGCTGAATACATTTTGAATTCGTAATTCAAGGAAGAAGCAATGTCTAACGCAAAAACATTATACGAAAAAATTTACGATGCCCATGTTGCCGTTGCAGCGGAAGGTGAAAACCCAATTTTATACATCGATCGCCACTTAGTTCATGAAGTGACCTCACCGCAAGCGTTTGATGGCTTGCGTGAAAAAGGCCGTAAAGTTCGCCAAGTCGGGAAAACTTTCGCAACCATGGATCATAACGTATCGACCCAAACCAAAGACATTAATGCCTCTGGTGAAATGGCTCGTATCCAAATGGAAACACTGTCTAAAAACTGTGAAGAGTTTGGCGTAACCCTTTACGATCTCAACCATAAATACCAAGGTATTGTTCATGTTATGGGGCCAGAGCTTGGTATCACTTTACCGGGTATGACGATTGTTTGTGGTGATTCACACACAGCAACCCACGGCGCATTTGGTTCTTTGGCTTTTGGTATTGGTACCTCTGAAGTTGAGCACGTATTAGCGACACAAACGCTAAAACAAGCGCGTGCTAAAACCATGAAAATCGAAGTTAAAGGCAAAGTAGCCGAAGGCATTACGGCAAAAGATATCGTTCTTGCCATCATCGGCAAAACAACCGCTGCGGGTGGTACAGGCTACGTGGTTGAATTTTGCGGTGAAGCCATTACCGATCTAACGATGGAAGGTCGTATGACGGTATGTAACATGGCAATTGAGCTAGGCGCTAAAGCCGGTTTAATTGCACCTGACCAAACCACATTTGATTACATCACTGGCCGTAAATTTTCACCTCAAGGGGAAGATTTAACGGCAGCTATCGAGTACTGGTCTTCACTAAAAACGGATGATGACGCAGAATTTGATGCAGTAGTCACCCTTGATGCTTCAGAGATTAAACCGCAAGTGACTTGGGGCACAAACCCGGGTCAAGTGATTGCCGTTGATCAACCAATCCCTGCACCTGAGAGTTTTGCTGACCCAGTAGAAAAAGCCTCAGCTGAAAAAGCATTAGCTTACATGGGACTTGAAGCGGGTAAATCTCTGTCTGATTACAATGTCGATAAAGTATTTGTTGGCTCATGTACTAACTCACGTATTGAAGACATGCGCGCGGCGGCGGCTGTAGCCAAGGGCAATAAAGTGGCGGCTCATGTTCAAGCTCTGATTGTTCCAGGTTCTGAACAAGTAAAAGCACAAGCAGAAAAAGAAGGTTTAGATGTGATATTTAAAGAAGCGGGCTTTGAATGGCGTCTTCCGGGTTGTTCTATGTGTCTTGCTATGAACAACGACCGACTAGGCCCACAAGAGCGTTGTGCATCAACATCTAATCGTAACTTTGAAGGTCGCCAAGGCCGTGATGGTCGAACTCACCTAGTCAGTCCAGCGATGGCTGCGGCTGCCGCAATTGCGGGTCACTTTGTTGATATTCGCACCATTACTGAACACGCATAAAAGGAATTTACTATGTCAGGTTTTAAGCAACATACAGGTCTAGTCGTTCCTTTAGATACGGCAAACATTGATACGGATGCCATCATACCAAAGCAATTTTTACAAAAAGTAAATCGCATTGGTTTTGGTAAACACCTATTTCACGATTGGCGTTTTCTTGATGATGCAGGTGAACAACCTAATCCAGAGTTTGTGATGAATGCCCCTCGCTATCAAGGCGCTACGGTTCTGCTTGCTCGTGAAAACTTTGGTTGCGGCTCCTCGCGTGAACACGCACCTTGGGCACTCGCGGATTACGGCATCCAAGTGATGATCGCCCCAAGCTTTGCTGATATTTTTTACGGCAACTCCATCAATAACCAAATGGTACCCGTTCGCTTAACGGAATCTGAAGTCGATGAGATCTTCCAGTTTATCGAAGCAAACGAAGGGGCTAAAGTTACAATAGATTTGGAAGCCATGTTAGTCACAGCGAATGGTAAGCAATACTCTTTTGAGATTGATGAATTCCGTCGCCACTGCTTATTAAATGGGTTAGATAATATTGGTTTAACGCTGCAACACGCGGATAAGATTGCTCAATACGAAACCACTATTCCCAACTTTTTAAAATAGATAATTCAGTCATCGCTTTAAAGGTAAGAATAGCGATAAAGGTGAGTCATGTATGTGGCTCACCTTTTTCTTGTTTAACTTGAAATATAATACGAAGCGACAAGGTCTGATAAGTTAAGCTGTATCATTCAAATTTCTAGTGGAGCCTTCAATGAAATACATTTTATCCTTCCTCATCATTCTCTTCTCCACCTCTAGCCTTGCGGCGCCAAAATCTGACTTGTGGTCTTATTGGAATCAAAGTGACGAAACAAACACAGCCAAAATATCTCATCAATCTTGGCAGGAGATTTTAAATCAATATTTGAGCGTTGAAGGTGAAAACACCCTTTTTGCGTATGACAAAGTGACCAGAACCGATCAAAACAAACTCACGAATTATCTAAAGCAACTCGCGTCGCTGGATCCTCGCCACTATTCAAAAAACGAACAATATGCCTATTGGGTCAACTTCTATAACGCCCTAACCGTCAACATCATCATCGAAAATTACCCGATAGAGTCAATAACCAAGCTTGGTGGATTCTTCAGTTTTGGACCTTGGGGAGAGGACATCACGACGGTTGCAGGAAAAACGTTGACCTTAAATGATATTGAACACCGAATCTTGCGTCCAATATGGCAAGATCCACGTACCCATTATGCCGTTAATTGCGCCAGTTTAGGTTGTCCAAATTTACAAGCTACAGCATTCCGCGCAGACAATGCCGAACAACTGCTTGAGCTCGCAGCGACTCAATACATTAATAGTGACAAAGGTGTCTTGCGACAAGGTAAGAACTTACAGCTCTCTTCGATATATGACTGGTTCATTGAGGATTTTGGTTCAGAAGAGATGTTATTTCAGCACTTAGGTTCCTATCGAAATGATCTTGCCGATTTTAAAGGAAAGATCACTTACGACTACGATTGGAACCTAAATAAAAAGTAAGTACGAAAGAATGAGCGTACGACTGCAACCATTAAAAGCGAGAGTTCGGTTGGGTTAAAAACTCAACCTCTTCAGCCGTTGAAGGGCGACCTAAAACATCATTACGATGAGGGTAACGCCCAAAACGCTCAATAATCACTTTGTGTTTATGTTCAAATTCAACGTTCCCTTCAAGACCATTCGATTCAAACAGCGTCACCGCTTGTTGATGAATTTTTAATGATTCACTATGCATGAAAGGCATGTATAAAAAACTACGCTGAATCGCCGTCAGTTGTTGATCACAGCCTTGCGCAATCGCCTCTTGAGCTAATCCTAATGCAAGTGGGTCAGCAGAGAACGCTTGTGCAGTATCTCGATATACATTGCGCGAGAACTGATCAAGAACAATGATCTCTGCTAAACGCCCTTCCGCACTATCCCTCCAGTCAAACAACTCACTTTGAGCAGCTTGAATCAACAAACCCCCAAAGCGCTGCTGAATACAAGAATCCAGCTCATCACTACGACTGAACCAATCTGCGGGAGTCAACTCTTCAAACCAAAACGTCAGTACATCCTTATACATAGATAGCTCCTTGCTATTTAATACCTTTCACTTTTTTAATTAAGTCATAAGCATTTTGGATCTCTTGTGCTTTCTCTTTTGCAACATTCATCATTTCTGGTGGTAAGCCTTTCGCCATCAACTTGTCCGGATGATGTTCGTTCATCAATTTACGGTGAGCACGTTTAAGCTCTTTTGGCTCAGTATCTTCACTCACACCTAGTACATTATAGGCATCGGCCAATTGACTTGCTTGTGAGGCTTGTTGCCAATTACCTTGCTGGCCATGCCCTCCTTGTTGACCACCGCCCTGCTGAAAACGAAACGCGGCCTCTTGCATGTGCAAACGACGTTCTAGTTGCTCCGCAGAAAACCCAAGACCTTGCGCTATTTTATGTAAAACACTGCGCTCACTCGGATCAAGTTGACCATCTGCAAATGCGGCGGAGATTTGTAATTCTAAGAAGAACTGCATTAAATCAAAACGCCCTCCTGTCGAAACACGGACGCGTTGTAGCACTTCATCTAAAGGAAAATCTGACTCTTTACCATCACGAAATGCATCTTGCGCCGCTTTCCGTTGTTCGCCATGAAGATTCATGCGCTCCATCATGGTTGAAGCCAATTGGATCTCTTCACGTGTAACTTGGCCTTTTGCTTTTGCTACATGTCCCATCACCGAAAATGCGGCTTTAAAGAACTCGTTCTGACGTTCCACTTGGCTTGGCCCTGAACCAAAACCAGCAGTTCTAAAGCCGGCCTGATTTAAGCGACGAGCTTTGTCAAATTGATGACCTAGAAAAAGTCCGAACATGGCGCCCAACGGGCCACCAAATAAAAAACCAAAAAAGGCGCCAAGAATTTTGCCAAAAATCTGCATTATGTGTTCTCTATCTATGAATTTTTTAGGAGTAATGTGGTCTTATAGTGCTGGATGCATTTATTTCCTTTATCATAAGGGAGATAATTTTTTCTCATTTCGGTTGTATGTTAAACAACCGCTAAGTTAGTGACAAAGGATAGTTCAATTCAATGCAATGTTTTTCCCGCACCTTTTTAGCCGCTTCTATTAGCGCCGCTTTGTTAGTGCCAACCGCTCAGGCAGAAACTACCGCAACTGATAGTGTGCAGGAAATGCCCTCTACAGATCAATGTTTGATCGACTCTTCTGTCAATTCTAATGCGAATCAAGAGCCTATTGTTGTCACTGCCGATAGCTTAGAAGCGATTAATGGCGATAAAGCTTCATACTCTGGTGACGTCAAAATCACTCAAGGCCAGAAGGTTATTTCTGCCGATAAAATCACGCTGCATCAACAAGATAACATTGCAATAGCTGAAGGTAACGTGCATTTTACTGATGGGCAATTTGAAGCTAATTCGACCCGCGTAACTAGCGATTTAGCCAGCAATGAGTTTGAATTAGAAAATACTCAATATAACTTTGTTTGCCAACAAGGTCGTGGGGATGCCGTATATATCTCAAAAACAGGTAAAGCGGTTTACCAATTGCAAGATGGTTCTATCACCTCATGTCCCGATGGTGACAATTCGTGGCGCATGGTCGCATCTGAAATCAAAGTCGATCAAAACGAAGAGAGCGCCACATTCTATCACCCAAGATTTGAAGTGCTCGATGTCCCTATTTTCTATGCCCCTTATATAACGGTACCAATCGGTAATACAAGAAAGACGGGCTTCTTATTCCCAAGCATCGCTTATGGTTCTAGTGATGGTTTTGAATTTGAGATGCCATTTTACTGGAATATTGCTCCGGATTATGATGCCACCATTACCACGCTTTATATGCAAGAGCGTGGAACAAAGTTTGATGCTGACTTCCGCTACCTAACCGATGGATTTGGTGAAGGTGAGATTAAAACCGAATATTTAGGTTCAGATAGAAAATATACCGACCCAGGTGAGCGTTGGGCTTTTCAATATAAACACGACGGTATCATCAATAGCAACTGGAGGGTCATGGCAGATTACTCTCAAGTCAGTGATAACGATTATTTCCGTGATTTAGACTCTGATATTGGTAAGCGTGAAGATGGTCAACTAATGCAAGAAGGCGCGGTATTTTATCGCTCACAATTTTGGGATATGTCACTGCAAGTTCGTGACTTCCAAGTCTTAGTTGACGATAGTTCACCCTACCGACTACTTCCGCAGGTTGGCTTCAATTATTACACACCTCTTTGGGGGAACTACGTTAACTTTGATCTAAAGAGTCAAGTTAGCCGCTTTGATACTAATGACAAAGCCAAGCCATCAGCTACTCGTGCTCATATAGAGCCCGGAATTACCATTCCCCTATCAAATACATGGGCGAGTTGGACAACCGAAGCTCGAGTCTTAGCAACCTACTATCAGCAAGATCTAGATAGCATCACACAAGATACCAACAATCTAAAAAATAGCTTAGATGAGAGAGTTTCTCGCGTTATTCCAGAGTTTCGAACTCATGCCGGAATTTATCTAGAGCGTGAAACTCAAATATTTGATGGCTATGTACAAAGTTTAGAGCCACAAGTTCAATACTTATATGTACCAGATGAAGATCAAACCAATATTTATAACTACGATACAACTCTGCTACAAACCGACTATTACGGACTGTTCCGCAGTCGTAAATACAGCAGTATTGATAAAGTCGCACCAGCAAACCAAATCAGCTATGGCGCAAGTACTCGCTTTTTTGATGAGAGCTACAAAGAGCGTCTGAACATCTCATTTGGTCAGATTTACTACATCGATAAGACCACTAAAATCGCGTCGAATGAAGAGTCATCATCCAACTATTCATCATGGGCAATTGAAACCGATTTTAACTATGATGACTTCCTATTTTATCATGGTGGCATGCAGTACGACATTGACTTAGGTTCAATGCAACTGGCTAACAGCACCTTTGAATACCAATTTAAAAAGGGCTTTATCCAGACAAACTATCGCTACGTCACCAAAGAGTACATTGAAGATACCATTGAGTTTACTGACCTAAACAAAGTGACAAAAGATGGTATATCTCAAGCTGGGATCTTAGGCGCTTACAATATTGATTCTAAATGGACGATTAGCGGCCAGTATTACCATGATCTGACTGAAGATGTCGAACTTGAGTGGCTAGCCAATTTGCGTTACCGCTCTGATTGTTGGTATATCGCCTTCACTTACTCAAATCAGATTCGAGGCTGGAATAAAGCAGTCATTGGCTCTGAAGGCTCAAAACCTGATTATGAAAACAACATTGGCATCAACTTTGGTATTGAAGGTTTTGCAACCAACAGCTCAGCCCGAACTGAATTAAGAGATATTGATACTTCAGATAATGCGATCACTTACGGTAGACCTTTTTATCTAAACAATTAATGCTCTAAGTATTAACTAAATTACTATTTTGGCTTACTTCTAATGAGGTAAGCCCCAACAAAATGAGACTTTGAATGAAATCGTGGAAATGTACTCTATTGAGTCTATTGGCAACTCTTAATATGGCACAAGCGAATGCTGCCCCTGTCGAGCTTGATAAAGTGGCGGTTATTGTCAATGAAAGTGTCGTATTGCAGAGCGATATTGATGCATCACTGAAGACACTGCGTGCCAATGCGAAGAAAAACAACCAAACGTTACCAAGCGAAGCTGTATTACGTGAACAGGTTATTGAGAAACTCATTCTCGATACGATTCAAACCCAAGAAGCCGATCGTATTGGGGTTCGTATTGATGATAACCGTCTGAACGAAGCGATTGCTGAAATTGCAAAAGAGAATAACCAAACCATTGAACAACTCAGCGCTTCTATTGCGGCTGAAGGGTTGAGCTACCCTGC
This sequence comes from Vibrio cortegadensis, assembly GCF_024347395.1. Taxonomy (NCBI): domain Bacteria; kingdom Pseudomonadati; phylum Pseudomonadota; class Gammaproteobacteria; order Vibrionales; family Vibrionaceae; genus Vibrio; species Vibrio cortegadensis. The sequence continues at coordinate 2,710,739 of NZ_AP025472.1, forward strand.
GTTTCGCGAGCAAGTTCGTAAAGAAATCGCAGCCAGTGAAGCGCGTAATGCACTGGTTCGCCGCCGCATTAACATTCTTCCAGCGGAAGTGGATAACCTTGCGAATATCCTAGCTCAAGAAACGAATGCAACCGTACAATACAAAATTGGCCATATTCAGCTACGATTTAATGACCAGCAAGAGAAGTCAGAGATCGAAGAACAAGCGAATCAACTTGCAGAAAAACTCGCGAATGGCGCAGATTTCAGCACAATGGCTTACACCTACTCTAAAGGCCCAAAAGCGCTACAAGGCGGTGATTGGGGTTGGATGCGTAAAGAAGAGATGCCAACGATCTTTGCCGATCAAATTAAACTGCAAAATAAAGGCAGCATCATCGGTCCATTTAGAAGTGGTGTCGGCTTCCATATCCTAAAAATTGAAGACATTAAAGGGCTAGAGACTGTTGCCGTTACGGAAGTGAATGCTCGTCATATATTGATTAAGCCGACCTTAATCCTTAGCGATGAAGGTGTTAAGAAAGAGCTATTAAACATCACGCAACGTATCAATTCTGGAGAAGCTACATTTGCGGATCTTGCTCAACAATATAGCCAAGACCCTGGTTCTGCTGCTCAAAATGGTGAGCTGGGATACCAAACGCCAGATCTTTATGTTCCAGAATTCAAACATCAAATAGAAACATTGCCAGTCAACAAAATCAGCGAACCATTTAAAACGGTTCATGGATGGCATATTGTGGAAGTTCTTGATCGCAGAGAAGTAGACAAAACCGATTCAGCATTGAAAAACAAAGCATACCGCATCCTTTTCAATCGCAAATTTAACGAAGAAGCAGGGGCATGGATGCAAGAAATTCGTGCGAGTGCATTTGTTGAAATGGCTGAAGCTAAGGAGCAATAATGGCAATTACTCGACGCATAGTCGTAACCGCTGGTGAACCAGCAGGTATAGGACCAGATCTCGTACTTGCATTGTCACGAGAATCTTGGACTCATCAAATTGTCGTATGTGCTGATAAAAACTTATTAAATCAAAGAGCTCGTGAGCTAAATATTGATGTTGAACTCATCGATTATGACTCAACGTTAGCCGCTCAGCCACAAAAAGCAGGCTCTTTGATTGTTGATCATCTACCCTTGGCGGCACCTGTCGTCGCCGGAGCTTTAGATGAAGCGAATGGACATTACGTATTAAATACATTAGAAAGAGCCGCGACAGGCTGTATGAATGATGAATTTGATGCTATTGTCACCGGCCCTGTTCACAAGGGAGTAATTAACCGAGCTGGCGTTGCTTTTAGCGGCCATACTGAGTTTTTTGCTGAAAAGTCCAATACACCACTAGTAGTGATGATGTTGGCAACCGAAGGGTTACGAGTTGCTCTGGTTACAACTCATATCCCACTCGCTTACGTCTCGAAAGCGGTCACGGAAGAACGTCTTGAGAAAATCATCAAGATTTTGCATCAAGATTTAGTCGAGAAGTTTGCTATAGAGAACCCATCAATCTACGTCTGTGGCTTAAACCCGCATGCAGGAGAAGATGGCTGTTTAGGACGTGAAGAGATCGAAACGATCACTCCAACGCTAGATAAAATTCGACAACAAGATGGTATAAATTTGATTGGTCCATTGCCAGCAGACACCATCTTTAATGACAAGTATTTGCAAGATGCAGATGCTGTTTTAGGAATGTATCACGATCAAGTACTGCCTGTATTGAAATACAAAGGCTTTGGTCGCTCAGTAAACATTACTCTTGGACTGCCTTTTATCAGAACATCGGTAGACCACGGTACTGCTTTAGATTTGGCTGGGACAGGCCAAGCGGATACAGGGAGCTTTAGAACAGCGCTCACGCACGCGATTGAATTAGTAGAGAATAAACAATGAGAAATGATGTCCACTTAGGACACAAAGCGCGTAAACGTTTTGGTCAAAACTTCCTTCATGATCCTTATATCATTGACGGTATCGTATCAGCTATCAACCCACTTCCAGGTCAAAACCTAGTGGAAATTGGTCCTGGACTTGGTGCCATCACTGAGCCTGTTGGTCGTGAAGTTGATAAATTTACAGTTATCGAGCTTGACCGAGACCTCGCAGAACGCCTTCGCAACCACCCTGAATTGGCAGATAAACTGACCATTCATGAAGGTGATGCTATGCGTTTCGATTTTGAACAGTTAGTGAAACCAAATAACAAACTGCGTATTTTTGGTAACTTGCCATACAACATTTCAACGCCTCTAATGTTCCATCTCTTTGAGTTTCATAAAGATATTCAAGATATGCACTTCATGCTACAAAAAGAAGTGGTGAACCGTTTAGCGGCAGGCCCTGGCAGTAAAGCTTATGGTCGTTTAACCGTAATGGCACAATACTTTTGTAAAGTGGTTCCGGTTCTGGAAGTGCCGCCAACGGCATTCATCCCACCACCAAAAGTGGATTCAGCTGTCGTGCGCTTAATGCCATACGAAGTGTTACCTTACCCTGCGAAGAACCTAAAATGGTTAGATCGCGTATGTCGCGAAGGTTTCAACCAGCGTCGTAAAACGGTTCGTAATTGCTACAAAACACTTCTTAGTACAGAAATTTTGGAAGAGTTGGGCGTTAACCCTAGCATGCGTCCAGAGAATTTAACGCTAAAACAGTTTGTTGATATGGCAAACTGGCTTGAAGATAATCACGCCGTTTCAAATTAAAATAAAGGGTTCTAAATTAGATTTAGAACCCTTTTTCTATCGGCTAGCAATCCCCTTTATAGGAGAATGACATGGACGTATCCATCCCTTGTATAAAGTGCCAAGTTCAAACCAGATACATTGAAGAGCAATCTCAGCCAGAACAGAAACGCTACGTATTTGCTTATTTAATGACTATCCGAAACCTCAGCACTCAAACAGTTCAACTTATTAGCCGTCAGTGGCTGATCACCGATGCCAATGGAAAGCAGCTTGTGATTGAAGGGGATGGTGTGGTTGGCCAACAACCATTTATTGATGCAAACGACGAGTATAGCTATAGCAGCGGAACGGCAATTGAAACCCCTGTTGGAGTCATGCAAGGAAAATACATCATGCGTGATGAGCACGGGCAAGAGTTTGCTGCTGAAATTGATCCATTCCGCTTAGCGATTCCCAACATCCTAAATTAACGCCAGATAGAGAGCCATTTATGTCCACATATGTCGTTGGAGATATACAGGGTTGCTACGATGAATTACGTCAGCTTTTAGATACGGTCTCTTTTGACACGAATCAAGATACGCTTTGGCTTGCGGGTGACCTTGTGGCTCGTGGTCCAAAATCACTTGAAACATTGCGATTCGTAAAATCACTAGGTAGCGCAGCCAAAGTGGTGCTTGGTAATCATGATCTCCACCTTCTCGCAATCTCAATTGGTATACATCCGATCAAGGAAAAAGATAGAACAGCCGATATTTTTGATGCCCCTGATAAAGATGAGCTCTTCCATTGGCTACGTAAACAGCCTCTTTTAGCTGAACATGATGAATTTGTTATGTGCCATGCTGGCGTCTCACCACAATGGAATTTGGAACAGGCAAGAGCAGCAGCCAAAGAGATTGAAGAGGTATTGTCTAGTGCCCAGTGGCGTTGGTTACTCACGAATATGTACGATAACAAACCCGATTTGTGGGATGACAACCTGGCAGGAATAGAGCGTTACCGTTACATTATTAACGCTTATACCAGAATGCGTTTCTGCTTTAATGACATGCGTTTAGATATGGAGTGTAAACTCCCCCCTAATGAACTCAATGACGACAAGCTTATGCCTTGGTTCAAACTTCCACAACGAGTCGCCTTTGAAAAGCCTATTCTGTTTGGTCACTGGGCTGCACTTGAGGGATACTCTGGGGAGGATGTCATCGGGTTAGATACAGGCTGTGTTTGGGGTGGTCACTTAACTATGATCAGATGGGAAGATAAACAATTTTTTACTCAGCCAGCACTATAACTTCGCCGTGAATATAGCGTCCTAAAGATGATAATGATGCCCTGTAGACTCACAGGGCATAAAAAGCGATTAACCACGCTCTAGCGTAACAAATCTCATGTCATAAGCATTTTTATCGTCAGCTGCATAGCTTTCTGAGTATGACTCAATCCAACCCCGTCCCCATTCAGGAAATTGAGTATCACCACCTTCAATATCGGTATCGATAAATGTTAGATATAATTTATCTGCCTGATTGAGGTAAGTTTCATAGATGGAGCCACCACCAATAACCATTAGCTCTGCACAATCACCGGCCGCTTCTTTCGCCGCTTCCATAGATGTCACGGTCACAACACCATCAATCTTTAAGTCAGGATCTCGGCTGATCACAATATTTTTACGGCCTGGCAAAGGGCGACCAATAGAATCATAGGTTTTTCGCCCCATCACAATAGGCTTACCTAAAGTACTGCGTTTGAACCAAGCAAAATCAGCAGGCAAGTGCCATGGCATCTGATTATCTTTTCCAATAACACGTTCATTAGCCATAGCGGCAATCATACTGATGATCATCATAATCCTATTTTAGTGAGTTCATGGTTAGCGATAGGCTACACAATGGGTCTGCGACGATAGAATAGCAACCCTGGTACCGCTAATCCAATCGCAAGACCTGCGATAATGAACATCGCCTTCAAAAAGTTTTCCATTAAAGTGGCGACGAGTTCTGGGGTGTACCCCATATGATTAATTTCAACCATAGCAATCATCGCTTTAAATGCGAAGACTCCTGGAACCATAGGAATCAAAGCCGCAACGGTAAACACCTTAGGATGAGCTAAAAATTTGTGCGACCAATGGACACCTACCATGCCGACAATGGTGGCTGCGAAAAAGGTGGCCCACTCAATAGGAATACCGAACTGCATCATTAAATAGCGACTTCCGTGACCAATAGAGCCACCAAGCGCACAGTAAATTAATGCTTTCTGCGGCACATTAAACACCAGTGCAAAGCCAACGGCAGGAATAGCGGCAAAAAACATATCGTTCAGCAGTCCGAGAAGTAAATCCATCAATTGATAATCCATTATCCAACCCACCCCCATACTCCGGTTAAACTCATTGCTGCAACAATGCCTAAACTTGTGGCTAAGGTTAATAAGCTCGCCATAACAAATCGTGCAATGCCCATATTAATATGCCCTTTAAGCATATCGGCAACGGCATTAATCAGCGGAAAACCGGGAACAAGCATTAATACAGAAGAAGCCATGACAATCTCAGGCAAATTACCAATGTTATACAACACCGCTTGGGCTGAAATAGCACTGGTCACAAAAGCCGTCGCGGCAAAGTTCATTAGAGGGTTAAAGTGTCGATGCCCGATCTCTTGACGAACAATCATTCCAGAGGAAGAAGCAAGAAATGTCATCGCAAAAACAGACCAGTCACCACCGGCCAAATGACTAAATGAAGCGCAAGATAAACCAATCATGAATACGACAAGCCAGCGGTTATAACGCTCGGGACTTATCTCATTTAGTTTTTGCTGAGCAAGGGAGTAATCTACAATGCCTTTTTCAAGCATAATGCAGATCCTTTGGATCTGAGTGACCGCTCGCATGTTGATCCCACGATCAGGACAACTTCGGGTTGTTGTGATGCAGTGATCATCCATCATAGTTGTTACCACAAGTGAGTTAGCGGAAAGCGCGACTTCCACTTCATCCATTCCACTTGCGAGTCCAATTCGACGCATAATGTCACCAACTAATGCGCTTTCAGCTCCGTGAGCCAACAACATTTGCCCTGCTTGAGCAATCAATCGCGACGTTGCTCTCTGTTTTGATGCCATGAATCCTTCCATTTGGCCAATTATTCAATAAGAGCAGTAGTCTGCATGAAAAATAGCTTACGGGATATGATATAGATACAAAAAAACCGCAATTCACATTGCGGTTTTAGTCAACTAGCTGAAGTTAGTCACGAACGTAGACAACATGGCCGTCATCTTCTTCGTCATCCCAATCTTCATCATCCCAGTCATCTTCCGTTACGACGTCTTTACCGCTCATCGCATCTTTATGGTAATCATCCCACATGAAGTCAACTTTTTCGTCTTCACTTAGCACTAATGCTTCTTTAGGTAGATTTTCCATGAAGGTAGACAACTTGAAGCACAACTCTTTAGTGCCTTGCTTGTTTACTGCTGAAATCTTGAAGTACTCATCTTCCCAACCAAGAGCATCAAGAACACTTTGAATGATCTTGTCAGCTTCTTCTTCAGGCATTAAGTCAACTTTGTTGAACACTAACCAGCGAGGTTTTTCTGCCACTTTTTCACTGTATTGCTCTAACTCATCAATGATCGTCAGTGCATTCTGAATAGGATCTGATTGATCAATTGGCATGATGTCGATCATGTGCAGAAGAACGCGGCAACGTTCAAGGTGCTTCAAGAAACGAATACCCAAACCGGCACCGTCAGCAGCGCCTTCAATTAGACCCGGGATATCGGCAACAACAAAGCTACGCTCAGGAACGACACTCACCACACCCAAGCTTGGAATTAACGTAGTAAATGGGTAATCGGCAACTTTTGGTTTCGCTGCTGATACAGAACGAATAAAGGTTGATTTACCTGCGTTAGGCAAACCTAGCATACCAACATCAGCCAGTAGCAATAGCTCTAACCGCAGTTCGCGAACTTCACCTTTAGTACCTAAAGTCTTCTGACGAGGAGCTCGGTTCACTGACGACTTAAAGCGAGTGTTACCTAAGCCGTGCCAGCCGCCTTTAGCAACCATGATTTTTTTGCCGTGTTCAGCAACTTCACCCACCACTTCATTGGTGTGGATATCAACAGCACGAGTACCAACAGGTACGCGTAATACTTTGTCTTTACCACGCTTACCAGTACAGTTACCGCCGCTACCATTAGTGCCACGCTCAGCCTTATGGAAACGTTCGAAACGGTAGTCAACAAGAGTATTTAGGTTCTCGTCAGCTTGGATATAAACATCGCCGCCATCACCGCCATCGCCGCCATCAGGGCCGCCTTTAGCAACAAATTTTTCACGCCAAAAACTAACAACGCCGCTACCGCCGTCGCCCGCTTCTACTTTTACTGTCGATTCATCAACAAATTTCATCTTTTACTCCGCATTTTGTGCGTTGCAATATCACCCAACTAAGCATGATATAAATTCTAGCAGATCCGAGAATCAATAGATCGATCACCTCAAAACTATTGTTCACCTGCGAAAGGAACAAAAAGGAAGATAAGCTCATTATTATGAACAGTGATCTTACTTTTTGTTCTCTCTATAAATAAAAAACCCCGCCTAAAGGCAGGGCTTTTGAATTCAGCTTGAAACTAAGAATTACTCAGAATCGATGCTTACGAATTTACGGTTTTTAGGACCTTTAACTTCAAATTTCACTTTACCTTCAGTAAGAGCGAAAAGAGTATGGTCTTTACCGATGCCAACGTTTGTGCCAGCGTGGAACTTAGTACCACGTTGACGAACGATGATGTTACCTGCAAGAACAGATTCACCACCAAAACGCTTAACACCAAGACGTTTGCTTTCTGAATCGCGGCCGTTATTAGTAGAACCGCCAGCTTTTTTGTGTGCCATTGTAGAACTCTCCTAATACTTAAGCGTTGATGCCAGTGATTTTCACTTCAGTGAACCACTGACGGTGGCCTTGCTGCTTACGAGAGTGCTTACGACGACGGAACTTAACGATTTTAACTTTATCGCCACGACCGTGTTGTACTACTTCAGCAGTAATTTTACCGCCCTCTACTAGAGGTGCGCCAACTGAGATTTCTTCACCGTTTGCAATTAGTAGAACTTTATCAAATTCAACTGTTGCGCCAGTTTCAACGTCTAATTTCTCTAAACGAAGGGTTTGACCTTCGCTTACTCGGTGTTGTTTACCACCAGATTGGAAAACAGCGTACATATTTTACTCCGCTTTTTCCGCACAGCCTATGGTTGTTATTTGAACAACTCGGGTGTGCGCTAAACTAATCAATAGGGCGCAGATTCTACGTGAACCATACGTCTATGACAAGCCATATTTTAAAATAATTGGCGAAAAGCTAATCGCCAAAGAAAAGTGCGGCAATCATGCCCTTTAGTGATGTATTAATCAACGTTTTTTAGTGTACTATTCGTAAATTAAATAGAACAAATAAACCTTACAGGGTCTAACCTCAGCCGGGTATATAATGGATTTTAAAGCTATCCAAACGCTTACTGCCGATGATATGGCAAAAGTGAATGAAACAATTCAAGCTCAACTCAATTCTGATGTAAGTTTAATCAACCAATTAGGCTTTTATATTGTGAGTGGCGGTGGCAAACGCCTACGCCCACTGCTTGCGATACTATCGGCAAAAGCCTTGGGATATCAGGGAGAAGCGCACACGACAGCGGCCGCATTTATTGAATTCATCCATACAGCAACCTTGCTGCATGACGATGTTGTTGATGAGTCAGACATGCGACGTGGCAAAGCAACCGCTAATGCCGCCTTTGGTAATGCTGCTAGTGTTTTAGTCGGTGACTTCATCTATACCCGTTCATTCCAGATGATGACAGGGCTAGGATCACTAAAGATCCTTGGACTCATGAGTGAAGCGGTGAATGTCATTGCGGAAGGGGAAGTTCTGCAATTAATGAACTGTAACGATCCCAATACCACTGAAGAGAGTTACATGCAGGTTATCTACTCTAAAACCGCGCGCCTCTTTGAAGCCGCGACTCAGATTGGGGCCATTTTGACTGATTCTTCTACTGAAATTGAAGTCGCCTTGCAAAACTACGGTAAATACCTAGGCACTGCATTCCAACTGATTGACGATGTGATGGATTACACCTCTGATGGCGAAGATATGGGAAAAAATGTGGGGGATGACCTTGCAGAAGGCAAACCTACTCTTCCTTTGCTTTACGCAATGCGCCACGGAAACCCAGAGCAAGCTGAAATGATTAAAGAAGCTATCGAGCAATCCAATGGCATAGATAAGCTAGATGCAATTCTAGAAACAATGAAGCAAACCGGCGCTTTGGAATACACCACTGATAAAGCACATGAAGAAGCAGACAAAGCGATTCTTGAACTCTCGATTCTACCTGAGTCTGAATATAAGCAGGCGTTAATTACCCTTGCTCATTTAGCCGTGAATCGAACCAAGTAAGTTCAGTTAAGAGGCGTAACCAAACGCTCCTTTGTCATTCGAAATACAAAAAAGCCTATATGACCTCTCACCAGTGAGGTCATATAGGCTTTTTTATTTTTAGCGTACACAAAATAAAAAAGCCGACCATAGGCCGACTTCAATTCAATAACTGCCTTCCAATATAGAAAGCTATCTTTTAGTGCTATTTAGCGAATTCAACACCCGTCGTAATGTCACCATTTAACGTTTCTAGCATGCCGTCTAGTGCTGCTTTTTCAAACTCACTCAGCTCACCGTAGCTTAAGATTGCTTCTGCACCCTCTTTACCTAGCTTAACGGGCTGTGCGAAGAATGGAGCATGTTCGCCTTCACCTTCAACATAAGCGCACTCGATGACATTCTCTTCACCTTGCAAGCCTTTGACAAGAGCAAGACCAAAACGACAAGCCGCTTGTCCCATTGAAAGTGTCGCACTACCACCGCCCGCTTTAGCTTCCACAACTTCAGTACCCGCATTCTGGATACGTTTTGTCAGTGCAGCCACTTCTTCATCGCTAAATTCCACACCTTCTACTTGAGAAAGAAGAGGAAGGATCGTTACGCCAGAGTGGCCACCGATAACAGGAACACGAACATCGCCTGGATCTTTATCTTTCAGTGCTGCAACAAAAGTTTCTGAACGGATCACATCAAGAGTCGTGATACCAAATAAACGGCGCTTATCATAAACACCCGCTTTTTTAAGCACTTCAGCGGCAATAGGCACCGTAGTGTTTACAGGGTTTGTGATGATACCAACACAAGCTTTTGGACAAACTTGTGCAATTTTTTCAGTCAGAGACTTAACGATACCGGCATTGACATTAAAAAGATCCGCACGATCCATCCCAGGTTTACGAGCGATACCAGCAGAGATCAATACAACATCAGCCCCTTCAAGAGCAGGAGTTGGATCTTCGCCAGCATAACCTTTGATCGATACAGGAGTTGGAATATGACTAAGATCAGCAGCAACACCAGGTGTAACCGGAGCGATATCGTAAAGGGCTAGATCTGAACCAGCAGGAAGACGGTTCTTAAGTAGTAGGGCTAGAGCTTGACCGATGCCACCAGCGGCACCAATAACAGCAACTTTCATTATAGTTCTCCTTGAGAATGGATCTCTTATAAATATATTTGTAGGTTTTTTGTATATTGGATGAATAGAAAATTATAGTAATCACATACTGATTACAATCAATTAACTTCAGCTTTGCGACCTCGCTCAAACCAATATATAGGCAATAAAAACGTGCTACACAGAAGAACGGGATTATGAACTTAAATTAATAATCTCACAACGGAATACCACCGAACGGAAAGAAGCATTTTATAAAGGTTTTACAGTGATATTAATAACAGATTTCAGGGATAGTTTGGTTAATCCCTCATATCTATGTCAGAATGCGCGGCTGTGGATATATGTGTTTTCTCAGCGGGATATAAGACAGAACTATGCGCAATACAGAAAAACAAGATAACTTAGTTCGAGCTTTCAAAGCCTTACTAAAAGAAGAGAAATTTGGCTCACAAGGTGAGATCGTAGACGCTCTAAAACATGAAGGTTTTGAGAGTATCAACCAATCGAAAGTATCTCGGATGCTTACCAAGTTTGGAGCAGTTCGTACACGCAATGCCAAAATGGAAATGGTGTACTGCTTACCTGCTGAGTTGGGTGTCCCTACGGTATCAAGCTCCTTACGTGAACTTGTTCTCGATATTGATCATAACAATGCGATTGTTGTTATTCATACTGGGCCTGGTGCAGCTCAACTTATCGCACGCTTACTTGATTCTTTAGGTAAGTCAGAAGGCATTTTAGGTGTAGTAGCTGGAGATGATACTATTTTCATTACTCCAACTCTCAACGTTACCACTGAGCAATTATTCGACTCAGTATGCGATCTGTTTGATTACGCAGGCTAACTATTTGATTCTTATATAGGTCACTGTGAGACTCTTTCGCTGTGACCTAGCTCACATCTTACGTTATTCATCTCCTAGTCTCATGCTAAATTCAAGTTATTGATTTTCATCGAATTTCAACATCGCATTTCTGCTATTTTCTTGTTATACACTTAGACTATTTAGCTATAACTTTTAACATTCTTGTAATTATCTACCAATTTTTTGCTATTATTCAGCCTCTTTTTCAACCGATGGATTGAAAAAGGTGCCGTTTTTAGATAGGAAACTCCAGAAGCAGCTACACTTGTTTCAGGACTAACAATGAATAAGGAAGGAAAATTCATGGCATTTAACAAACTTGTTAAAGTCAGCGCTATTGCAGCTGCAGTAATTGGTGCTGGTGCAGTTAACGCACAAGAGTTCATCACAATTGGTACAGGTTCAGTAACTGGTGTTTACTACCCTACTGGCGGTGCTATTTGTAAATTAGTGAACAAAGGTCGTAAAGAGCACAACATTCGTTGTTCAGTAGAATCTACTGGTGGCTCAATTTACAACGTTAACACTATGCGTGCGGGTGAGCTTGATTTTGGTGTTGTTCAGTCTGACTGGCAGTTCCACGGCTACAACGGTACAAGTAAATTTGCAGAACAAGGTCCGTACAAAAAACTGCGTGCAATGTTCTCTCTTCACACAGAACCATTCAACATCATTGCTCGTTCAGATGCTGGTATCGAAGGCGTTGCTGATCTAAAAGGCAAGCGTGTAAACATCGGTAACCCAGGTTCTGGTGATCGCGCAACAATGGGCGTTGTCATGGATGCGATGGGCTGGACAAACGACAGCTTCAAACTAGCGTCTGAACTTAAAGGTTCTGAGCGTTCACAAGCTTTATGTGATAATAAAATTGACGCATTCATCTACATGGTTGGCCACCCGAACGGATCAATCAAAGAAGCAACAACATCTTGTGATGCGAAGCTAGTTCCAGCTACGGGTCCTCAAATTGACAAGATTGTTGCTGACAACCCTTACTACGCCTACAGCAATGTACCTGCAGGTATGTATCGCGGTACAGAAGGTGACGTAAACAGTTTTGGTGTTGCCGCTACGATGGTAACAACGACGGACGTTCCTGATGAAGTTGCTTACAATGTTGCAAAAGCAGTATTTGAAAACTTTAGCACTTTCAAACGCCTTCACCCTGCGTTTGCAAACCTGAAGAAAGAAGATATGGTTAAAGCGGGTCTATCTATCCCTCTTCACCCAGGTGCCGTTAAATACTACAAAGAAGTCGGTCTTTTGAAATAATTGTTTCAAACTATTGTCTAATATAAGGAGGCTCCAGCCTCCTTATTTGTTTACTCCGCATGATGAATGCTGAGATGTTTTTGCCAATTCAATCCCAATTACTATAACGGCAAAACATAACCACTTTTGGTTTTCTAAATTTGAAAAACCAACCTTCGTAATAACCCAAGACAAGTCGATACTCAGAGCAAGTTTTCATCTATTTACTACACTGATAGGTGCTCAATAGAACTCTAAGTCGAAGAACGATGAGTCTAGACCATCAAGAAATAAGGATAAAGTACATGACGCAGACAAACACACCGTCTCCAGATGTGCAAGAAATGGTGGCCCAATCCGACACCGGAGCGCGTAATCCGAGCGGTCTTTCTGGGAGAATTTTATGGTTTGTACCACTCTGTTGGTCGCTATTCCAACTTTGGTACGCATCGCCACTGCCATTTATTTTTGATTTTGCCGTGCTTAATGACACTCAAGCACGCTCGATCCATCTCACTTTTGCTATTTTCTTGGCGTTCACCGCCTACCCTGCAATGAAAAATTCACCGCGAGATAGCATTCCCGCGGTCGATTGGTTACTAGCCCTAGCAGGTAGTTTTTCAGCGGCTTATATCTATCTTTTTTATAGCGAATTAGCCGACCGTTCAGGCGCACCGACGACTTTTGATATCGTTGCTGCCGTTACAGGAATGGTTCTACTTTTAGAAGCAACTCGTCGAGCTTTAGGTCCGCCGTTAATGGTGGTAGCAGCTGTATTCCTACTGTACACATTTGGCGGCCCTCACATGCCAGATGTTATCGCTCATAAAGGGGCAAGCTTGAATAAAGCAATGTCTCACCTATGGCTAACCACTGAAGGTGTATTTGGCGTAGCGCTAGGTGTTTCAACCTCTTTTGTATTCCTATTCGTTCTTTTTGGCGCGATGCTAGAGCGAGCGGGTGCAGGTGCATACTTCATTAAAGTGGCCTTCTCACTGCTTGGTCATATGCGTGGCGGACCAGCAAAAGCGGCCGTTGTCGCTTCTGGTTTATCCGGTCTTGTTTCTGGATCTTCAATTGCAAACGTAGTCACCACTGGTACGTTTACGATCCCATTAATGAAACGTGTCGGGTTTTCTGGCGAAAAAGCGGGAGCAGTTGAAGTTGCCGCATCCACAAACGGGCAATTAACACCACCAATCATGGGTGCAGCAGCATTCTTAATGGTGGAATACGTGGGTATTTCTTACGTAGAAGTGATCAAAGCAGCTCTACTTCCAGCACTAATTTCTTACATTGCGCTTATCTACATTGTTCACTTAGAAGCCTGTAAAGCCGGCATGACCGGGTTACCTCGTCGCCACACACCAACAATTATCCAAAGCTTGCTCTCTTTCACCGGAACCATCCTTGGTTTATGTGTAATAAGTGCTGCGGTTTACTACGGCGTCGGTTGGACGAAAGATGTATTTGGCGCGGCAGCAACCCCGATTGTGACCGTTGCTTTATTACTCTCGTATGTGGCTCTGATCCGCGTATCCGCAAAGTATGCAGCGGAAGGTGGCATGGATATTAATGCTGAGCTAACTGAAGTACCCGATCCCGGCCCAACTGTGAAATCTGGTTTGCACTTTCTGTTACCTATTGTTGTTCTAGTCTGGTGTTTAACCGTTGAGCGTTTTTCTCCTGGGTTATCTGCATTCTGGGCAACCGTGTTCATGATTTTCATCTTGATCACTCAACGTCCATTAATTGCTCTGATGTCTAAAACGGGTGATATCAATGAGCAAGTAAAAGCCGGATTCATCGATCTACTCGAAAGCTTAGTCTCTGGTGCTCGTAATATGATCGGTATTGGTGTCGCAACTGCCGCTGCGGGTACGGTTGTCGGTGTTGTAACGCTGACTGGTATCGGCTTAGTCATGACCGACTTTGTTGAGTTCATCTCTGGCGGAAGCATCATTTTAATGCTGCTATTTACTGCGGTTATTAGCTTAGTGCTGGGCATGGGGTTGCCTACCACGGCAAACTACATCGTTGTGTCTACTTTGATGGCGCCAGTAATTGTGACTTTAGGTGCCGCTCACGGGCTGATCATTCCACTCATTGCGGTCCACCTATTTGTGTTCTATTTCGGGATATTAGCCGATGATACGCCACCTGTAGGTTTAGCTGCGTTCGCGGCTGCTGCGATTGCAAAATCAGACCCAATTCGAACCGGTATTCAAGGTTTTACCTACGATATTAGAACGGCCATTCTTCCATTTATGTTCGTGTTTAATACACAACTCCTCTTAATGGGCATTGATACATGGTGGCATTTAGCGTTAACCATCTTCTCATCTGTCGTTGCAATGCTCATCTTCTCTGCGGCAACGCAAGGTTGGTGGTTTACACGTAATAAATGGTGGGAAACCGTCCTATTATTAGCACTAACGTTCACCTTCTTCCGCCCAGGTTTTTGGTGGGACATGGTTTACCCTGCAAAAGTTCTTTCGCCAGGAGTTGAGATAGCTCAAATTACTGAAAAACTAAATGTAGGACAATCACTTGAGCTGAGAGTTGCTGGTGAAAACCTTGAAGGCGACTACTCTGAGAAAACGGTTCGCCTACCATTTGATGATTACGCGGTAAGCGCAGAAGAGCGAATTTCGTCCATGGGCCTAATGCTAAATCAGGTTGATGGCAAAATGATTGTTGATATGGTTGAGTTTGGTAGCCCTGCGGAGTCTTCTGGTATTGATTTCGATTGGGAGATTAAATCCATTATTCAAGATGCAGATAGACCGATGAAAGAGTGGGTTTTTGTTCCAGCCCTACTTCTTCTTATTGGACTAGGCTTAAACCAACGTAGACGCGCTCGTAAGGATGAACTAAGCGCTTAATAGAGAAAGTGGTACTATCGGCTTTCTTACTGGAAAGGATATTGGCGGCAGCTAGCGATTAGCGTTAGCTGCACAATTTAAAGAGAATAAATAATGTATAAACAAATCCTTGTTCCTGTCGATTTAAATGATAAAGGCTTTTCAGATAAAGCCGTTGAGTTAGCGGTTTGGCATGCGAAACACTCTAACGCTGAAGTTCACCTATTGAATGTTTTACCTGGCATTCATATGTCTATGGTCGCGACTTACTTCCCTAAAGATGCGGCTCACAAGATGAAGCTAGATGTTAAAAGCCAGCTGAAAGCTTTTGCTGATCAACATATCGATGATGAAGTTATCTACAAAGTTCATGTTGCTGAAGGAAAACCATACTCAACCATCCTTGAGTATGCAGCAAAACTTGGTGCCGACTTAATCATTATGCCAAGCCATAAACGGTCAAGAATGGACAAAGTCGTACTAGGATCGGTGGCGAGTAAAGTCGTGCAAAACTCACCTATCAATGTGTTAGTGGTAAAACCGCAGAACTCGTAACATGATCTCTATCGATATAAGATCGATTCAGATTTCTATAGAAAACGGCCATTCAATGAATGGCCGTTTTTTTAATTTTTAGGCAAGGTTTTGTAGTCTGGTAAGCATTCACTCGCTTCAAAGTGTTGCAGAACTTGAGGCTCAACCTCTGGATAGAAATCGCATGGCACAAACGCCGTAAACAATTTTTCGGTGGCGGGATGATAAAAACTCAGCTCACAAGCATGCAGCGCTAATCTATCAGAGAAAGTTAGCGCCTCACCTGACGAGTAAAACTCATCACCGACAATAGAGTGCCCTATTTCCATCGCATGAACACGTAATTGATGTGAACGACCAGTGATAGGAAGTAACCTCAATAAGGTCGTTTTCTCTTCACGCTTCGCCACTTGGTAGCGCGTTTGTGATGGCTTTCCATCTTCATGACAAACCTTCTGTCTTGGTCTATTCGGCCAGTCACAGATGAGCGGAAGATCAATCTCGCCTTGTTCCTCTTCGACTAATCCCCATACACGTGCGTAATATATTTTGTGAGTTAAGCGGTATTGAAACTGTTTCTTCAATGAACGCTCAGCTTCTTTATGCATGGCGAAAAGCATTAAACCCGATGTCGACATATCGAGTCGATGCACCACCTGTATCTCTGGGTATTCAGCGACTAAACGGCTCCACATACTATCATAATGCTCAGGCGCCCTACCGGGTACGGAAAGCAATCCCGATGGCTTATTGGCGACCAGAATATCATTATCTTGATACACAATATCAATCCAAGGTTCGGTCGGGGGAATGTATTCAATCATCGCCATTGTGACATCTCATTTAGTAAAAAAGAAAAACTCGATTTAGTCTAAAAACTAAATCGAGCTCTATCATGCTATCTCTTTATCAGGCTCATTGGTCGCTCAATATCACCCTCAAGAATAAACAATATTAGTTGTGGCTTACCACTATCATGCGTAATGAATCGAGCTGCACTTGGGCTTTACCAATGTATCCCGTTAACTCTTGAATTTGCGTTTCAATCGCTTCAAGCTCTTCATCTCGGATATTTGGGTTTACCGCTTTAAGTGCCTGTAAACGCTCTAACTCACCATTAAGGTTAGACTGCATATCTTGCTGAGCCTGCTCACGGATCGCTTCTACACGCTCTACAACTTGAGCTTCCCCTAATGAAATAAGCTTATAAACATCATTTTGAACCGATGCCACCAGCTTACTGCCTAAATGACGGTTTACTGGACTAAGTTGACGGTTAAAGCTTTCAAATTCTACTTGTGCAGACAGGTCATTACCACGTGCATCCATCATTAAACGGATTGGCGTTGGCGGTAAGAAGCGACTGATGCCACTGCGTTTTGGTGCTTGAGCATCAACAAGATAGATAAGCTCTAGCAAGATCGTACCAACAGGCAACGCTTTATTCTTCAGTAAAGAGACCGCTGACGTACCGACACCTTCACTCATCAATAGATCGATACCACCTTGAATCATTGGGTGTTCCCAGCTGATAAAGTTCATATCTTCACGAGACAATGCGGTTTCACGATCAAACGTGATCGTCGCGCCTTCATAAGGCAGCCCAGGGTAGCTCGGCACCATCATATGTTCAGATGGCGTCACAACCAGTGCGTTTTCACCTTTATCGTCTTGATTTAGGCCGATGGTGTCGAATAGGCTCAAAGCAAAAGTGATCAAGCCAGTATCGCCATCGGTTGACGCGATCTTATTGACGATCTCTTGCGCTTTCTCACCACCATTCGAGTGCATCTCAAGTAGACGGTCACGGCCTTGCTCTAGCTGAGATTTCAACTC
This sequence comes from Vibrio cortegadensis, assembly GCF_024347395.1. NCBI lineage: Bacteria > Pseudomonadati > Pseudomonadota > Gammaproteobacteria > Vibrionales > Vibrionaceae > Vibrio > Vibrio cortegadensis. The sequence goes on from NZ_AP025472.1 coordinate 2,728,373, forward strand.
TTTGTTCATCTTCGCCGACTCATCAATGATTTCATCTAACTGCTCAGTGTTACCTGTCGCTAGCATGTCGATCAATGTCGCTGCGTATTTGTCGTATACCGCGCGTCCTGTCGGGCACGTTTCAGAAAATGCACCAAGGCCTTCATCAAACCAACGCGCAAGAATCGCTTGAGAAGTCCCTTTTAGGTAAGGCACATAAATATCGATATCGCGCTCTTGACCAATACGATCTAAACGGCCAATGCGCTGCTCTAACAGATCGGGATTAAATGGAAGATCAAACATCACCAATTGGTTAGCAAACTGGAAGTTACGACCTTCAGAACCGATTTCACTACAGATCAGAACTTGGGCGCCACCCTCTTCTTGAGCGAAATATGCAGCCGCTTTGTCACGTTCGATGATTGACATGCCTTCATGGAAAACGGTCGCTCTAATGCCTTCACGTTCTCGTAGTGCTTGCTCAAGTTGTAATGCCGTACTTGCACGAGAGGCAATGACTAACACCTTCTCACTGCGCTTCTCTTTAACCTTCTCTAATAACCAGTTAACACGCGAATCGAACTGCCACCAAGATGCATCTTCCCCTTCAAATTCTTGGAAGATCTCTTCAGGGTAGAGCATTTTCATTGCACGAGCTTCAGGAGGCATTTTGCCACCGATCATGCCAGATACGCGCATTGATGTGGTGTACTGAGATGGAATATCCATTGGTAGCAAGTGAACATTACGCTCTGGGAAGCCTTTAATTGCCGCACGAGTGTTACGGAACAGTACTCGCCCCGTACCGTGGCGATCCATTAAGTTGTCAATCAACTCTTGGCGTGCTGCGGCTTTCTCTTCTTCGCCACTGTCACTTTCGATAATACGGAACAGAGGTTCTACATCTTGCTCTGATAGCAGTTCTGTAATCTGATTCTTCGCGCTATTTTCTAATTTGATACCCGAAAACAGTGCCGTTACTGAATCGGCAACTGGTGCGTATTGATCTTCTTCGGTGACAAAGGTTTGATAATCATAAAAACGATCAGGATCAAGCAAGCGTAGACGAGCAAAATGGCTTTCTCGACCGAGTTGTTCCGGCGTCGCGGTTAATAGCAGTACGCCTGGAGTGCGATCAGCAAGCCCTTCAACCACTTGATATTGGCGACTCGGCTTGTCTTCGCTCCACTCTAAGTGATGCGCTTCATCCACGACTAATAGATCCCACTCACCTTCTAATGCTTGCTCATAACGCTTACGACTCTTACGTAGGAAGTCTAATGAGCAAAGAACATATTGCTGGGTATCAAATGGGTTGTCTGATTCAGCAAAGGCTTCAATGCAACGCTCTTCATCAAAGATAGAGAAGTGCAGGTTAAAACGACGCATCATTTCAACGAGCCACTGATGCTGCAATGTTTCTGGAACAACAATAAGAATACGTTCAGCACGACCAGACAACACTTGTTGGTGAATGATCATACCCGCTTCGATGGTTTTACCTAAGCCCACTTCATCAGCCAGCAATACACGAGGAGCATGACGACGACCCACTTCGTGTGCGATGTAAAGTTGATGAGGGATCAGACCTGCACGCATACCACACAGACCACGCATTGGGCTCTTGTGCTGTTCAAACTGATTGCTCAACGCTCGGTAGCGCAGAACAAAGTTATCCATACGATCAATCTGACCAGCAAACAGTTTATCTTGAGGCTTGTTAAAGCGAATTTGGTTACTTAAGAAAATTTCGCGCAGTGCGATCTCTTCTTCGCCATTATCTTCGCGCTTACCGATATAGGTAAACAATCCTTTGTCTTCGATGACTTGTTCAACATTGAGAGACCAACCTTCTTGGCTTTCGACAACATCTCCAACGTTAAATGTTACTCGGGTTACGGGAGCTTCAGTTCGTGCGTACAAACGGTTCTCTTCTGAAGCGGCAAACATTAATGTCACTGTACGAGCATCCAATGCTACGACGGTACCTAAACCTAAATCGCTTTCCGTATCGCTAATCCAGCGTTGCCCCAAAGCAAATGTCATGAATTGACTACCTCATCTATTAAATGGAATTTGGTCTATTAATTTTAGCTATAAATCTTCTTTCTGTTGCCCATTTTAAAGGCAACATTCAATAATTCAGTACGAATATTATAGGAACAGAAAAAGGTCGCTAATCTTACTTGATGCTGTGATTTAGGTCACGCCCAAACACTCATTATCTTGACTCTTTTTCTGTCTATTTTCTTACGCATTTACAAAAATGAGCGCCTAGTTACCTAGGCGCTCATTATCATCATTTATGGTGTTTACTGTTTAGCTAAATCTTACTCGGTACCACCAACGGTCAATGAATCCAGTTTCAATGTTGGCTGACCGACACCGACAGGTACACTTTGACCTGCTTTACCACAAACACCTACACCGCGATCTAAGCTCAGATCATTACCGACCATAGAGACTTGCTGCATTGCTTCAATACCAGAACCAATAAGCGTCGCACCTTTGACTGGGTGAGTAATTTTACCGTCTTCAATCATGTAAGCTTCTGATGCAGAGAAAACAAATTTACCTGAAGTGATATCCACTTGACCGCCACCAAAGTTCGGAGCGTAAATGCCTCGCTTCACTGTCGAGATGATCTCTTCTGGGCTGTGCTCACCCGGCAACATGTATGTGTTTGTCATGCGCGGCATTGGTAGATGAGCATAAGACTCACGACGTCCGTTACCTGTTGGTGCAACACCCATTAAGCGAGCGTTCAATTTATCTTGCATGTAGCCTTTGAGTACGCCGTTTTCAATCAGTGTATTGTATTGGCCATTGACACCTTCATCATCCACATTTAGTGATCCACGAAGATCTTTCAGCGTGCCATCATCCACAATCGTGCAAAGCTTTGACGTGACCTGTTCGCCAACTTTACCAGAGAATACCGATGATTCTTTACGGTTAAAGTCACCTTCTAGTCCGTGACCCACCGCTTCATGTAACAAGACACCTGGCCAACCAGAACCTAATACCACTGGCATTGCGCCTGCTGGTGCGGCAATCGCTTCAAGGTTCACTAGCGCTTGACGAATCGCTTCATCAGCATATTGATAAGCGATCTGAGTTCCGTTTTCATCACCTAAGAAGAAATCATAACCAAAGCGGCCACCACCGCCTGAGCTACCACGCTCGCGACGATCACCTTTTTGCGCCAACACGCTGATAGACAAACGAACTAGTGGGCGAATATCACCCGCATAAGTCCCATCCGTTGCGGCAACTAGCATCTGCTCGTGCACACCACTCAAACTAATTGAAACCTCTTGAACCATCGGTTCTTTAGTACGGATATACGCATCTAACGCTTGTAATAGCTCTGTTTTTTGCTGCTTCTGCCAACACTCTAATGGGTTCGTTGCGCCGTAATACGCTTGGTTTGAGCTACGCTTAAATGCTTGAACCTGACCATTTTGACCTTGTTGAGCAATACCACGTGCCGCAATGGCACTCTGCTTTAAGCCATCAAGCTGAATTTGGTCCGAGTATGCGAAACCCGTTTTTTCTCCAGAGACTGCGCGAACACCTACACCACAATCAATGTTAAAAGAACCATCTTTGATGATGCTGTCTTCTAGTACTAGAGATTCATGCCAGCTTGATTGAAAGTAAATATCTGCGTAATCAATTTGACGAGTCGCAATACTCGCAAGGGTGTCTGCAATATCTTGCTCAATTAAACCAGTAGGGTTAAGTAGTGCTTCTTCAAGACGATTAATGGTCATATTTGGTTCTTATTATCCTAATAAAATTGATTACTAAAACGCGAGTGTTGGAGGATTGGCATTCGTTGCCTAATCGATTCTATTTGAGATAGATCGATCTCAACCACTAAGTTCTGCGCATGTTGGTCGAGTTGACGAGTGACTCGACCCCACGGATCTATCACCATAGAGTGTCCCCACGTTTCTCGACCGCAAGGATGAACTCCACCTTGCCCGGCAGCCACTATCCAACACTGATTTTCAATCGCTCTGCTTCTAAGTAACACCTCCCAGTGGGCATTACCCGTCACGGCTGTGAATGCAGCAGGAACGACAATTATTTGAGCACCTTTACGCCTCAATTCTGAGTATAGATGTGAAAAACGCACATCATAACAAATACTCAAACCTAAACACCCAAATGGTGCCTCATGCGTGACCACTCTATCACCAGGAGTAAAGGTCTCAGATTCTCGATAACATTGGTGCTTATCGGCAACATCCACGTCAAACATATGCAGTTTATCGTAATGTGTCACCAGCGTACCAAAATCATCGAACACTAAAGTCGTGGTGGTGACACCTTTTTCCGTTCGAATCGGCATGCTTCCAATCACTAGCCATAGCTTAAATCGTCGAGCTAGTGATTGCAGTTTCTCCTGAATCGGTCCTTGATTCAGTGGCTCAGCATAACGATGGTAATCCTCTTTGCTACCAAAAATAATCGAATTTTCTGGTGTCAGGACCCAAGTAACATTCTCTTGAGCGAACTTGTTTAGCTGATCTTCTATATGCTGCAAGTTAACCCAAGGATCCGCCCCTGATGTCATTTGAATGATTCCAACGTTACTCATAGCGATTCCTTTTGCTATTCAAACCTATATTTCAGTCTCTATTTTAATTTTTCCAACAGCTTCTCTGGTAGCTTAAATTCGCCTTTGCTCCGTGAAAGCTCTTTTACCACAGGTGAATCAAGCGGTCCCTTCACTTCATAATTTACTTGAGTGATTACCTCAACAACGGGTGAGATTACCGTGGTGATCGCAAGTACATAAAGCGCGGTTTGTGGCGTCACAGCGAAAGCGGTCAGTACCGGAATACCTGAGGTAATATCGGGCGTGAATTCTACTTCAGCATCAACCAACTGAGTGTTCAAATTCGCAAGGCCTTTAATATTCATCTCACCCGCGACCGCATCCATATTAATGTCATTGGTAACAAACACACCATCTTGAATTTTCCCGCTACCAGTGATGCTCGTAAATGCCATTCCTTTATCAAATACGTCACTAAAATCGAGTTTCATCTTACGGATGATTGAATCAAGGCTAAATAGACCGAGTAGACGAGCAGCACCACCCACATCAGAAATCACCCCTTCGCCAAAGGTCAGATCAAGATTGCCTGACAAGGTATTCACTTGCATTGACCAAGGTGAACCATCCCATTCCGCTTGAGTGGTGATATCAAATGGAGCTTTTTGAATCCCGGTATCAACACCGAATCGTTCCATCAGATCGCTATTATTTTCGCCTTTAATATGGATATTTGTACTGGAGTGGCTCTCCTCATCTTTGAGTGTCCACCAGCCATCAATGTTAAGTTCATTCGTTCCACTGATCACTTGAACCTTTTTCCATTCAAGCCGATCATTTTGGCGTTGGAGATCAACGTTTACTTTACCTACGTTATAGCCTTGGAGCCAAAAATCATTGATCACTAAGGTTAAGTTCGGCATCGCTTTATGGAATTTCCGTTCAAACTCTGAGATTAAAGGCCTCAGTTGTTTTGCTTTTTCTTCTTCCGGCGTTTTTTCTTCTAATACTTTATCAATAGCAGGAACATAGATGTGCAGTCTATCGAGGGATACACTCAGATCGTAAGGTTCAAGATAATTCACTCGACCTTCAATTTCTTGGCTCTCAACATCCATCTGCCAACCGAGGTTTTTTTTACGAGCACTAAAGTCCACATCATGCCATTCAAGGCCTGCAAATGTTAAAGCTTGGCTTTGTACTTTCAAACGTTTAGGCAACGGAATAATCGGGGTATTCATGGTATCAACCACCGATTTTGCACCGACGACAGGCTCATCAGCCACAGAAATCCACTCATCCAAATCAAACGTATCAGTACGAACAAGAACGTGGTGCCCAACGACAGGGCTAATTTTAAAGCCGCCATTCCCGAGCACTAAGTTAGTGGCGGTGAGTACTGGTGTATCTTGAGTGATATCGATTTCTGCTTGGTACTTAGTATTAGGCAATTGCAAACGAGCGGTTATGGACTCTTGGTTACCTGACGCTTGTAAACTAGCTTTACCCTTATCTCCGGCAGATTTTGCTAACGGATATGGGTACTGGCTCTCTAAAGAAGTTAGGTTTGATTGCAAATCTAGCTGATAAGTAAATCCAACATCATTAAGTTGAAGGTCTACCCCAAGCTCCCAAGGTGCGTGGCCACTCAATCGCTTTAACCATCGTTGTCCAAGGTATGGCGTCAGTGGCTTCACATCCCAATCCCCTACCGCATCCAATTTTACGGCATAGCCTTGGCCTGCATTCTCACCGGTAAAATCAATGGATACCGGTTGATCTAAGATCTCACCGCCCAGTCCAGAAGCCATAATTACATCATCATCAAATTTAATTCGCCCCGTGACTTTTTCCAGAGTCATTGGTGGCGCAGCCATTTCTACGTGATTATTTTTTAAATCAGCAAAGCCCCATGCTCGTGTATCTTTGCCTTCATCAAATGGAATATTTAGCTTAAATTCGGACGATACCTTACCACTCACTTGAATCGCGGTAAGAGCAGCACCAACAGAGTCAACCAATGGCGAGGCTGTCATGTAATCCCGTACTGCATTTCCTGAAGCACTGACTTTCGCTTCAATTTCGATATGCCCGCCTTCTCCTAAATTGGGGATACGCCCTGTAATACGTTGCGCGTTGACTCCCATCAATTTTGCAGAACGTGAATCTAAGTGCATTGCCGCATTTTCAAACAGAAGGTCCAACTGCAAATTAGTCACTAGTGGCCAAGCGGTATCAAAACTAAACTTCGCATCTTCGAGACCAACCCAAGCTTGAAAGATGCCATCGTTTTTTTGATATGGGTAATCGCCCAACTCTCCATACCACAACAATTTCGCAGTATGGGCTTTCCCTGCCTGAACCGCAGCAGAGAGATAATCTGTAAGGTCTTGTCCAAGAGCAAGAGTCGGTAAATAACGCCATGTTTGTCCTGCGTTATACACATCCGCTTCCGCATAAAAAGAGAGAAATGGACTAGCGTTATTCGGAAAATCCAGACGGAAAGCACCTAGTACTTGTAAATCCGGAGTCGCTGCGGTGACTTTATCTGCCCATAAACTCCAGCCGTCATCTTGGCGTTGCCACACCACATCAACCGCACCTTGCTTAATCACTAATGGCGCTTGAAATACTTCCCCATAAGGGAGTTCATCATCGATAATTTGTAGTTTGGCTGTCGCTTGAGTTTTCGAACCTGCAATGGTGGCATTCGCATAGTTAACACCAGGAAGAAGTTCCCACTGCTTAATCGCGCCATCAACTAATGAGGCTGAATAGGTTAAAGAATCGGCGTCTTGCCCTTGTGCAATACGTATATCTTCAATTCGACCGCGTGGTGAAAGCTTATCTAGCAATTGCGTCATTTCTGTAGAATCAGGGAGCAATTTAGCCATAGGACTTAGCGTAGCAATATCAAGCTGTGAAACATTTAGTCGCCACTGTTCGGGTTGCCACTCAAATGCAATATCCAGTTCAGGCCATGGCGTGTCGTCAGTTCTAAGTTGAAGTGAGTGCCCATTAACTTGCCAACCTTTTTTCAACGGAGACAATTTAAATATGCCAGATTCAATAATTAGATCGTGCTTTGAACCTTCCGTCCATGACAGTTCTGACGGAAGTACTTCAACATAAGCATCGACGGGTTTACTGCGATGTAATGTTATCCAACTATTTAAGCTCACTTTACCTTGATCAATGCCCGTTTCTGTTTGTAGATAACGGGTTAACCATGGAGTCACTAATACGTTTTCAGCACTGACATAGAACTCCCCTGAGACAACTTGCAGCGATCCATGATCAATAAAGTTAGCACTTACCAACAATGAGTTAAGACTTGAGTCCGCGAGGCTCACTTCGCCTTCCACTTTGTGGTTTTTACCTTGGTTACGCCATTTCAGGTGACTAATATCAAGCTGACGCTCTTCACCTGAAACCGCTTGGTACTGCACCAAAGAGTTCGCCACGGTGAAATCTTCTAATTGGCGTAGCAGCAACGAATCCAGTTTTTGTATCACATTGGACTGCGGCGCTTTGGCCGAATCACTAGGAAGATTGTTACCCTCTTTCTGAACCAAGCCGATCGAGCGAATATCTAAGTTCAACCCATTCAGAGTGAGATCAGCGATAACTGGCTTAAGGTGAATCATCGATTGAATAAGATCGAATTCTATTTCGACTTCCTCAACAGAGAGATGATTCTCTTGCCCAGCTAAATTGGCATCGATATTTTTTAAGGAAATGGAGGGATGCGTGTTACGCCAAAAGCCGCTAACACCAGAAAGGGTGAATTCAAAACCAGATCCTTTACTCACCCAAGCTTCTATCTCAGATTTATGCTGATTTAGCTGAGGTAACGTAATGCGCAAGGCCGTAACAGTGATAGCAAGAATCACTAACACTGTTACTAATAACCACAATAAAATCCGCCATAAGCGTGTAAAAGTTGAACTCACAAAACTCTCATTACATCATAACAACATCGAATTGTTCTTGAATATACAGTGACTCAGCTTGAATGCGGACTTGCTTACCAATGAAGACTTCCAACTCAGCTAAAGCGTGTGATTCGTCACCTTCCAACGTTTCAGCGACGGCAGGTGAAGCATAAACCACAAATTTATCTGCATCATAAGCACGATTTACTCGCGTTATTTCACGTAAAATTTCAAAGCAGACAGTCTCGACAGTTTTCACCGAACCGCGCCCTTCACAAGTAGGACAACTCGAACAAAGAATATGCTCAATGCTTTCTCGAGTTCGTTTGCGGGTCATTTCAACCAAACCAAGTTGAGTAAAGCCGTTTATATTGGTTTTAACGCGATCTTTACTTAATGCCAACTCTAATGAATTCAATACTCGCTTACGGTGCTCTTCTGACATCATATCGATAAAATCAATAATAATGATCCCACCAAGGTTACGCAGACGCAATTGACGAGCAATCGCTTGAGTCGCTTCAACGTTAGTATTGAAAATCGTTTCTTCTAAGTTTCGACGACCAACAAATGCCCCCGTATTAATATCGACGGTAGTCATCGCTTCAGTTTGATCGATAATCAAATAACCGCCGGATTTAAGTTCCACTTTTCGGTCCAGTGAACGCTGAATTTCATTCTCAGTGTCATGCATATCAAAAATAGGCTTGTCACCTTCATACAGCTCTAATTTCGACGTTAGCTCAGGTACATACTCAGAAGTAAATTCTTTTAAGTATTCAAACTCTTGACGAGAATCGATTTGAATTTTGTCCAGTTCAGTGCCAACAAAATCACGTAAGATTCGTTGTGCTAAACCAAGCTCTCCATAAAGTGTAGTACGAGTTTTATATTTTGATTTACGTTCAATGATCTTCTGCCACAAACGTTTCAAAAACGCAGCGTCTTGAGACAGTTCTTTCGCATCTGCCCCTTCCGCAGCGGTGCGGATAATGAAACCACCGTGCTCATCACAGTAACGTGATACGACTTTTTTCAATCGACCACGCTCTGATTCACTTTCAATACGCTGAGAGACGCCAACATGGCTCGCCCCCGGCATAAAGACAAGGTAACGAGAAGGTAAGGTAATATCGGTAGTAAGACGAGCGCCTTTAGTGCCAAGTGGGTCTTTCACCACCTGAACAACGATATCTTGGCCTTGGCGAACTAATTCAGAAATATCACGAACTTGGAACTGTTTTTTCTCATTTTCAGCGACGCATTCAGTATGCGGAACAATATCTGAAGCGTGCAAAAACGCCGCCTTTTCAAGGCCGATATCAACAAAAGCAGCCTGCATTCCTGGTAGAACACGGCTTACTTTGCCTTTATATATGTTTCCAACAATCCCGCGACGAGCATCGCGTTCAACATGGACTTCTTGAAGAACTCCACCTTCTATCATGGCCACTCGAGTTTCACTCGGGGTCACATTTAATAGCAACTCAGCACTCATGAAGCGCACCTCAATGTAATTTATAAGAATTCGTGCAAGAGCTGGTCTGTTTCAAATAAAGGTAAACCGACAACGGCGTAATAACTTCCTTCTATACGGGTGACAAATCGCCCCCCTAAACCTTGTATTCCGTAACTTCCAGCTTTATCGCATGGTTCCCCTGACAACCAATATTGTTCTATTTCGTATTCAGTTAGGGGCTTGAACCATACATCAGTAGTCACCACTACTGACGATTGTTTAGTGTCTGTTACCACGCTAACCGCTGTCATCACTTGATGGCGTTTAGCCGATAGTTTTAGCAACATGGATCTAGAATCAGAATAATCAACTGGCTTTTCTAATACTTGATTATTACAAACAACCACAGTATCAGAACCAATCACGATTGAGTCCGGAGCAGATAAACTTAACCCTGCCCGAGCTTTATCTTGAGACAAACGAAGAACATATTCGTATGGGCTTTCATGAGCTTGCTTCTCTTCTTTTATGTCCGCATTCACAATGCTGAACTGATAGCCAAGTTGCTCAAGTAGCTCTTTACGTCTTGGAGAGCCTGATGCTAGTACTAGGTTTATTTCATTGTGCATTAAGCTATCTCACGTGCCACTGACGACGAATTCGTCTCATTAGTAAAAACATCCATGGCCAAAGTATACAGTTAATCATACCTGCCCACAGAGATAATGGGTTAAACACGACATCTTGGATCAAATATTCACCAAAGAAGATCAATACTTGCATTAGAATCGTTAATAAACCGATGATTATGGCCTGTTGCCACAATGCCATATTCCTAATGACAAGAAAGTTCAATGCAATGATGTAGATGATGAGCGACATCATCATCCCTCGGATACCTAATGTCGATCCAATCAATAAATCCCAAAGTAGCCCTAAAACTAACGCGGTACCAACATTGACTCTATGTGGCAATGCGAGCACCCAATAACACGTCACAAGTAATAACCAAGATGGGCGTAATAAATCTAGGAGCCCAGGCCATGGAATAGTTTGTAGCACTAACGCAAAGATGAAAGAGGTACCAATCACGATTTTGCTTCTTAATACACTATTCGCCATTTTTAGCCTCTACTTTTACATCATCTTTCTTTGCTTTATCTTTCGCTATTGCGGCTTCATCTTCATGCTTAACCTGCTCCTTCGCCATACTTTCTGGGGCAGATTGCTGAACTTGAAGACGGCGCTCTTCATTCGGCCAAATCAAGAGTAAATACCTTAAGCGATCAAATTCAACTACAGGCTCGGCGGTAATGGCCGCAAACTCACGACGCATATCGTGTTCAACAGATGTCACATAGGCAACAGGATACCCTTCAGGATAAACACCGCCTAAACCTGAAGTCACCAGAAAATCACCATTCTGAATGTCAGTACTGGTGGGTATATATTCAAGCTGAATTTGGTCTACTTTCCCGTTTCCAGAAGCGATCACTCGGATGTCATTACGTACCACTTGAACAGGGATGGCATTATTTGCATCAGTCAGTAGCAATACACGGCTATTATGAGCGGCAACAAACGTCACTTGACCGACAACACCTTTTTCATTCAGAACAGGTTGCCCTTCATATACACCATCAATCCGACCTTTATCGATAACGACTTGATGTCGGTAAGGAGACGTATCAACAGCCATCACTTCGGTTACAACCTTGCGCTCATCTCGAACGAAAGGAGAACCCAATAATTTCCGTAATCGCTGATTTTCTTCTTTATATTGATCCAATAAGATCAAGTCACTTTTGAGGCGCAAAACCTCTCGCTTCATTGCGTAACTATTCTCTATCAAACCTTGACGAGTATTCAAACGCTCATAGAAACCATCAAACATGACTCGCGGTAAGTTAGCTGTATATTGAATAGGGGCAACAAGGCTATTGAGGAAATAGCGGACACTTGAGAATGTGTCTAAACGACTATCAGCCAGCATAAGGCTGGCTGATAGAATTACAGCAAAAAACAAGCGCAGTTGTAGAGATGGGCCTCTACCAAAAATTGGCTTCATTTATATTTGGTCCTAGAATCTAGGTCCTAGGCACTAGAACATTTCTAGAACCTAGCACTAAACCGTTATTCTTCGCTGAACAGATCGCCACCATGCATGTCGATCATTTCTAGAGCTTTACCGCCACCAAGAGCAACACATGTTAATGGCTCTTCTGCAACGACAACTGGGATCCCAGTCTCTTCTGTTAATAAGCGATCAAGGTCTTTCAGTAGCGCACCGCCACCTGTTAGAACCATGCCATTTTCAGAGATATCAGAAGCCAGCTCAGGTGGGCATTGCTCTAACGCAACCATCACAGCTGAAACAATGCCGGATAGTGGCTCTTGCAGTGCTTCAAGAATTTCATTTGAGTTAAGTGTAAAGCTACGAGGAACACCTTCAGCAAGGTTACGACCACGCACTTCAATCTCTTCAACATCATCACCAGGATACGCTGAACCAATTTCATGCTTGATGCGTTCTGCCGTTGCTTCACCAATTAAGCTGCCGTAGTTACGACGAACATAGTTAATGATCGCTTCATCGAAACGGTCACCACCAATACGAACAGATGACGAGTACACCACACCATTCAGTGAAATTACCGCGACTTCTGTTGTACCGCCACCGATATCGATAACCATCGAACCTGTTGCTTCAGATACTCGAAGACCAGCACCAATCGCTGCGGCCATTGGCTCATCAATCAGGTAAACTTCACGAGCGCCCGCACCAAGTGCTGACTCACGAATAGCACGACGCTCAACCTGAGTTGAACCACAAGGTACACAAACCAAAACGCGCGGGCTTGGTTTAAGCACGCTATTATCGTGAACTTGTTTAATGAAGTGTTGTAGCATTTTTTCAGTTACGTAGAAGTCGGCGATCACACCATCTTTCATCGGACGAATTGCTGAAATATTACCGGGTGTACGACCTAGCATTTGCTTTGCTTCATGGCCGACAGCTGCAACACTCTTTGCTGATCCTGAACGGTCTTGACGAATTGCAACTACTGAAGGTTCATCGAGAACGATGCCTTGGCCTTTAACGTATATAAGTGTGTTGGCAGTACCTAAATCGATAGATAGGTCGTTTGAAAACATGCCACGAAGTTTTTTAAACATATTCTTCGCTCATCCTGCAAGAATTAGAAGACAAAAATTGCACTAAATGTACCAATGCCTTGCCATCACAGCAAGGCATTGAAGTATAAACATGGACAGAAACCCGCATTTTCTTACAGATTCCTAACTTAGATAGGTAAATCTAAACTTTTATCCTACCTAAACCCCCTTTATTAGTTAGTCAACCCAGGTTCATTGCGGAAAATAATCCTGTCATTACCACGATTGATGCCGAAAGTAACAACGGCAGATGGATCTTCATCACCTTTATTTCGCCAATTGTAAATTAACCAAGGTTGAATACCCGTAGACCAACTGCAAGTTACACCATCAGGATTCGCTATATTACCTTGACGCAAGAACAAACGGACTTGCTCTCGGCGACTGGTCGCTTGCCTCGCGTAGATACTTAATGACTCCCCCTTATCTACACTACCATCATCAGAAACAGGGTTTAGTGTATTCGCTAACTTAGCATCACTGACAGCAGGGGTAATCTCAGACCATTCAATATGGTTACACTGCATATTATTACTCGTATCGAAACGACTATTGCTATCTTTAGCATTGAGAACAAAGCTCCCTGCTCGCCAATATTCAATGCTGAGTGGAACCCTTACCGAGTAACCCTGATTTCCACCTACATCTTGCAATCTCATCCGGCCATAACGCACATCGGGTTGTGCTGCTAACAACTGACTGGCCACTTTAGATATCGTCCCATCTGTACCTGTAACCTTAAATAACGTTGGATCTGTATGATTACTGCTTCCATCTCCTGAGCTGTCTAATGACAGACTAAGTTCAGTGGTGGTCTTCACATCTCCTACCCATGTTGAATTGTATGGACCATCTGGTGTGGTAATGTTGGCTCCCGCTCCAATTCGATTCCACTTAGCATCAGTCCATGAGCGACTCCATATACCTGTTTTATTACCCCAATGACTGGCGTCTAGCTCTGAGTCTAAAATACTCACCCGATCAGATTTATCTCCTCGAAGGTAAAAACTGGCTTTCAATACTTCATCGAAACTACCGTAGTTCTTCGTTTCATCGCCAGTACTGTTATAGGCTTTAACCTCAAAAGCGACTGACTGGAAAGGTTGCCCCATATAAGTAGACCCACCTTGCTGATCAGGAGCAGTCCACGTCGATTGAGTGATATTGAAGTAATCGGGATAGAAGCGGCCAATACTCTCTTCGTCTTCCACTAAAGATGTAGACTGATAATGTGCATTAGACTTCATCTTCAATGTGCCAACTTCGTTCCAACGCAGTTCCAGAGTCTTCATTCGGTCATTCGTGCTATTTTTATCTGTAGATGCAAACTCGCCAATTAAAGGCGCCGCTAAGTTAGCTAATTTCCCACCACTCGGATAAGCGACCTCAAGAGAGGCGACATAAGGGGCGGAATGCCCTTTTGTATCCGTAAAATAGTTAAATGTTGCCGCTAGTGTACATTCATCGACACCGCTGCTATCGGAATACACGACAGGCTTGAGAGAGCCTTTGAATAACTCACCAGCTGAGATAAAAGCGCCATCAAGCGCCGTTGTCGCGCCTGGATTATCTTTTGTGGTTCCACCAGCCAGAGGTGCTTTAACATCACAAATCGCAATCTTCCAAGGGCGCGATTTAATAGTAAAGCTACCCGTCAATTTGCCACCACCATCGATTGGGCAACCTGATAATCCGGTACAGTCAAATTTATCATCTGTCAGCGTGACCAAGAACTCTCCAGATTCCGATATTTTAAGCGTATCTTCCCGAGCCCCTTTATCTCCTGAAGTAAAGACTGGCGCATAAGTCAACACACCTTTCTTCGCTAACGTTGGATCCGGTTTTTTGACTTCATAGCTAATGCTTGGTGTCCCGCTATACGTTTCAACTTTAGTTTTACCAGTATCACTGCAAGCAAGAACTGTCGTAGTCACGTCATTATCTTTACCCGCGATAACCGTTTGGTCTAGTACTTCAAACTTAAATGGTACGAACTTAAACTGACTTTTAACGCTCTGACTCGTATCGTCGTCCATCGTCACGCTTAAGTTATAATTCGTCGACAAGCTAATATTACTCGTATTTTTCGGTGTCACTTTTAATTTAAGAACGCCAGAACTGTTTGATGTGAAGTTTGGGTATCTGCCAGAACCAAAACCAGGCTCTGCCGTCACATTAAATCGATTAGCATTTGGATCAACCTCAACGGTGACAGGGAGGCTTTCGGTTTCATCATTGTTGGTCGTGTTAATGGTAAACACGGGCACATCATCACACATTAGCGCAATATCTGTCTCTGGCGTCATTGTGACTTTGTAGTCATCAAACGGTTTGAAGCACTTATTGTCCGTGGCAATAATTTGAGCGTCATTATGCATGTCGATAGACCGTGCAGTAACCGCACCATTAACCGTCGCTTCGTTACTTAATGACACTGCAACTTCACTATATAGCAGCCCTGTAAATTCAGTGCGGGAGTTAAAGTCGACCTGACTACCTGTATATGAGTGCACAAATACCTGTAGTGAGCCTGAACCTGTCTCTTCAAATTTACTCGGACTTGCATCCCTTTCAATTCGGCTACTTAAATTGAGTTGCTGTACATGAATAAGTACCTCTTCCCCATCCGGTATTTCTATCACCCCACCATTATTGATATCGATTTTTTTAACCCAATAGACACCGGATTTAAAAATGGCTTTTGAGCCGCGACCAACAGCGAGTGAGCCAATGACTTCATTATTTTTAAAGACGCGAGGTGAGGGTTCATCCCACAGTGAGATATTTTCGAGAGCTGGATTGGTTGGAATTTGAAAACTCTCTAATTCAGGCTTTTCAACCATAAGCCCTGATGAGCCAACGCAGGCCTTTCCATCACAAGCTATGCCCTGGTTGGTTCCGGTAATATCCGCCTGATAAAATCCAACATTACGATTACCACTCGTCACCGGAGCGCCAATTATTTTCGCGTTATTATCTAACAATAGAGACGCTGATGAGTTGCCATTCCATGTTTGGGCTGGAGAAGGAAATAGATTACATACAGCTTGAGCTGGTGGCTTCTCAAACATGAAGAATGAAGCGACTTCTTGCTTGTGTCTTCGTTCTACGCCAGATTTAGTATTACTATCATCCATATCCTCTTCAACAATAAAGGCTACTTTATCTTTTTTTACGTCACATCGGCGTAACCACCCTCCATCTTCACCATCTCGTGAGTTTTTGGTTCCCACCAATGTAGGTACCGAATCAAAAGAGGTAGTATCCGGAAAGTTGGTATAAATTGCACAGCCATCAACGATGGGTTGCACCACTTTTTCAGTAAACCCAGTGGTATTTAACGTCGTCGCACTCCCTAACCAAAATTTTAATCCCGAAACATAGCCCTGGCCAAGACCTGCAACAAACGCTACTTTTTCGTCAATGGAGATATCACTATTTGAGCCCACCTCTGAACGCTCAAGAAATAAATTAAACGAATTTTTTGTGACACTCTCAGCCGCACCAGTGATCCAACGAGGCTCGCCATCCGCTAATTTGTTATTTAGAGTTTGGACCTCAACTAAAACTCCGGGTTTCTCTGACACGCTCCCCTGGAAAGGGTTCGGTGCTCCAAAGTCAGTATAGTTAATTAGTTTTTTGTTACAGCCGTTCTTTTTGCCACAAGCAGTATTTGTATTCACACTACCCGCAACGATTCGCGAACCATTACTTAAATCGAGAACCCCGGGTTCAATTACAAAGTAATCTATATTCTGCATGGGTGCAGGAACAAAATTGACCGATGAACTTGCTTTCCTATGGGGTGCTATTTTTTGAGAGATAACAGCTTGAGAATTTGTGACATCATGCACTCGAAGAGTAGATGGATACTCCGTGGTTTTTGTATCTTTGTTTGATAATGATGCATCAATCGTCGGCATCACAAAAACCAATGGCGTTTCACCTGTATAGGTTTTATCAAATGTCAGTACGCAGGTAACTGTCGCATTATCGTGGTCATTGCTGCCATCGCCATTGTGATCGTGCTCGGTTCCAGCCAAAGAGTTAAGCGTACAGGCTGATGAGTCAATTGTGCCAAATTCAAATTTCGGGCTAGTGTTGATTGGAGGAAGAGGGGGGGAAGGAGGGGTAACGTCACCGTCAGCACAACTCACCTCCGAATTATCGCCACTGACATTCAACTCTCCGTTCCCACCCTCGACGGTTATTGCAGCAAAGCTCTGGTACTTAAATCCAGAGCCAGAGTCAAGTTTGTAGGACAAATTTCCGCTTTTACCATTACTTGATGTGGGAGTGTATGTCAAAAGTACACGTTGGCCCGGTGTTACGTCATTATCTTGTATTGCTGCAGCAACTACACTTGACCAAAGAATGACTGGCGGTTTATTTGAGCTTAGTGTTACAGTGACCGGATTAGGGTTCGGAACCGTGAACGTAATAGAAAAACCATCCTGACGCTTCAAATCTGAACAGTTCTCTAGGGAGAAGTCACCGGAAGCACTAGCAAAGAAACTAAAAAAGCAAGACAGAGCGATCCCGAGCCACTTAATCTTTCCAGCCAACTCTAGAGTTTTCTTCTTTAAATACGAATACAGAAACGACATACCCTACTCCTTAACCCAAACTTCTTGCGAACGCTGAACTTGTAATTTCCCACTACCACATATAGCAGTGGCTTCCACTCTGTAAAAAACCTGACCATCCAGCTCACCTTCGTTGTTGCAAGTTAATTTAGGAGAAGAACATGGCATATCTACTGACAAACTAGGTGAACTGCCACTGACCGTTGTAGTGCACATTGCTTGAAAAGCAGAAGAGGTAGCTATCTCTGGAATCGGGTATAACTGAGTTAGCGCCCATTCGTTAGCGGAATGCGCCAATAACCATGCTTGCGTGCCGAGATGCTCACGGGTTTGATTATCACTGTTGGACCAATTCACGCGCGTCAGTGACGAGGCGAGAAAACCCATCACAACGATCACAAAAATAACGACCACTAATACGCTACCTGACTGTCTTGATTTTTTATGGGACATTGAGCACCTGCACATCTTGTTTGTAAGCACTCTGCTCACCATCTTGTTCGAACAATAAATCGATATAAACTAACCCGCCACGTTGTAATGTCGGCTCTTTATATTTAAATCCGCTAGAAAAATTGACATTATCAGCCACTTGAACACCATTACGAACAATAGAACGTCCGGTGAGTGACATGCAGTAATTTACACGCTCATTGGTATCAACAATATAGAAGCGATTACTAATTGAAGAGCTGTGCAATGTAGCTGTCGCACCCGCTAGAGTATAGATGTTATCTGTCGCGGTTTGGCCTGAGACATCAATAGACGTATTTTCGCCAAACAGGTCCGCTCGACGAGTAGGGTTGATTGCTAGACGCAAATTTTCAGTTAAGGTATGGTTTTCTGCAAGGTCAGAATTACCAATTAGAAACTGAATATCATCGCCAATTTTGGCATAAAAACCGGAATACTTAATCGGGTAAAAAGAGAGGCATTTTAGATCAGCAATCGTTGTAGGTACTTCAAACGAGTTAGGCACTGCATGACGAAATTCTCGAGAAAGCTTTTCAATCACAAACTGAGCTTGAGTTTGCATTCTTTGGCGATCAATCGAGTCGGCATAACCTTTGGTACCTAACTCAACAAAGCCAGCAATGCCAAGTACAATGATCCCACCGACTACCATCGTCAATACCATTTCGATAAGAGTAAAACCACGATTTTTCATCAGTAGTTCCCCTTATAAGCAACGAGTGGATAACTGCCATACTGCCCAGCAGTCACGGATATCTCTATTCGTTTTAAAACACCAATGCCGCCATCGTTGTTACCATCCATATTGGCGTCATAGAAAGCATCAACTTCAACACGGAAGTTGGGGTAATCACTATTCACTGAACTACCAAAAACATCAGCTAATGGATGTGTTGTAGACGAGATACAGTCGGCTTGAGTGTTATCGGTATACCAGCATCCAATGTAGTCATCAACATCATTGAAGTTTCCAGCATTTGTTTCGCCACTATCACTCCCCAATGTTGTTGTACATGTTAATCCTTCACTACCAGAACCATCACAACGGCGAACGCCCCCGTCATAATCACTATTATGATCAAAATTACGGGCGAGGATTTGACTCATAAAGCTTTGCCCTAACGCAATCGCACGAGTTTGATAGTGAGGAGCGGCTGAATCACGAATGTTAGGAAATAACAGGCTGGTTAAACTCACCATTGCAATGCCAAGGATCACAATGGCAATAATACTTTCAATGAGCGTCATACCGCGCTGCTGGTTCTTCAATAACAAACTCATGAACACGTACCTCTGCTCACGTAACCTTGGCTATTAATACACACGGAGGTGGTTTCACTGCTGTTAGTAAGATTAATCGACACCCCTGCACTTGCAGCATTTAACGGATTACCGAGCAGATCAAAATCAATAGGAGAAGTCGTTGAAGTGACGGTAACTCCATCAATACGCATAACGTCACCACGTTCATTGGCTTCTGCTGGTGAGCTTGCAGCAACGCAGCCTTCAGTCGAGCCAATACAGCCATCATTGGCGGTAAGTTGAAAACTCGTATTTGCGGAGCTGACATTCGATTGCATGCGATATACCTGCAATTGACGAATAATTGAAATGGCTTGCTCTTGCGCGGCGTAAGTAGAAAAGCTACCAACCCCAACATAACGACTGGCGGCATAAGAGGAAACTATCCCGATCAGAATAATCACCACGATAAGTTCAATCAATGTAAACCCCAATCGATTCCCACGCATAACTCAGCCTTTTGAAGTAACTTACTGACTAGTATATAGGAAAGCGATAAAGATGTGAGCGCTATACAGCACTTTGTGTCGAATTTTGAGAAGGCAAAAAAAAGACCAGCCGAGGCTGGTCTTTAGTAACACGATATAATTAGTCAGCTGTACAATTTGCAGCACCGTCAACAGTTGCAACCGTTGCTGCAACTGTTGCACTTGTTGCTTCAGAGTAACGAACACAACTTCCGGTATAGTTAGCTATACCGTAAACAATTGTTGCATTTGTCCCAACAGTTCCAGTAGTACTTAGCTCTACAAATTCACCAGATTGCTCAATCGTAGCCCCAACGCCTGCCGATGTCGCAATTGGGTAACCAAAAGAATGAACAATCCCATTAATCGTAGTATTACCAGCACTAGCAGCTACATACTGTTGAGTTTCAATACCATTGATTGCAGCTTTACCGTAAGAAATCCCCATAGCACCAGCAACAGCGCCACGGAACCCTTCAAGTGTAGCATCACGCGCATCATCTTGTAGGTTCAAGAAACGTGGCGCAGCGGTTACCGCTAAAATGCCTAGAATTACAATTACAACCACTAATTCAATTAGGGTGAAACCGCCTTGTTTTTTCATAGTTACTTCTCTCTATGTTGGTTAAAGTTGCAGGGCTACTGCAAAGTTACGGTCACACGACCAGTTTTAATTTCGTACATAAAATTGTGCGCTGTACTGCCCTCTAATTGGGTGTAAGTGCACGTCGAATTCGTATTATCAGCCTTTGCTGAGTATTTATTGTTTGAATCATCTGCCGCGGTGCTTGATTTCGCTACCTTTGGTGGATTCTGCAAAAGATTTTCCATTAAATCGACACAAGCTTGATCATCCACGCTTGTTGGGTAAGAACTAGAATCCGTGTTAATACCATAAGGGTATCCATCACGAAAATCGGTGCTCACTCCGCTGTTGCTTTTTGAACGTGTTAGCCAAAAATCAACGCCGTCATAATCGACAGTATTATAGCGTTCATTGCCAATGGTTGCAGATGGGCGAGCTTCCGCTTCCCATTGCGCACGAGCAGAAAGGACACCAGTGGCAAAGCCGCCCGCAATGCCCTCAATGCTGGCTTTTTTTGCTTCATCTGTCACATCGAGAAAACGAGGTAAAGCTGCGGCTGCTAGCAGACCGACAACAACAATAACAACCACTAATTCAACTAAAGAGAAACCCATCTGTTTCTTGTACATTTTTAACTCACTTCTGTTATCGGTATTGCATATTATACATCGTTCAATTAAGGATGAACATCGGCTTGGAGTCAAAAAATCATAATGACAAAAATTCGACATTCACACTAAAGCGTTCATTTTTTAGCTGTAGGATAATACTCATGTTACTCACATAGCGATATTGGCAGCGGTAACCATTCTGTTCTTTATAAATATTACTTTCTGCGTCATCTATCCCAAGCAATTGTTGTTCCGGATAAAGCAAGTCTAACCAATAAGCACAATCAAGTTTTCCATTCTGAATAGGCAATGCCCAACCAGACTCGCTAAACGTAAGCTCATGACGATTAATGGTTAACTTTTCGAGTTGCCCTTTTAGTAGCCACTCTTGTTTATAATAATTCGCCCTTTCGAGTATTCGTTTACTTGCCAAAAATAGAGCGGTATTTTCTGCTTCTTCTTCTACAGGCTTCCAAGCAATCAAAAAACTCATCACGATAATGATAATGGCCAGTAGCCAAATCACAAATCGAGACCGTTGTTCATTATTGGTCATGCTAACCTTTCACCACGTCAAGCATTCCCCACATTGGCAGGAAGATACCAAGAGCAAGCACTAACACCATGCCAGCAACAACCACTAAGAGAATGGGTTCGATTCTGGCGGTTAATGTTTTTAAATCATAATCAACTTCGCGATCATAAAAATCTGCTACTTCTAACAATAGCTCATCAATACGACCTGTTTCTTCGCCTACGCTCACCATTTGAATAACCAGTGGTGTAAAAATCCCTGAATTAATGGCTGTCGAAGAGATGGTACTACCCGCTTCAATTGCTGCTTTCATTTCTAGAATTCTTAGCTCTAAATATCGATTACCCAAGGCTTCTGCCGCTAAGGCTAAAGATTGGTTTAGAGGCACACCTGCTTGCAACATCAAGGCGAAGGTACGTGAAAAACGAGAGAGTTGTGCCCGATTAATCACACCACCAACGACAGGGGTTTTTAAGCGCATTCGGTCCCATCGCTCTCGGCCACTATCAGTATTCACCCAAGTTTTAAAAGCAAAGATCATTCCAAGCAACAAACCAATCATCGCCCCCCAATAGTTCACAAAAAAGTCGGACATGCCGATAAGAATTCGCGTCGGCAAAGGCAGTTCAACACCGAATTTACTGAACATGCTGGTAAATTGTGGGATCACTTTCACGTTCAATATAAACAGCGCTACCATAATGAAGCTGATCACAAACGTTGGATAACGCATCGCTGTTTTAATTCTTTTCCGAGTCTCTACTTCTTGCTCGTAATAGCCCGCAAGTTGAAGCAAAGCTTGGTCTAAACGACCGGTATTCTCACCAACGTTAACCATAGAGACAAACAGTGAACTAAACACTTTCGGGTGCATCTGCATTGAAGCCGATAAACCACGCCCATTGGTCAGTTCTGCGGTCACCTCTTCAAGCGCATCTTGTAACTGTTTATTAGAACAGTTTTGGCTTAGTCCCTTCATGGAACGTAGGAGTGGAACCCCTGCTTTGGTTAAGCTATACAGCTGACGACAAAAGATAACTAAAACTTCTAATGGAACCGGTTTTCCCATAAGCACAGAGAGATCAACATTAAGGGAACCGCCCCCCTCTTTAGCTGGTTGGATCGATGTAGGGATGACCCCTTTATTCATCAAAACATCCGCCGCAAGCTCTTCTGTTGATGCGTCAACTTTACCTGAGGCTTTACTCCCATCTAAGTTTCGACCTTGATAACGATATGTAGCCATATTTTTTCCTAAATCAAGATAGCATCAGCCATACCTGATGCGTCACCTTCACCAAGGTTCATGACTTCATCAAGGCTGACTGTACCTTCTATCGCCAACTCCATTGCAGAGGCGAGTAAAGGTTTATAGTTTTTAGAAGCTCGTGCCGCTTTAGAGAAAGCAACCGCATCGCTTGAGCGTAAGCTATCCATCATATGTTGCTCTAACTCAAGCATTTCAAAAACACCAATACGACCACGGTAGCCTGTCAGGTTACAGTTTTGACAGCCACGACCTTTAGTAAACGTCTGATGAACTTGGTTAGGAAAACGGACGCTGAGCCACTGTTTTCTTGCCTCATCAATTTGGTCGTCTACTTTGCAGTCTGGGCACACTTTTCTGATCAAACGTTGTGCAACAACAGCACGAACTGCACTGGCAACAAGGTAACCCGGAGCTCCCATATCCATCATACGTAAGGCGCTATCAATCGCATCATTGGTATGGAGCGTACTCAGCACTAAGTGACCGGTTAAGGCTGCTCGCAGACCAATTTCAACCGTCTCGTGGTCACGCATCTCACCAATTAGAATGATATCGGGATCTTGACGTAAAAAAGTTCGAAGTACGGTAGAGAAGTTCAAATTGATCTTACTGTTCACTTGAACTTGGTTGATCCTCGGAAGACGATATTCAACCGGATCTTCGGCTGTAATGATTTTCTTGCCTGGAACATTCAGCTCAGACAGTGCGCCATATAACGTTGTCGTTTTACCTGAACCCGTCGGGCCTGTTACTAAAATCATGCCATGTGGCCGACGCAGTTGATCCCGCAAACGAGCCAGAAGATCGGCCGGTAAACCAGACTCCTCTAACTTACGTAAACCAGAGGTTTGGTTAAGCAAACGCATTACCACTGATTCACCATACTGAACGGGCATCGTCGACATACGGATATCTACCGATTGGCCTTTCACTCGGATATTAAAACGGCCATCTTGTGGTAATCGTTTCTCCGAAATATCTAAGTTCGCCATCAGTTTTAAACGAAGCACCAACGCTGATGCGATATTCACTTCATTTAATAAAGTTTCATGGAGCACACCATCAATACGTTGACGCAGGCGCAGTACGTTAGAGTCTGGCTCAATGTGTATATCTGACGCCCCAACTTGAATCGCATCTTCAAACAGCGAGTTAATTAGTTTAACAACCGTAACTTCATCACTGTCTTCATCTCCGATATCAAAATCAAAGGCTTCATTAACTTGGTGCTCAGCTTGAAGTTGTTCGGCAAAGGATGCGATATCTTTTGTTCGGCGATAGTAGCGATCAAAGCCTTCAACTAACTGCCTTTCAGGTGCTATGACAAATTCCAGCCCATACTGACCAAGTTGGTCTAATAGTGATTCTTGGGCAAACAAATCCGCAGGATCACTCATCGCAATCCGTAAAGTATCTTGGTTTCGGCCAATAACAAGTGCACGTAATCGTCGAGCATGCACTTCTGGTAGTAATTGAACTGCATCAATATCAACCGCGGCTCGACTCAAATCAATGAGCGGTAAATCAAGCTGCTGCGATAGGAACATCAACATCTGCTGTTCAGATAAGAAACCAAGTTCGATTAATGTATCACCCAGCTTTTGACCTGTGCTTCGCTGCGCTGACAGAGCTTGCTCAACTTGTTGCTCGGTAATGATCCCCTCTTCAACGAGTAAGTCACCGAGTCTTTTTCTTAACTTAATTTGCACTTGTTGACTCCTGTATTGTGCGCAGAACTTTCATGCGATCACGAACAAAATTTTGAGACTGTTTTGAAATTCCAATAAGGGATAATGCTTGTTGATATGAATTAAACGCTGAGTCAAAATCCATATTGCGCTCTTGTTGAATCGCCAAGCCTAACCACCAGCGACCATTTTCAGGGTCAAGGCCGACAAGCTGTTGATAGCTTTCTAAAGTAACTTCACTTTGCTTAGACTTTTGCCCTAACGCTGCGCGCATTGCAAGATAGCGAATACTAGGGTTTGGTGGTAAATGAATCAGCGGGCTTAATGCCACGTCAGGCTGTTTCTCTTTAATCAGCAACTTACTCAGCCCTAGACGTAGATCTTCACTATCCGGTGACAATTTTATTCCATACTGAAGTATATCATACGCTTTACGCGCATCACCTTTACCGTAATATAGGGCCGCTAATTTTTGACGAGCAACTTCATTTTTTGGCGTATAGCGCAATACTTCGGAATAGTTACTCAAAGCCCCATTCATATCGTTACTGTCTAGCGATTTTTTAGCACGACTCAGCGCATTTTGAGCCAAAGCTTCAGGAGTAAGCTCAACTTGCTCCACTACCATTGCCGATGTTGGGGCGGTTTTCACATTGGTTTCTTTCGTTGACTCATTAGCTTTAACAGCACGAGTCGGTTGAGATGACTTACGCTCAGCTATTTGGCTATTTACCAGCTGAACCTTTGCCGACTGACTCTCTACTGATTGAGGCTGATTAATTTTTGCGACATGAATAGGCTTTTGAGATGAAACGCTCACCGATTTCTTTTTCTCGTCATTGACGGGTTCGAAAATGGTCACAGCTTGAATCGTTTTTTCTGGCGTCACAGGCGTGAAATCAGACTCTTTTTTATCAGCCACTTTTTTTTCAGCTAATGTGCGAATATCACTCTCTTTCCCTGATTTAGAGTCGTCACGCAGATTAACCGTATTTTCGGAAGTCACAATCATATCGGATTGCTGAGATACCGCCCATCCACCGACAGCTAAGCTTAGAGAGAAGCCTAACGCAACCCAAACAATAGGCGATCTCGACTTCACTTTATTGACTTGAGCCTTCTCAATTGGAGCCGATAGTGATTGGTCTTTATTCGCTAACTCTGACAGCGCATTGTTCATTGCACTCATGATTTACTCCAGCCCCAAATCAATGGGTTTTTAAACTTAGGCTTAAGCACATCGAAGGTGTCATGCATCGCCGAAAATAGGTGGTGGTTCTGTGTTGAACTACTTTGATCACAACAAGCCAAGATGAGCGCTTTATGGCAGATTTGATTAATCAATCTTGGAATACCACCAGTAGAGTGCCAAACCGCTTTTTTTTGATTTAAGCTAAATAGCGATGTACTGCCTGACGACTTTTCTAAACGATGATCGATATAAGCGACCGTTTCATCAAGCGAAAGAGGTCGAAGTTTTGCACTGAATGAAATTCGTTGCCTAAACTGCCTCAGGTGGTGTTGAGATAATCGGTCATCGAATTCAGGTTGTCCAAGTAAGATCAACTGCAGTAGCTTTTTCTGTTCGGTTTCTAAATTGCCAAACAAACGTAATGTTTCAAGAGTTTCATCAGTCAGTGCTTGAGCTTCATCTATAATCGCAACCGCGCGACGACCGCTGGAGTGAATATCTATCAATTTAGTTTGGATTTCATCAACGATAGTGGCATCAGGCACTTTCTCTAGCCCTAACTCTTTTGCGACCGCTTGACGCAATTCACTACCAGTCAGAATAGGATTAGGTAAATAAATTAATGCCACATGCTCTTGCAAATGATTGACTAGCATGCGGCAAACCATGGTTTTTCCCGTTCCGACTTCACCTGTCACCTTAATGACACCTTCCCCCATCTGGACTGCCGATATTACAGTTTGAATCGCCTCATAGTGAGGCGCTAAACCATAAAACAGGTCAGTATTTGGGGTTAGGCTAAATGGCTGACAACTAAAACCAAAGTGCGCCTGATACATAATATCTCCACACAGGGGTTATTCTTCGTCAGGGAACCATTCTTGAAGTAAATCGCGTGAACGCTCTAGCTCTTTCTGCCAAGAATTAACACCGACGACTGTCGGTTTCAATAAGATCACTAACTCTGTTTTTCTAGAAATTTTTGATGTGTTGCGAAATAGGTGACCAAGAGCTGGAATATCACCTAAGAATGGAACTTGCGAGACTTGATCGACAGTGGCTGATTTCATTAAACCGCCGATAACCACAACATCACCATCACGAGCACGGATCACTGAATCTGACTCACGAATTGAACTTTTTGCTAGCGGCAGAAGAATATCGTTAAAGTCGCCACCGAGGTTAAGCACTTTATTTTCCTCTTCCACATCTATAACCGCGGGGTGTACATGCAGTAGCACATTGCCTTTATCATCAATCTGCGGCGTTACATCTAAAGATATGCCAGAAAAGAATGGCGTCAACGTGACTTCAGGTACTGCCTGAGAGTTCTCACCACTGCCCGCATTACTCGAAAGTTCGGTCACATAGTATTGATCGGTACCGACTTTAATCACCGCTTTTTGATTATTAGCCGCCGTGACTCGCGGGCTAGAAAGCACATTCAAATCACCCTGAGTGTCCATAAAGCTCAATACAGCTTCGAAGCTACCGCTAGAAACGACAATGTTTGACTGCCCACCTAACAAAGAACCAATAGAATCTAAACCAGGTAAAGCACCAGGAACAATTGAACCGGCCGCATTCTTAGTAATCGTTCCGGTACCAATACTGTAATTTGTCCCGTTTGAAGAGAACATCTTATTCCAATTGATACCTTGCTGATATCCATCACTTAATGTGACTTCTAGAACTTTAGTTTCCAGAATAACCTGACGGTGCAAACGCTGTTGTGAAATATTTAGGAACTGTCTTACTTCACGAATTTCATCAGGGTAAGCGCGAACGGTGATCACACTGGCTTGCGGTGTAACAACCACGCTTTGCCCGTCACCTGAACCGATTAATTGAGCTACGGCTTTTTCCAGCTGAGGCCAAAAATCGCTTTCACTTGTGGTTTCAATTTCAGTTCCACCACTTGTTGTTGAGCTTGAACTTGATGAATCTGAGCTTGATGAATCAGAAGAACTGCCCGAAGAACTAGAGCCATTCTCAGTAATTGAACCTGTTTTTATTGAAGTTAATGAACTACCCGCACGTTTCATTTGCAAGTAATCCACAGGGATCGTCACTGAACGCAGGCCAGCAGGAAATACTTGAAGTACCTTGCCTTGCTTTTCAACATCATAGCCATACATATCGCGAACAACGTTTAACACTTCATCCAGTGTGACATCGGTCAGGTTTACCGTAATTCGGCCATTAACGCTAGGGTGAATAGCAGCACTAAACTCTGTACCCTTAACTAAACTAGTAAAAAAGGCCTTGGCATCAACATTATCAGCTTGAATTCGGAAACGTTTTACTGGTCCGCCAATCGCTAACGCTGAGTTATTCAGATCAGGCATGAGGTCATCTTGAACAGAATCAGGCAACTCTTCCAAATTGCGACTATTAGATTCATTAATCGCTTCATTCAGCGCTTGTTTCACTTCAACAGGATCTCTATGCCCCATTGAACAGCCAGCCAATGATGCCACTACAATTCCTAATACGATTTTTCGCATATTCTCACTCAAACCTTTTTTGTTCTGATTCATATTTAGTGCTTAATATTTAGAGAGAAAAGTTCTAACTTCCAAGTTTTGCTACCACGTTGAAGAGTGACATCTTCTGCATTTACCTGCTTCACTCGGTAACCACGAATTGTATTTCCTTGAGTGACCACTTGATCATTAAGGATGGCATAGCATGGAGCCTCATCTTTACACACAATACTTTGAAGTGTCGGTAAACGATATGTGCGCACCCTCTTTTTCTTAACAACCTTATCTGCTGGTGCCATCCAACCAAGTGGAGCCGTTGGATCTTGAGCAGCAAAAGCAGATAATGAAATGCCCATAAGACATACAATGATAGATTTAACCACCGATAAACTCCTGCCTAGTCCCCAATGTGTAAACTTCTAAGATCAAACGAGCTTCTGGGTACTTCTCTACAGAGTAGTTAAAGTGTCTCCAGTAATATTTTACGGGTAAGTTTTCTAGAGCATTTAGATACTTTTCTATCGCAAAATAGTTTCCTGTCAGTTCTATCCGAACAGGATGTACAAAGTAGCCAGAGTAATGGCCTTCACTTTGATCGTTATTTTTGACAATTGGTTCAGCATTTAGTGATTCCAGCGAGATTAGCTTAAGATCTTTACCACTCACTAAAACACTTTCCAATAAATGAGACATTTGGGTTGGCGCAACTAAGCTTTCTATAATTTCAGATAATTGAAGAGAGAGCTCCTGACTTTGAACAATTAAGCTTTGATATTCTTTATCAATCTCTTGATCCGGATCTTTACTTAATTTCGCGGTTAAAACCATTAACTCACTCTCAGCAAGTTGATTGTTTTGCTTTATCTGGCGTAGCTGATTTTTTGAATTATTATAATCTTGGAGGCTAGGTTCCACTAGGAAAGTCAGAAACACAAAGAAGAAACCCACCGCGCCACACAGTAAAATCAACCACTTTTCACGCGAGCTTAACGCCATGAATTTATCGTTTAGGAGTAGCCATTGTTGCTTCACTATTTAGTGCCTCCACGAGTATGCAATTCAAATGTCACAATATCTTGTTCGTTTCTACCAATTTTAAGTTTATCAAAAGTACGTCCAACCAAATTCAATTCATGTTTGAACTGACTGATCCAGTTTGGAACCACGCTGGCATTTCTCGCGACACCTTTTAAATCTAGGGTGTTAGCATTAATGGTAATATGACTTAGTGATATATCTCGGCGACCTAATGTTGCCAGTGCGCTCATCACTCCTGAGTATCCTACTTGTTGCGATTGGTCATACTCTCCAACCGCAGATAGAGAACTTTGTTTCGCAGAAATTTCAGCTTTTA